>JANLPK010000290.1:0-12264 GCA_031367205.1 Alphaproteobacteria bacterium
ACCTCATCCTTCTTGGCCTTGGCCTGACCGACCAGCTTGGAAAGCTCGTTGCGTTTGGCTTGCCCAGTCTCCAGCGCGGTCTTGGCAGCACGCACCTCTAGATCCAGCGCAATCGCCTGCGCCGCCGCCCCGGAACACCCCTTGCGCGCCCAAGCTTTCTCATAGGGCTCGGGGTTATCGCGAAGGGCTCGAATATCGTGCATGGTGGCCGCCGGAAGGGTTAACGGCCCTTCCTAGTCCGCGTCGCCATGGGCGCCTAGACCGGATGCGCCAAGTTCCTCCACCCTTGGGGGAGGAATTATTATCTAGACTACTGCCACGTCGGTGCCCGCATCCTCGCGTTTGCGGCGCAGTTCGATGAGCTTCACGCACCAAATCGAGATTTCGTAGAGCAGGATGATCGGGGCCGCGAGTAGGGTCTGGCTAATCGGATCGGGCGGGGTAACAACCGCAGCCACAATGAAAATCCCCACGATGGCATAACGCCGCCCCTCGGCCAGCATCTTGGCATTGACGATCCCGGCCATGCCCAACAGCGTCAAAATGACCGGCAATTGGAAACACAGACCAAAGGCCAGCAACAGCGTGGTCACCAGGCTGAGATAGTCAGAAACCTTGGGCAACAGCTCCACCGAGATCGCCCCAACGCCGACGATCTGTTGCGACAAAGAGAACCACAAAACGAAAGGCAGGATCATGTAATAGACCAGGGCCGCCCCGGCGATGAACAGCGCCGGCGATGCCAGGAGGAACGGCACAAAGGCGTGACGCTCGCGCTTGTAGAGACCAGGTGCCACGAAGCCGTAAACTTGCCAGGCCAGCACCGGAAACGTCACCACCACCGCGCCGAAACCCGACAGCTTCAGCTTGGTGAAAAAGAACTCCAACGGCGCGGTAAATATCAGCTTGAGGTTCTGCCCGGCGACGCTGGGCACTTCCTTCAGGCCTACTAAGGCCAGCAGCAGATCGAACGCACCACCGCTAGGTTTGGGCTGATTGGCCGGTACTGGGACAAGGTGCAGAAACTGCAAAATACCTTGCCAAAACCCCACATGAACCCGACCCACCTCAGCCGCACGCTGGGCCGCCAGAAGCTGGGCTGCGATCTCATAGGGGTGCAGCAGCAGATAGTAGATCTGGGTGGCAAAGCCGAAGCAGATCACGAAACCGACCGCCAAGGCCGCAACACAGATAATCAACCGCTGGCGCAGCTCAATCAGATGATCCAGCAACGGCGCGCGCGAGGCCTCGATGTCTTCGTCGTGGGTCTCAGTCACAGATCAATCCTCCACCCTTGGGGGAGGTGGATCGGCGGGCACCGCCCGACGAGACGGAGCGGGTTGCAGCGCGCGGCGCCCGAGGCTTCAACCCCATCCACCGCTTCGCGGTCCCCCTCCCCCAAAAGGGGAGGATTTGCGGCTCATCAAGTCTCACGCCACAGTTCCTGCTTTGTCTTTTCGCGCACGCTTGGCAGGGGGCGCCGCCTTAACGGTTGGAATAGTCGCGGTCGTGGAAGACTTGCGCGGCTTCCTCACCTTTGGAGCAATCTCGATGGTGGTCGGCTTCACCAGAGGTTCCATCTGGGCTTTGCCGCCAGGATAGAACGAAACATCTGAGCTCTGAAGACTCTCGCCGATCTCATCGAACATCTTGCTCATGTCGGCGCTGCCCAGGTCATGGGTGGCTTGATCGGTAAATTGTCCCTTGCGCATGGCCTCGACCTCTTTGCGCAATTCGTCGAGTTCGGACTGGCGGGCCATTTCATCAAAGCTGGCGCGAAACTCCGACGCCATGCCGCGCAACTTGCCGACAAATTGCCCGAGCTTGCGCAGCATCAGCGGCAGGTCCTTAGGACCCACCACGATCAACGCAACAATGGCTATAAGAACGAGTTCTGATCCGCCGACTTCGGGCAGCATGCCGTAATCCTAAACTTGCCGGCCCAAGCGACGCCTAGCCGTTGATGGCTTAGCTGCGCGTCTCGTCCTTGGCAGCCTCGGTCGAGGCGATCGCCTTGTCAGCCACAGGCGGCTCATCCTTTAGGCCGTCGCGAAACGCCCGAATGCCCTTGGCCGCATCGCCCATGATGCCGGAAAGCTTGCCTCGACCACCGAATAGCAGCAGCGCCACAACAGCCACCGCCAAGACATGCCAGATACTGAATGCACCCATAACCAAACTCCTATGCCTCGACGCCCTCGCGTCGCCGCTATCCTGTTGGCAGCAATATAGTCCAGCCGCATGCCAATGCGATAGCGTCTACGCGAAGACAGAGGCCGTTGTGGGGCGGTTTGACCTTTTCAGGGCTCTTCGGCGACGTCTCCCAGATAATCGGTGTGGAACTCCGGCGCGACGCCTTCATCCTCTTCAAGCGGATCCTCGTCGGGGTCCAGCCGGCCTGGATTGGGCAGCGCAAAGTCGGCCGGTAAATCCATACTGAGCAAGCCCGCCGCCTTCATCTCGGCCATGCCGGGCAGATCGGCCAGGGTGGCTAAACCATAATGCTCGAGAAACGCGTCCGTCGTGCCATAGGTCACAGGACGGCCCGGCGTCCTGCGGCGCCCGCGCATCCGCACTAGGCCGAGTTCCAGCAACACATCCAGCGTGCCGCGACTGGCCTGGACCCCTCGCACCGCTTCGATATCCGCCCGAGTGACCGGCTGGTGATAGGCGATGATCGCCAGGGTCTCCTGGGCCGCCCTGGAGAGCCTGCGCGGCTCGTCGCGTTCCTCAGTCATCAGGAAGGCCAAGTCTGTTGCGGTCTGGAACCGCCATCGGTCGGCCACACAAACCAGCTCCACCCCGCGCCCAGCATACTGCGCCACAAGAGCCGCAACACCGGCCTCAACGTCGGACCGTTCCGGCAACCGCTTGGCCAGGTCGTCCAGACTGAGCGGCCCAGCCGCCGCGAACAGCAACGCCTCGATCCGCCGCTGCGTATCAGCCAGATCGGGGACGGAGACTTCGAGGGGTTCATTCATCGCAAATCCTCCCCCGTTGGGGGAGGTGGCGCGAAGCGCCGGAGGGGGTTGCAGCCCACAATCCTGCGCGAGCCACCCCCTCAGTCCCTACGGGCCAGCCCCCCCAGAGGGGGAGCATTATCGAGCACTTCATGCCAAAACTCCCCGCTTAGCCCGCAGATAAAGGTCGGCGAAGGCCTCCAACTGCCGAGCCTCGAGGGCACCTTCACGCACCAGTTCCAAGCTTGCCGAAAGGGTTGAGGCCACGAAGGACGCGCGGCTTGGCCCCTCCCCGGCTGACCGCTCGAACGCACCTTCCGTAGGGGCCACACCCGACAGCGATGTCCAACGTGATAGGTCAGGCAGCATGTCGCGCAACCGCTGGCGCGCATCCTCCAGCGGATAGGCCTTGGGTGCCGCCGGCGTGTAGGCCCGTCCGTGATCCTTCCGTCTTTGGGAAATGTAGGCGCTCATTAGGCCGTAGAGGTCACCCTCAAGACGCGTGGACGGAATGATCCGGATAGCTTGCGGGTCGCCGCGCATGAACACATCGCGGCCCAGTTGAGCGCCGTCCTTCAGCGTCTCTGCGGCCGTGCGCATAGCGTCCAGCTTGGCCAGTCGAAAAGCCAGATGCGCGGCGATTTCTTCCGGCGGGGCTTCGTCGGCTTTTGGACGTTCGGCCTTGGGCAGTAGCAAACGAGACTTCAGATAGGTCAGCCACGCCGCCATCACCAAGTAGTCTGCTGCCAGGCTGAACCGCACCCGCCGCGCCTGTTGCACGAAGGTCAGATACTGTTCGGCTAGGCGCGTGACCGACAATTGCAGCAAGTCCACCTTCTGAGTTCGCGCCAAGGCCAGCAGAACGTGCAGTGGGCCTTCATAACCCTCAATATCAATAACCAGAGCCTCGCCGTCCTCGGCTGCCGTGCGGGCGGCAGCAAAGTCGAGATTGGGTTGGAAATCGCGGGTGTCGCTCATGACCAGCGACCTTCGAAGGCGGCGTCCAGGCGCGCGCGTCCCTCGTCAGCGTCGAAGGGCTCGGGCACTTTCGCAAGGCGGGCCAGCGCGGCCTGCGCTCGCCGGGCCGGACGACCGCTCAGGGCTTTACATCCGGCAATCACGGCCTGCATTTCGGCCATGTCACCGTTGCAATGCAAGATCATGTCGCAGCCCGCCGCCAGAGCGGACTTGGCGCGATCGGTCAGAGAACCCGATAGGGCCTTCATGGTCAGGTCGTCGGTCATTAGCAGCCCGTCAAAACCGATGACTTCCCGGACCACAGACTTGATCACTTTGCGGGAGGTCGTGCCGGGGTGCTTGGGATCGATGGCCGAGTAGACCACGTGGGCGGTCATAGCCAAAGGCATGTCAGATAACACTTTGAAGGGCGCGAAATCTGCCGCCTCCAGCGCCGAAACCTCCGCATCGACGGTAGGCAGGTTGTGATGGCTGTCGGCCAAGCCACGACCATGTCCAGGCATATGTTTGATCACCGGTAGAACCCCCCCTGAGATCAGCCCTTCACAAACGGCGCGACCCAATTGCCCAACGGTATCAATGGTTGCGCCATAGGCGCGGTCGCCGATCACGTCATGGGCCCCGGCCTGCGGTACATCCAGCACCGGCATGCAGTCCACATTGATCCCCAAAGCCCGCAAATCATGGGCAATCAATCGTGCCCCCAGCCGAGTAATCTCCCGTCTCAGCAAGGGATCGTTGGCCGGAAGGTCGCCGAAGGCTCGCGCCGGTGGGTAGCGGTGCCAGTGCGGTGGTCCCAGACGTTGAACCCGCCCCCCCTCCTGGTCGATCAGGATCGGCGCGGCAGCACCACCTAAGGTGTCACGCAGCGCCTCGACCAGGGCCCGCACCTGATCGGGCGACTCCACATTCCGCTTAAACAGAATGAAGCCCCAGGGGCGGACATCGCGAAAGAATGTCCGCTCCTGCGGCGTCAGCACCGTTCCGGCACAGCCGAAAATGGCGGCATGGAAACTCACTTCACAAAGCAGGCTTTACCGGCAGCCTTCAGCTTGTCGCAGAAGGCCGTAGCATCGGCGCGACTGCCGAAACCGGTGACCGTGGTGCGGTAGAGTGTCCCACCATTCTTGGGCACAGCCTCGACGCGCTTGCCCTTGCCCGGTGCGGTCTTGACCGCAGCCGCCCACTCTTTGTCGGCCAAGGCTTGGGACGAGAATGCGCCGATCTGAACCGAGGCCCCGCCGCTGGCGACGGCTGGGCCGGAAGCCGCGGGCTTGGGGGTCGGCGTGGCTGCCTTTGGTTGCAACGCCTTGGCGGCCGAGGGCCTAACCACTGGCGGCGGCGCAACGGTTTTGACGATGGCGGGTGCGGTTTTGATTGCCGGCGGGGGTATCAGCTTTGTCGCCGGCACAGGTGCCGCCTTAGCCGTCAACGGCTTAGGCTCCGGCGGGGCGACGACGATCTTCGGGACCGGCGTAATCTTGACAGCGGGCGCAGTCGCAGTGACCGATGGCTTGAGGGCGGGAGCCGGCGACGTCATCGGCATGGCCGCCACAGGTTTGGCAGGCATCTGCGGCGCGTTTCCGGGCAATGCTAGGCCGGTCGCTTGCGACAAGGGCGAAAGTGTCGGCCGCGCCCGAGGTTGTTCGGGCGGCGGCGTAAACTTCGGCGGTGTCGCCTGCTCCTTGCCCTCGGCTTGACGGTATATCTGCAACCCCTGCGCCGGGTTGGCCGGCTGCTCGGCCAATGGCGGAGCCGTCTTCAACTGACCGATAGGTGAGCCGACCACCGGGGGCGGACCCGAGCCTTGGCTTTGACCCGACTTGTAGAAGACCGCAATCGCGCCCAACAGGATCAGCAGCACCAAGCCACTGACGATCAGCATCATGGGGGCCGGGCCCCGCCCACGCACCGGCTTGCGGGCGTCGAAGGACAACGGCGGTTCCGTAGGGGGCGTATAGGCACCGCGATCAGGATTAGTCATCGGGAACTCCGAAAGCTCGCACCGCGCGAATCACAATCCGCACCGGAAAGACATAGTCTAGCGATCCCCGTGGCGCCTTCGTAGCCCCGAGCGAAGTCTTTCGCCATCAATTCCAGATATCGAGCTGGAACAATTTCCGATGTTCCTCGATGGCATAGCGGTCCGTCATGCCGGCGATGTAGTCGCACACCACGCGGGCCCGGCTGTAATCGTCGCGGTCTTGGGCTTGGTTGAACCACTCCCCGGGCAAGACATCCGGTTCGGCCATGAACAGTTGGAACATCTCGGCCAATATCCGCCGGGCCTGGCTGCGGGTCCGGTTGACCCGCCAATGGCGATACATCCGGCTATTCAGAAACTCGCGGAGTGCACCCAGATCCTCCAGCATTGGTCGCGAAAACCCAACCAGGGCGTGATCAAGGCGGCGCACATCCTCGGGGCAACTGACCTTAGTGGTTGCGACGCGACGCTCCGTTTCCGCGATCACATCATCGACCATCGCGCCAATCATCCGTCGGACCGCCTCCAGCCGGCAAACGCCTTGATCCAGATCGGGATAGTCCTTGAATACCCCATGCAGAATTGGGCCGATGAGCGGCACATCAAGCAGTTCCTTGAGGTGGAATATCCCCGCCGCGACGCCGTCGTCCACATCGTGGTTGTTATAGGCGATATCATCGGCCAGGGCCGCCACCTGGGCTTCGGCAGAGGCCCAGGTGCCCAATCGCAGATCATAGCCCGCGCTGAAGTCTGAGATCGCGTTCCAGGACGGATTGCTGAGCTTGCCCGTCACCGGGCCATTGTGCTTGATCACCCCTTCCAGGGTTTCCCAGGCGAGGTTTAGGCCGTTCCACTTTGGATATCGGCGCTCCAGCTCGGTGACCACCCGGAAGGTCTGCACATTGTGATCAAAGCCGCCAAAGGCCGCCATCTGGACCTGCAGCTCGTCTTCGCCGGCGTGCCCAAACGGCGGGTGGCCGAGATCGTGACCGAGGGCGATCGTCTCGGCGAGATCGGCCTCCAGGCCCATAGCTGTGGCCGCCGAGCGCGCGATTTGCGCAACTTCCAGGGAGTGGGTCAGCCGCGTGCGAAAGTGATCGCCCTCATGCGCGACAAACACCTGGGTTTTTTCTTTCAGGCGACGAAAGGCGCTGCAGTGAATGATCCGGTCGCGGTCACGGGCAAAGGGCGTGCGGGTGCGGCTATCCGGTTCGGCAATCTTCCGGCCCAGCGACTTGGTCGCATCTTCGGCAAAAACGGCGCGAGGCGTGATCATTCGCAAACTTTTCCGTATATTGATCCCTTGGTGCCAAGACCAAGCGCCCTCATATAGTGCAGGCGAAAGACGAACACACCATGACCACCCAAGACCTGACCCTATCGCCTGCGGCAGCCCAGCGCCTGAAATCTCTGTCGATCACCGAGGGGCACCCCGTCATGCTGCGCGTGGCCGTCGAGGGCGGCGGCTGTTCGGGCTTCCAATACCAGTTCGATCTGGTTGATCACAGCAATGACGACGACCTGCGCATTGAGCGCGACGGTGCTGCGGCCCTTGTCGATGAAATGAGCCTAGTCCTGCTAAAGGGCTCTGAGATCGACTTCATCGACGAACTGGCCGGCGCGGAGTTCAAAGTGCGAAACCCAAATGCCAAGTCCAGCTGCGGCTGCGGGGTGAGTTTCTCGATCTGAACTCAATTGTGATATCGTCTGCAATGTGATATCATAATATTATGAGATTGGTTCTGGACACCAATATTGTCGTGGCGGCGATGCGTAGTCCTAGCGGAGCGTCTGCTGCGCTCCTGCGCGAAGCTAGGCACGGTCGCATTCAAGTCCTGGCAAATGTCGCGCTGGCGATTGAGTATGAGGCCGTGTGCAGATTGGCCGAGCATCAACTGGCCAGTGGGCTGGATGACGCCGACATCACAACATTTCTCGATGCGGTGATTGCGATGGTCGAACCCGTCGACACGCACTTCATGTGGCGGCCTCAGCTTCGCGACCCTGCCGACGAGTTTGTTCTTGAAGCCGCGGTGAACGGCGGCGCTGCAGCAATTGTCACTTTCAATCTTCGAGACTTTGGGACTGCGCCCCTGGGGTTTGGCATTTCTGTTCTGAAACCGGCGGATGCCTTGAAAAGGATCACACAGTGAAAACTCAACAAAGCACTTATCCGCTTCGTCTACCTACCTCAGTCAAGACTGAGGTTGAACGGGTTGCGCGCCTAGACGGGGTCAGCATCAACCAGTTCGTGGCGACCGCAGTTGCGGAGAAATTGGCTTCAATGAACACCGCAACCTTCTTCGCTGAACGTCGCGACCGGGCTGATTTCGACGCGTTCGATCGGATCATGGGCCGGAAGGGTGGCAGCGCTCCCGCGCTCGATGACCGGATTGAGTGACCACCAAAGCCTTCGATGACCCACCACCCAACCAGGCTCTGAGTCCGCGCGCTGTTTGACCTGTTGTCGGTGATCAAACCCTTACCTCGTCGGCTCTAACTTAGAGTTGAGCACCCAGCCGGTGTTGTCGTTTTCGTCAGCCACTTCCCACCACAGGCCGTTCTTCTGGCCGGTCGGATAGACGACAGAGCCCGGCGGCAGGGTGCGGACCAAGGCCGCCTTAGGATCGGCGGAGCGACGCAGGTTCAAAGGTGCTGTCGCGGTAAAGGTCTTGCTGAGTGCTGCCTGGGCCGGGGGCGGGCTGTCGTTGAGCAAGCCCAGATCATTGACCAGTTTCGAATAGGCCTGGATGAAGGCCAGGGTGACGATCCGGCCTGTGTCGGTGTCCTCATAGCCACCGCCGACCACGCCGCCAAAACCTCCCCACCCGCCACCGCCGCCGGCACCCCAGCTGACGTCGTTCTTCACGGCATAGCCGTCCTGGACGGAGACCGTCTCAGTGGTCCGGACATTGGTCAGGGAGAGCACCGTATTGGCCTCGAGCTTGCGGGTCTTTATGCCGCCGACCAGACCACCGACCCGTCCGCCGATCAGGCCACCCGCAATCCCGGCCAGGGCTGTGCCGCCCGCATTGCCGTTGCTGGCCTGGACCTCGGCGATCAACACATAGTCCGCCGCCTTGATCTGACCCTGACCGACATTTGAGCCGCGCTGCAGGCCCAGATTGCTACCGATATTGCGTTCGGTAGAAGCCGCATTGAGACCCGCGCCGCGATCGACTAGGCCAAAACAACCGGACTTCTGAACCATTACCTTCAATAGCTTCTCGGGCGGTGCGAGATTGAACTGCGTCCAACCATAAGGGTCGTCGCCGTTTGCGATGGAGACGGTGCCCAGCCTGCGGTTGCAGTGGGGAATTTCGGTGACCGCTGCGGCCTGCATCTTTTGGGCATTTGTAGCCTTGGCCGGTTTGCCTTGAGCCAAGGCGACGCTAGGCGACAGCGTCATTAGGGCCGACGCGAACATAAGTCCGCGAGCATAGTTGGACATAGGGAACCTCTGAGCTTGGGGGAAGCTGACGACACCTTAGATCGCGTCGGCCTAGAAGTTAAGCATCTTGAGTCCGGCCTCGAAGGGGTGGCGCGCTGACGTTCCGACAGGTAGATCGTTAGGCCACATCACGGGACCCGCCATGCGTATCGCCACCTGGAACGTCAATTCCGTCAATGCCCGCCTGGAAACTGTGACCCGCTGGTTTGAGGAAACTCAACCTGACGTGGCCTGCCTCCAGGAAATCAAGTGCATCAATGAGAAGTTTCCCACCGAAGCCTTTGAACGCCTTGGCTATAATGTCGCCGTCCACGGCCAGAAGACCTATAATGGCGTGGCCATCCTATCCAAAACGCCTTTGGAGGACATCCGCCGAGGCCTGCCCGGCGAAGACCTGCTGGAAGTGGGTACCGAGGATCATGCGCGCTATATCGAGGCGGTGGTGTCAGGCCCAAATCCCGTTCGAGTGGCCTCGATCTATCTACCTAACGGCAATCCCATCGGCGGCGACAAGTTTAGCTATAAGCTGCGTTGGATGGCGCGGCTGAACGCCCACGTGCAAGACCTGTTGGCCCATGAGGAGCCCTTGGCTCTGGTGGGCGACTATAACGTCATCGCTGAGCCGCGCGACGCGGCCCATCCGGAGCAATGGACCAAAGACGCCCTCTTCCAGCCGGAAAGCCGACAAGCCTTCTCCGCCCTAAAGTGGCTGGGCTTGACCGAGGCCTTCATGGCCATCGACGGTGCCCCGCAGAGCTATACCTTCTGGGACTACCAAGCCGGAGCTTGGCCGCGCAACAACGGCATTCGGATCGATCACGCCCTGCTCTCACCTCAAGCCGCCGACAGGTTGGTGGGATGCAAGATCCACCGCGATGTGCGCAGCTGGGACAAACCCTCCGACCACGTGCCCTTCGAGGTAGAGCTCAGCCTATGAGCTTTCCGCCCCGCGATTTCGACGGTAGCTTCGCCCCATGAGTGGGTTTGTTCGACTGGCGGTGTTGATCCTATTGGCAGGTGCTGCGCTGACCTTTGTCGGATCTGTTGTCGCATGGTCATTTGAAGAGACTCGCCGCATCCGCCGCGCCTTCCGCCGGGTCTTAGGCTCAGAGGCTGACGTGCTGTTGGTCGCACCTGGTCGAGGCCGAGCCGCCGGACTGAATTTCAAAGCCGCGAAATGTGCTGTGACGTCGGACGTCGGAGCCTGGTGCCTGATCTATCGCATCGACGAGCTGATGGGAGCCGAGTTGATCATCGACGGCCATGTGGTGGCGCGCACCTTCCGTGGCGAACCCCGCCGCGCCCTGGAACAGGTTGTGACCGACGCCAGCCGGGTGACCTTTCGGCTGATCTTTGATGATGCGCATCATCCCGACTTCGACCTCGATCTTTGGCAACAGGGTGACGATGGCCGCAAGGGCAGGTCTGCATCCAGCGCCGTCCAGGAGGCCAATCGATGGCTGGCCCGGTCCGAAGCGATCCTGCGCCGACCCCAGGGCCCACAGGCACCAGCCCCGGTGATTGCAGCCCCGGCCCGCCAGCTGGCCCCCGCCCCTTGGAACAATCCCGCCAAACCTTCCGACGACGACTATTCTTGACGGCGTAAATCAATAGGCACAGTCTCACATTGCCGCTTCACGTGAGATCCCGTCATGACCGCCCTGCTTGCTGCCGCCGCCTTCTTTCTCCTGCTGCATCTGTTGGTTTCGGGAACTCAGCTCCGCGACGCCATCGTCGGCCGTATCGGCCAGAATGCCTATATGGGCCTGTTCTCACTGGCCTCAGTCGGTGGCTTAGTCTGGCTGGGCCTGGCCTACGCCGCCAACCGCTCGGCGGCCTGGAACCACGCCTATTGGGATATCACGCCCCTCACCCGGCATATCCAGCTAGGGCTGATGCTGGTGGCGATGCTGTTGATCGTGCCCGGCCTGCTGACCGCCAATCCCACCAGTTTCCGCCAGGAAGGTGCGCTGGAGCGTGAAGACGTCGTGCGCGGCTTGCTGCGCATCACCCGCCATCCCTTCCTCTGGGGCGTGGCGATCTGGGCCATGGGCCACCTGATCGTCAACGGAGACCGTGCCGGCATTGTGCTGTTCGGCTCCATGCTCATCCTGGCCCTGCTAGGCACCACCAGCATCGATGCCAAGCGCAAACGCGCGCTCGGCGCATCATGGGACGCCTTTGCCGCCAAGACCTCGAACATCCCCTTCGGCGCGATCCTCAGCGGCAAGCAATCGCTCAAGCTCGGCGAGATCGGCTGGTGGAAGATCGCCATCGCAGTGGGGGTCTATGCAGCCCTGCTGCTCGGCCACCCCTATGCGTTTGGAGTGGCCGCCCTGCCCTAGGTCCTAGAGATCGGCATAGACATGGCTCTCGCCCGCCATGCCAGGATGGGTCAGAGCCCCAAGGTGCGCCGGTCCCACCAATTGTGCGTATTTCCACAACGCCCCTGACCCGTAATTGGTCACCTTGGGCTTCCAGTGGCGCTTGCGGTTTTCCAGCTCGATAGGGTCGACTTCGAGGTCGATGATCCCGGCGTCGGAGTCGATATTGATGATGTCGCCGTCCTTGATCAGCGCGATGGGGCCGCCCAGCTGAGCCTCAGGGCCGATATGGCCCACGCAGAGCCCGCGCGTGCCGCCGGAGAACCGACCGTCGGTGACCAGGGCCACCTTGTCGCCACGCCCCTGCCCGCTCAGCGCCGCCGTGGTCGACAGCATCTCGCGCATGCCGGGTCCGCCGCGCGCGCCCTCATAGCGGATGACCAAGACCTCGCCGTCCTTATAGTCGCCGGCCTCGACCGCATCGAAACAGGCCTGCTCCCCATCAAAGCAACGGGCCGGGCCTCGGTGGCTGCGGTGTTCGGTCATGCCGGCCACCTTGACGATGGC
>JANLPK010000310.1:0-3326 GCA_031367205.1 Alphaproteobacteria bacterium
ATCGCCGATCTTGATGAGGCCCTAGCTGCCCTGATGGAACTCTCGCCGGAGCGGGCACAGATCGTTGAGCTGCGCTTCATGTTGGGCATGACGGTAGAGGAAGCCGCCGCTGCCACCAGTCAATCTGAGCGCACCATAAAACGTAACTGGCAGGCGGCCAGAGCCTGGCTCCTGGATTATCTCAGTGACCAAGACCGCACCTGAGGTCGATCTACGCGCGCTCGACCTGTTCGAGCGGGTCGCGGCGCGGCCAGGAAATGTGCGATTTCGCAACCGTCTGCTGAAGGCTGAGTCACCTCAGGTCTTAGAACGCCTAGCAAAGCTCGAACTCGCCCATGCTGCGCGCGCGGCGATGGCGACCCAAGTCCCTGGCGGCACCGGCGCGGCGCTTGCGGAGCCACCCGCGCGCATTGGCCCATTCCGCTTGGTTGAGCGGATCGGCTATGGCGGCATGGGCGACGTCTGGCGCGGCGAGCGTGATGATGGCCGGTTTGAGCAGGTGGTCGCCATCAAGCTGATCCATGCACACCTGACCGGCTCGGCGGCGCAGGCCTTCGAGGCCGAGCGCCGCATCCTGGCCAAGCTGGATCACCCCGATATCGTGCGGCTCACCGACGGCGGCGAGACCGAAGCTGGGTTACCCTACTTGATTATGGATTATGTGAAGGGTGCGCCGCTGGACGAGGCGGTCGCGCCTTTGCCGCTAAGCCAACGCATTGTGGTGTTCCGCCAAGCCGCCAGCGTGGTGCAGTTCGCCCATAGCCGCCTAGTTGCCCACGCAGATCTAAAGCCCTCCAACATCCTGGTAGACGCCGAAGGTCGGGTCCGCCTGCTAGATTTCGGCATAGCGGGATTGCTCACCGGCGAAGGCGCGCCATCGCCGTCGGTGGGAGCCATGACCGGCGGCTTTGCCAGTCCACAGCGTCTGGCCGGGGCGGCACCGTCTATTGCGGATGACGTCTACGCGCTGGGGATGATCCTTTCGCTGATCATCGGTGAGGTTGGGGACGTCGATCTGACCGCCGTCGTCGCCAAGGCGACAGCGAGGGAGGAGGCTGATCGCTATGGCACCGTCGGCGACCTGATTGCAGACCTTGATCGGTGGTCGGGCGGTTATCCTGTGACGGCGCGCAAGGTCGGTGCACGTGACCGCGCAGCCAAGTTCTATGGTCGGAATAAGCTCAGTGTGACGGCATCTCTGGTCGCAATCCTTGCCCTAGTCTCAGCGACCGCTGTTGCCACTCTGAGCTCAGTTCAGGCCCGTAAGGACCGGGCTGAGGCGACAGCCCGGTTCAACGAAGTCCGAAGCCTTGCGACATACATGCTCTACGATCAGTACGACGCCCTAGAAAATACCGCCGGGACGTTAAAACTGCGGGCCGAGTTGGTGAATAAGAGCCAAATTTATCTTGAGAAATTGGCAAGGAACAAGACGCCTAGCCCCGACCTTGCTCTGGATATCGGCGAGGGCTTTTCCCGTCTGGCTCAGATTTCAAGAGGTAGGTTTGGGAGCGGAACTCAAGGAACACTCGCGAGAGTGGAGCGCAATCTGGCATCAGGTGATGCCGTCTTGAGCGATGCGATCAAAACTCATCCGTCTGCGGAAAAGCTGAGAATCGCTCTAGCGCGGATACGCTCTAAGCGATGCGAGAAAGGCATCTATTCCGATCAGGCGTTCCCAAAAGCATTGGCGTTTGCGGATTCTGCCGAGGCCCTACTCACGAACACCAGCACGCCGGATGCCAACAATGCCCGTTGGAGTGTTCGCAATTGCCGCGCTGATGTCCTTGTGTGGATGGGGGATTCCAAGTCCGCGATAGCCATATTATTAGGGGAGCGAAGTGCAGCCGCCGCCCGATTTGCGAGACGAACCCCCGCCGACGACGAGCTTTTCCTATTGGGCCTTACCTCCAGATTACTCGCCGAAGCGGCATATTATGCCAATGATCCAGCAGGGTCCGTCGAATATGCTACTCAAGCGACACTTCCGCTGAAGGAATTGGTCAGGCGTCACCCAAAGAATGTGCGGTTCCTCGATGGGTACGCCGCCAGTTTGTTGATTAAGGGCGAAGCCCTGATGCTTGAGGCCAAACACTATGACCGCGCTGTCGAGGTCCTTGCCGAAGGCAGCTCGATCTATCGCAGAATAATTGCTGGAGACCCTGATGATAAGAGCAGCCTGCGAGCCCTGCTGTCCCTTGAGGGAGATCACGCGGGGGCTCTTGCGATGCATGGTCAGGTCAACCAAGCTTTGGCTTTGTTAGACGATATTGACCGCCAGTATGCCGCGATTGTCGCCAAGTCACCCAACGAGGGTAACCTAGTCAGGCAACAGGCGCGCGCTATGCTGCCGAGGCCCGAGATCCTGGCGATGGCGGGTCGAAAGTCAGAATATTGCACTGCCCTCCGCCGTTCGGTGCAGGCGTGGCGGTCCTTTGACAAACGATTTGGTGCCAGCCCCTCCGACAAGACCGATGTGATCGACAAAATCACCAAAAAGCTTGAAGCTTGCCCCACCTAGGCGGTGCCCCTTTCCCACAGAATGTTGGCAGGGCAGAGGGGCCACTTTTGAGAAGCCTAATTTTTTCCTAACAACGTGGCCCGCTTTTCCCGCCGTTTCCGTTCTTGGAATCGAAGCGGTCGTTTCCGCCTCCGCGTTCGGGCGTGTCTGGGCGTGTTCACAAGGGGCACTACATGAAAAAACTACTCAAACTTGCTTTGGTCGCTTCGGCCCTGGCCTTCACTCAGCCGGCGCAGGCTGCCGAGCTGATCATCGATGGCGGTTTTGAAAATCCGATCGTCACCACACCAGGCTTGTTTCAAGCCGGCTTTGTCCCATATGCGCCCGGTGCGAGCTTCGGTGGCCCGGGCGACAACAGCTGGAAAGTTGTGGGCAGCGGGAACAACATAACCGTGACATCGGACACCGAATATACCACTGGGCCGACTTACTATAATGGCCATTCCGGCCTGCAGTGGATCGACTTGACTGGCCAATTCGACAATGGCTCGATCGTCGGTATTGAGCAAACCGTGGCAACTATAGCTGGTTCAACTTACGACTTGAGTTTCTGGTTGGGGTCATTCGTCGATGCCCCGACATCTATCAATGTCTTCGTGAACGGCAGCAGTATTGGAATTTGGACAAACCCAACCGGTGGCTCGACGCCGGGATTGGGGAATAACTGGGCACAATTCAGCCAAGCCATCACAGCCACGGGGGCATCTACCACGCTCGGCTTCTATTATGCTGGCGGACGGTCAGTCGCCGGGTTGGACGATGTGAGTTTCACCAGCAGGCCAGTTGGCGGCGTCCCTGAGCCCGC
>JANLPK010000333.1:0-2194 GCA_031367205.1 Alphaproteobacteria bacterium
GCGATGGCCGGAACTGTCATATAGGCGCGGATGTCTTTCTTAGCCGCCTTGTCCGCCAACCAACCGCCGACCCAGCTGGAGATGATGCCGGCGGTGCCGCCCATCAGACCCAGGGCGAGCCCCAGGAAACCCGCCGACTTCAGGCCAAACAACGAGGCTAGATGCGCAACCTCTGCGGTGTGATTGCGGAAGAAGAACGAGGCCGTGAATGGCGCATTGCCATAGCCGATGAAAGCCTGTGTAGCCGCTGCGAAGGCGATCAACCAGAACGTCCGTTTGGCCATCAAGTACTTCAAAGTCATAGCAAAATGGCCCTTGCCCGGCACGTGCCGCACCGCGTCCGAGGCGATCATTTTGCGGGGTTCCTTGAGGGTCAGCAGGACCACAACGGTCAGAATGAGGCCTGGCAATCCGGCCATAAGGAAGGCCGTGCGCCACCCCCAGAGATCGGCCATGATGCCGCCGGTGGTCAGGCCCAGCAGGCCGCCAAGGGGCGTGCCGATGGAGAAGAAGGCCAGGGCTGAGGCGCGTTGTTCCTTGGGAACGTAGTCGGCAATGAGGGAGTGGGAGGTCGGCGTGCAGCCGGCCTCGCCGACCCCGACGCCAATGCGCGCCAACACAAGCTGGACGAAGTTGCCCGCCTGTCCGCAGGCTATTGTGAACCCGCTCCAGACCGTGAGCGATGCCCCAATGATCCAGACCCGGTTGAAGCTTTCGGCTAGGCGCGCAATCGGCAAACCCAGCACGCAATAGAACATGGCAAAGGCAAAGCCAGTCATCAGGCCGATCTGCCAGTCGGCGATGTGCAAGTCGTTTTTGATCGGTTCGGCCAGGATGCTGACCACCTGCCGATCCAGAAAATTGACCGTATAGACCAGGAGCAGCACGACCAGAGCATAGCGGCGGTAGGGGGCTGAGACTAATGGAACGGCAGGTTCGCTAGGGTCTGCGATACTGGCACCAAGCGGGGCCGGAGCGTTGGCCTCGGACATAGAGCGTTTCCTCGAGATTATTTTGTTGTTGCCGCCACTAGACGTTGGAAATGCGATCCCGCCAATAGGGCGCGTGCAATGTTTGCGGAGCTTGGACGATGGAATTGGTGATCGGCACCCCGAAATGGTCGAGCTGGTCGATGCGGCCCTGGCTGGCGATGAAGCGTACCGGGGCGGACTTCACCGAGATCCTGATCCCGTTGCGTCAGGACAACGACATGACTCGCGAGGCGATCCTTCCTCACTCGCCGTCGGGGTTGGTGCCGGCCCTGAAGGTCGATGGGACAGTGATCGTGGATTCCCTGGCGATCTGCGAATATTTGCAAGAGGCCTTCCCGGCGGCCAAGCTGTGGCCCGATGATCCGCGCAAGCGGGCCCTTGGCCGCGCGGCCACGGCGGAGATGCACTCGGGGTTTCAAGCCCTGCGGGCAGAGTGCCCCATGATGCTGGAGGCAGAGCCCCGCGCGACGGACATCTCAGATGCCGCGCGGATGAATGTGCGACGGATAAGCGAGATTTGGTCTGAGCTCTTGGCGCGGTTTGGCGGGCCGTTCCTGCTGGGGGATTGGTCGATTGCCGACGCCTTCTATACCCCCGTGGCGACGCGGTTTGAGACTTATCAGATCGAGACTGGGTCTGCGGTGGCCGATGCCTATGGGCAGCGGTTGCTGAAGACGGCGGAGTTCTTGGCCTGGAAGTCCAAGGTCTAGCCGCCCCGCGTCAGCAGCACCGCGCTCAGCACAAAAAGCCCGATCCACAGGGTCTCGCCCACCATCAGGGCGACGGGCCGCCAGCCCACCGCTGCGACATCCTTAAACGAGGTTTTCATTCCAAGCGCGGCGATGGCGGTGACGAGGCACCAGCTGGAGAGGCTGGTGACGCCTGTGACCACAGGCTTGGGAAGCCAGCCCAGGCTGTTGACGGTCACCAGGGCGGCGAAGGCCAGAAGGAAAATCGGCGGGGTCGGGATCTTACCCCCGCCGCTGCCCGTGCTCGAACGCACCGCGATAATGGAGACGGCAAAAACCACAGGGGCCAACATGGCCACGCGCAGCAGTTTCACATAGGTGGCGACATCGCCTGTGCCGGGCGAGATCGAATAGCCCGCGCCCACCACCTGAGCCACATCATGGATCGTGCCGCCGAGGAACACACCAGACTGGGCGTTGGTGAGGCCCAGGCGCACGGCGATCAGCGGATAG
>JANLPK010000271.1:0-17781 GCA_031367205.1 Alphaproteobacteria bacterium
CCGAGCGCAGGATATTGTCCCACCAGACCTCCAGCCCCTCCGCCTCAAACGCCGCCGCAAACCGCTGGACAGCGGCGCGGTCAGTGTGGCTGTAGGAGAGGAAGACGTCGGGCAAGGTTTTGGCTCGGCTGCGGTGCCGATTGGCTACACGAGCGAGGCCTTGGCGTCGAGGTCTACCCGCTCACCCTGCCATAAACCGCATCCGCATTGGCCCAGTTGAACGTGGCCATCACCGCGTCGACATAGGCGGCGGCCTTGGCGCCGTAGTCCATGGCATAGGCGTGTTCGTACATGTCCATCGCCAGGATCGGGGTGGCACCGGCCAACGTCATGGTGTGGTCCATCGCCCATTGGTTCATCAAGCGGTTGTCGCGGTGGCTGTAGGTGAGCAGCACCCAGCCGGAACCACCGCCCAGCGCCTTGCCCATGGCGGAGAACTCAGCCCGCCAGCAGGCGTCGCTGCCGAAGTCGCGCTCAATGGCCCGCGCCAGGGCGGGGCCGGGGCGGCTGGGGGTGCCGAGGCCGGCGAAATAGAGCTCATGCAGGATCATCGAGTTCCAGGCGAACAGCTCTTCACGCTTAAGGCCGTTGAGCAGAAAGCCGGGGGCCTTGGCCATATCCAGGTCGCCGAGTTGCGCATCGATAGCGGCCAAGCGTTTGACCGCGCCGACATAGTTGTTGTCGTGGTGGCTGAGGAGCAGCTTTTCGGAGATGCCGGTGATGGTCTTGGGGTCGAAGGGCAACGGCTTGGGTTGGGGGGCGAAGGTCGGTTTGGTGCCTGTCATGGGACTGTCCGTGGCTTGAGCGGCGAGGGGTAGAGCAGACATAACTGCCGCAGCCCCAATCAGTTGCCGACGATCAAGTTTGGGGTGTTCCATGGTGCGTCCTCACTGTTGACGCGACGCTAGACCTGTCGTCTGTGTTTGGACAGTCACCTAACCGGGAACACGCATGAACAGGCTTTTCACATACTTCGTTGTTGCCGCCATGGTGTTGGGGGTTTTGGTGGGTTGGGCGGTGCACCAGTATTTGCCCGCCGCAGAAGCTAAGTCGGTGGCTGACAATCTGGGCATCATCACCACTCTTTTCCTGCGCGCCATTAAGATGATCATTGCGCCGCTGGTGTTCGCCACCCTGGTGGCCGGGATCGCCCATATGGAAGACGCCGCCGCTGTGGGCCGGGTGGGCATCAAGACCATGGCCTGGTTCATCACTGCCTCGATCATCTCGCTGACCATCGGCCTCGTCATGGTGCAGTGGATTCAGCCTGGCGCGGGGGTGGCAGTTGACCCCAGCGTCGCGGCCAATGCGGCCACGGCCTCGACCCAGCTAACCCTGAAAGAATTTTTGACCACCCACCTGATCCCAGACTCAATCATCAAGGCGATGGCCAATAACGAGATCCTGCCCATTGTGATCTTCTCGATCTTTATCGGCACGGCGGTTTCAGCCATCGACGACAAGGCCCCTGCGGTCCTGGTTCTGGTGGAGCAGATTTCGGCGATCATGCTGAAGGTGACCAGCTATGTGATGGCAGCTTCCCCCTTGGCGATCTTCTCGTCGTTGGCGGCGATTGTTGCCACCAAGGGGCTCGATATCCTCGGGGCCTACGCCAAGTTCATCTTGGGCTTCTATGCGTCGCTCGGCATCCTTTGGATGCTGTTGTTGGGAGCCTTGGTCCTGTTTGTAGGACGCCGAGCCCTGAGCTTGATCGCCGGTATTCGCCAGCCGATGCTGCTGGCTTTCTCGACGGCCTCATCGGAAGCAGCCTATCCGGGCACGCTAGAGGCGCTGCAGAAATTTGGCGTATCGCGCAAGGTGGCGAGCTTCGTGCTGCCGCTGGGCTACTCGTTCAATCTGGACGGTTCGATGATGTATTGCACCTTTGCCACCCTGTTCATTGCCCAGATTTACGGCGTGCACCTGACGCTGGCGCAACAGATCACCATGCTGGGCCTACTGATGATCACGTCGAAAGGCATGGCCGGCGTGCCGAAAGCCTCCATCGTGGTGATCGCCGCGACGCTCTCTTACTTCAAATTGCCCGAAGCCGGGATCGGCCTGATCCTGGCGGTGGACCAGCTGCTCGACATGGGCAGGTCAGCCACCAATGTGGTGGGCAACTCCGTCGCCAGCGCCGTGGTCGCCAAATGGGAAGGCGAGATCGAGGAGCCTGTGAAGGCCTAAATCCTCCACCAGCGCGCAGCGCGATTTGGGGGAGGTGGATCGGCGGGTAACACCCGTCGAGACGGAGGGGGTTTCAGCCCACCGGCCTGCGCACTTCAACCCCCTCAGTCAGCTTCGCTGACAGCTCCCCCAAAGGTGGAGCATTGGGGGCCCTATTCCGCCGGAACCGCCGTCTCCGTCCGCCGACCCATCAGCTTGTCGAATTCGCCCCAGACGCCGGCGTCGCCGTGCCATTGGCCCTTGGTGGCGGCCTTGGAGTATTCGGTGGAGCGGGCCTCGAAGAAGTTGGCGTGTTCGACACCTGAGAGCATAGACTGCAACCAGGGCAGCGGGTTTTCCTTGGCGCCGTAGACTTCCGGCAAGTGCAGTTGGCGCAGGCGCCAGTCGGCGATGAAGCGGATATAGGCCTTGATGTCTTCGGGCGTCATGCCCTGGATGTCGCCAGCGCTGAAGGCTAGGTCGATAAAGGCATCCTCCATGGTCACCACGGTCTTGCAACAGTCGATGATGTCGTCGGCCACCGACTTGGTGACCACGCCGGTCTCGGCATTGAAGGCGTGATAGAGCTTGATGATGCCCTCGCAATGCAGGCTCTCATCGCGGACCGACCAGGAGACGATCTGGCCCATGCCCTTCATCTTGTTGTGGCGCGGGAAGTTCATCAGCATGGCGAAGGAGGCGAACAGCTGTAGCCCCTCGGTGAAGCCGCCGAACATGGCCAGCGTGCGGGCGATGTCGGCATTGGTCTCGACGCCGAATTTTTGCATGTAGTCGTGCTTGTCGCGCATTTCCTGGAACTCCAGGAAGGCGGTGAATTCTGAGTCCGGCATGCCGATGGTTTCGAGCAGCAGGGCATAGGCCGCGATATGAATCGTCTCCATATTGGAGAACGAGGCCAGCATCATCTTAACTTCGGTCGGTTTGAAGACGCGGCTATAGCGCTCCATATAGTTGTCGTTCACCTCGACATCGGACTGGGTGAAGAAGCGGAAAATCTGGGTCAGCAGGTTGCGTTCGCGGTCATTGAGCTTGGTCGCCCAATCCTTGAGGTCTTCGCCCAGCGGCACTTCTTCGGGCATCCAGTGGACTTGCTGCTGCTTCTTCCAGAAGTCATAGGCCCAAGGATAGCGGAAGGGCTTATAGGCGAAGGACGGCGTGAGAAGGCCTGGAAGAGATGATCTGGCAGAGGTCGGGTTGACGAGGGTCACAGGACGACTTTCTAGCTGGGCGGAATCGGCGAACGAACGCAGACAATAGCCATTGATCGACGACAACATCTAGCGCCGAGTTAACGCCGAGCCCCAAGATGTTGTGAATGGAGCTGGGGATAAGGCTCCAGTGGAGCTCGGGCCACACATCGCCCTAACGCTGAGGCCTCATGCTCCACGAGAAAGCCAAGACCGAATCCTCGCGGGTCTCTTGGCCCCAGATCATGTGATCGCCCTTCACGGTGCGGTGGATGAGACCGAGCGAAGTCTGCATGTCGCCGCGACGCCAACCGAGACCCAGCTGCGCATCGCCGATCAAGGCGCTTGAGGTGTCCTGGCTCCAGGCGCGATCCCAGCCGCTGGCCCGATCGTGAGACATGTTCAGGCCCACAGCCCGACCACTAGCAGCGGCAAACATGTACCATCGCCCCGTCTGGTCCAGGCGCGCGCCGTCGCGCAGGCCCATTTGGTTCAAGCGCGGCGGACGTGAAGACTCAGGACGGCCAAGGCCGAAGGTGAGGACGGCACCGGCCTCAGCCGTCCGGCCCCGGTCGGACGACCCAAGGGCCGCATGAGGTGTTAGCCGAAGGTCGTACTTGGCGTTCTGGAGGCTGAGAGAGGATCGGGGCAAATCGATTGCCTCGCCAACGCCCAGGGTATCGCCTTTCCAGGCAAAAGCCGCATTCATCAATTGCGCGGCACCAACATCATTGGAGGTCTGAATCGATTGGGCAGCGGCTTGAGCCGCCGCGAATACAACGCAATAGGTGATGGCCAGTCCCGCCAACAACCTCATAGGTCAGCTCCCCTGCCCCGCTGGTATCCGCGCGGCTATGGCCACCACCCTCTCACGGTGAGCGGGTTACGCAACGCCAAACTGGCATCAATGGCGTTAAGGAGAGCCCAAGACGGGCGCAGGTTCCCGTGATAGGCGAGTTCTCGCTACTGGCAGGCGAGACACTCGTCATAGTCGACCCGCTCGGTCGGGCCGGTCTCCATCTGGACGATGGTTTCACCGCCCGCATGGGCCGCCCGCTGAACCGACTTAGAGCGCAGGTAGTAGAGGGATTTGCATCCGCGCTCCCAGGCCTGCCAGTGAAGCATGTGCAGGTCCCACTTATCGACATCGCCGGGCAGGAAGATGTTGATCGATTGGGACTGGCAGATATCGGGCGTGCGGTCGGCGGCCAGTTCGATGACCCAGCGCTGGTCGAGCTCGAAGGCGGTCTTATAGACGTCTTTCTCGTCTTGGCTGAGGATATCCAGGTGCTGGACCGAGCCCTCATTTTCCAGGATTGAGTCCCAGATCGCCGAGGTGTTGGCACCTTTCTCTTCGAGCAACCGCTCCAGATAGCCGTTCTTCACCGCAAAGGTGCCCGAGAGCGTCTTGTGGGTATAGATATTGGCCGGGATCGGCTCGATGCCGGCGCTGGTGCCGCCGCAGATGATGGAGATTGAGGCGGTTGGCGCGATGGCGAGCTTATGGCTGAACCGCTCCATGACCCCGCGCTCGGCGGCGTCGGGGCAGGGTCCGCGCTCGGCGGCCAGGGTGGCAGAGGCCGCGTCGCATTGGCGGCGCAAGTGCTTGAACAGCCGCATGTTCCAGGACTTGGCGAGCGCGCTCTCGAAGGGCACGTTCTGAGCCTGCAGCAGGGTGTGGAAACCCATCAGGCCCAAGCCCACCGAGCGTTCGCGCGTGGCGGCATAGACGGCATTGGCCATTTCAGGCGGTGCGCGAATGATGAAGTCCTGCAGCACATTGTCGAGGAAACGCATGACGTCTTCCACGAAAGTCGGGTGATCGCGCCACTCCATGAAGGTCTCGGCATTGACCGAGGAGAGACAGCAAACCGCCGTGCGGTCATTGCCCAGGTGATCGACACCGGTGTGCAGCATGATCTCCGAGCAGAGGTTCGACTGGCGCACCGACAGGCCGAGTTCACGCTGATGCTGCGGCATGGAGCGGTTCACGGTGTCTGAGAAGATCAGATAGGGCTCGCCGGTTTGCAGGCGGATTTCCAGGATCTTCTGCCAAAGGGAACGCGCATCGACCTCGCGCAGGACTTCGTTGTTCTTGGGCGAGCGCAGGCCGAACATCGCGCCCTCGCGCACGGCTTCCATGAACTCATCGCTGATCGAGATGCCGTGGTGCAGGTTGAGCGACTTGCGATTGAAGTCGCCGGAGGGTTTGCGGATCTCCAAGAACTCTTCGATCTCCGGGTGGTGGATATCCAGATAGACCGCCGCTGAGCCACGACGCAGGGAGCCCTGGCTGATGGCTAGGGTGAGGCTATCCATCACCCGGATGAAGGGGATGATGCCGCTGGTCTGACCCGCACCCTTGACCTTCTCGCCAATGGACCGAACCCCGCCCCAATAGGTGCCGATGCCGCCGCCATTGGACGCCAGCGCGACATTCTCGTTCCAGACGCTCTGGATGGCACCCAGCGAATCACCAACCGAATTTAGAAAGCAAGAGATGGGCAGGCCGCGATCGGCCCCACCATTGGACAGCACCGGCGTGGAGGGCATAAACCAGAGCTTGGAGATATAATCATAGACCCGCTGAGCATGGTCGGCATCATCAGCATAGGCGGTCGCCACGCGGGCGAACATGTCCTGATAACTCTCGCCGGCCAGCAGATAGCGGTCTTCTAGGGTCGTCTTGCCGAAATCGGTCAGCAGAGAATCGCGCGAACGGTCGACCACGACCTTGCGGACCAACTGCAATTGGGGACGTTCGACTCGCTCCAGGGCCGCTGACGCCACCTCTGAGATCGACCGTACTGCTGCTTCTTTGCCGCTCATAACCCAAAACCCATAACTATCAGGCGCTTCCCGGTTAAAGCCCTCCTCAACCGGATAGTCACTACATCTAGTGGGCGCCCCGCCCCGATACGCAACATCATGGGGCCACGAAGCCTAATGACTCGTCAACGGGAACATAGGGTTCTCCCCTGATCTTTTTCCTTAACGACAAGTTAACGCCGAACTCCAAGGCTTGATCAATCAGGGCTTTCTCACCCAGGGCCAAATTCCGCTCACGAGAGTGTGACCAGAGGTCAGGCGCTGAGATTGAGCAGCGCCGGATCACCGCCTTGGGCGGCGATGTTGATGCTGACCGCGCGCTCGACCGCAAATCTTAGGAGGGCATGGGGCCCCCCGGCCTTGGGCCCAGTGCCGGAGAGTCCCTCGCCACCGAACGGCTGAACGCCGACCACCGCTCCGATCATCGAGCGATTCACATAGGTGTTGCCGGCGGGTATTGCCCGGCGGACCTCTGTGGCGAAGGCTTCAATGCGGCTGTGAACTCCCAGGGTCAGGCCATAGCCCGCCGCGCGCAGGGGTGCAGCAGCGGCCTCCAGATCTGAGGCGTCATAGCGCACCACGTGCAGGATCGGACCGAAGACCTCCTTCTGAAGAAAGCCGGCAGATGGAATTTCGGCGAGCACCGGACCGAAGAAGGCTCCTCCGCTCGGGGCCGAGCAAACATGAATCACCTTGGCATCGCGGGTCAGACGCAGCAGGTGAGCCTCTAGCCCGACCTTGGCCTCCGCGTCGATTAGCGGTCCAATATCGGTGCGCGGGTCAGCAGGATCGCCAATCACCAGAGCGTCCATAGCGCCCTTGAGACCCTCGATTAATAGGTCGGCTGTGTCATTGGGCAGGTAGAGGATCCTAAGCGCGCTGCAACGCTGTCCGGCTGATCCGAAGGCCGAGGCGATCACATCGTCGATCACCTGTTCCCGCAGGGCTGTGGTGTCGACGAACATGGCATTGAGGCCTCCGGTTTCCGCAACGAAGGGCACTATTGGCCCAGGACGTGCGGCCAGACTGCGGTTTATGGACCAGGCAGTCTCGGTACCGCCGGTGAAGGCCACGCCTGCGCATTTGGGATGGGTGACCAGAGCTGCGCCAACGATAGCCCCGTCGCCCGGCAACAGATGCAGAACCTCGTTAGGGAGGCCCGCAGCATGGAACAGCCGCACCGCTGCGGCAGCGACAAGCGGAGTTTGTTCGGCGGGCTTTGCAACGACAGCATTACCTGCCGCCAGGGCCGCTGCGATTTGGCCGGTGAAGATGGCGAGCGGGAAATTCCAGGGGCTGATCGCCACGATAACCCCGCGTCCATGCATGGAGAGCTGATTGAGTTCACCCACCGGACCCCTGAGCGTATCGGGATCCCCAAATTGGCGTTCAGCCAGATGGGCATAGTAGCGACAGAAGTCAGCGGCCTCGCGCACCTCAGCCACACCATCGGCCAGAGTTTTGCCGGCTTCGAGCGCGCAAATGGCGACGAGGATGGTGAGGTTGGCTTCTAGAGCCTGCGCCATCGCTCGCAGGATCGACGCGCGACCATGCCCCCCCAGACCATCCCAAGCGGGCTGAGCCTTCGACGCGGTTTCGAGGCTCAATCCGATATCTTCGGAGGAGGTCGACCAGATGCGGCCGATTGTGCGCGTTGTATCTGCCGGAGAGATCAAGGCAGTGCCTTCGCCGAGCCGCGATTCCCGACCTGCCACGATAGGACCCGCAGAAAGGGGCAGCAGATCGGCAATCGCCGATGCCAGTCGATCCCGTTCCGCAGCAATGGAGAGGTCAACCCCCAGGGTATTGCTGCGCGCCGCGCCAAAGAGATCGAATGGCAAGGGAATTCGCGGGTGGGGCGCGCCGCCGGTGGCCACGAGGGCACCTATGGAGTCACCAACGACAGTCGCGACAGGGACCTTGTCGTCCAGCAGGGCATGCACAAAGGAGGTGTTGGCACCATTTTCCAGCAGGCGGCGAACGAGATAGGGCAACAAATCCTCATGGCTACCGACCGGGGCATAGACCCGCAAATTCAAGGGACCATAGCGCGCCGCCGCAGCGGCATAGAGCGCCTCGCCCATGCCGTGCAGGCGCTGGAATTCCGGCTCCACCCCCGCCTCTCGGGCCATCAGACGCACGGCGGCCAAGGTATGAGCATTGTGGGAGGCAAACTGCGGATAGAGGAACGGCGACGCGGCGAGCAACACCCGCGCGCAGGCTAGGTAGGAGAGATCCGTGGCCGCCTTGGTGGTGTAGACAGGATAGCCCGGCATCCCGGCCATCTGGGCGCGCTTAATCTCTGAGTCCCAATAGGCACCCTTAACCAGGCGCACCATCAGTCGACGGCCAGAGCTGCGGGCGATCTGAGCAACAGCTTCCACCGTCTTGGGCGCGCGTTTTTGGTAGGCCTGAACGGCGAGCCCTAAACCCCGCCAGGTCCCGAGCTCCGGTTCCCGCGCCAAGCGGTCGAGGAGCTTCAGGGACAGGACAAGTCGATCAGCTTCTTCGGCATCTAGGGTCAGGTTGATATTGGCGTCGGCGGCGATCTTGGCCAGCCGCAGGAGGCGCGGATAGAGATCTTGCCAAACCTTATCCTCCTGGCGGACGTCATATCGCGGAGACAATGCCGACAGCTTGACCGAAACGCCGTGCCCCGCTTCCGGACCCAGATCACCAGCTTGTATGCCTACGGTCGTCAGGGCCCGCGCATAGGCACCTTCGTACTTGTCGGCATCGGCTGCCGTTCGCGCGCCCTCTCCCAACATGTCGAAGGAACAGACGTAGCCATGAGACTTGGCGCGCTTGATGGCGGCGGAAATGTTGCGGCCCAAAACGAACTGCTCGCCCATGATCCGCACCGCAGCCGCGACGGCTTGCCGGATGACGGGCTCACCCAGTCGTCCCGCAAGCCTGCGGATGAAACCCGATACATTTGTGCGGGCCTCTTCGTCGGGGTCGATCAGCTTGCCGGTGAGCATCAGGCTCCAAGTCGAGGCATTGACCAGCAACGAGTCGGACGCGCCGAGATGGCTGGCCCAGTCGGCCGAGGCAATCTTCTCAGCGATCAGGCGATCTCGGGTTTCCTCATCTGGTGTGCGCAACAGCGCCTCGGCGAGACACATCAAGGCTAGCCCCTCTCGGGTTGAGAGAGAGAACTCCTGGAGAAAATTTTCGACCACACCCTGTCGGCGCGCTGTGCCCCGCGCCGACCGCACAAGCGCCTGCGCCTCTTCAATCACCTCAAGCCGGGCCTGCGGGTTCAGGGGCACCGAGGCCAGAAGGGAAGCGATGGCGGTGCGCTCATCTTCGAATTTGGCTTGGTCGAGGCCGGCAAGGCGTTGGGCAAGGTCGGATGGCATAAACCATGAATAGCGTCTCGCCAGACCCCCGTCATCTGGTCTGAAGACGCCCATAACAAAAGAGCCCGGTCTTGCGACCGGGCTCTCTGTTATTTCGGCGAAACGCCGGCGATCAAGATCAGAAGTTGATGTCGATCGTCGAACGGCGGTTCAAAGGCTCTTTCACGCCGTCGCCGGTGGGAACGGCGAGCATGGTTTCGCCCTTCCAATCGACTTGCAGCGCACCGGCACCGACGCCCAGACCGACCAACGAGTCAGCCACGGCCTTAGCACGACGTTCCGACAAGCGGACGTTGTAGGCCGGCGAACCGGAGCTATCGGTGTGACCGACGACGATCACGCGGGTCGCGTGGCCGGCATTAGCGTAGTTGGCCGCTTCCGAGACCACCGCCTGGGCTTCCGTTGTCAGGATCGCCTGATCGAACGGGAAGTAGACGATGAACTGCTTGGCTTCATACGCCGGTGGAGGCGGCGGAGGAGGCGGAGGCGGCGGCGGAGGAGGCGGGGGTGGAGGCGGCGGCGGCGGGGGTGGAGGCGGCGGCGGCTCGGCGAACGAGTAACGCAAACCGACCGTCACCGACGCGTCGCGATAGTTGCCCGAGATCGTGCCGGGCTGGATAGCGTGAGTGCCCGACGAACCGAAGTTCAAGTCCGAGCCGCCGAGATAGCGATAGGTCACATCGACGTTCAGGCGTTCTGTTGCCTTCCAAGCCAATCCAGCCAAGGCTTGATAAGCCACAGCGGTATCAGTGTCGTTGATGGTCAGATTTTGGTAGGCCGGATTGGCCGCCGTTATCGCGCCGGTGATGTTGGAGAACTGACCGTTGATCTGGTCAGCCTTTCCGTGAACGGCACCGATGCCGACGCCCACGAAGGGATTGATCACCGAGTCCGGCATGAAGTCGTACAGGACATTGCCCATAACGGTCCAAACCTGGAGATTTCCGCGCGGTGCGCCGCAATTTGGTGCGGCGACGGTACGAATTACACCGGGAGTGCACAGGCCCAAGATGGACTGGGTGACGGCTGAACCTCGGATCGAATTGACGTCACCCGGGCGATAGCCACCCTCGAGTTCAACGCGCCAGTTGTTGTTGATCCGGTAGCCGAGACGGGCAAAGCCGGTCCAGTCTTCCTTTTGGTTCAGGTTCCAAACATAGGGTTTGGTGGTGGAGGAAACGTTCTGCGAACGCACCTCGAAGCTATCGGGCCAGTGATAGCCCAGATCCACGGCACCGTACCAGCCGGCGTCTTGAGCAGAGGCGCCGGAAGCGACGCAGACCGCAGCAAAGGCGGCTCCTGCCAGAAGTTTGAATTTCATATTCAGAGCCCTCTCCTGCCCTAGTGCGACGGCCATGTGGCCTGCACCCTTATAACAACGTCTTTGCATCGCGTAAGTGTCGCCGAAGCCACACTACGATCCATTTTGATCGGTTTAGCGAACAATCCTCGCAAACGTATACAAGAAACCGACCGACAGGCAACTTGAACCATTGGGTTTCAAGCAAATCTCTTGTCGGTGCGATCCTTGGTCGATCTGATAGACGCCTTACAACCCGTTAGTGGACAAACGGTTCCCGTCGTTGCAACGGAAATCCTCTATGCTAGGGCTATTTCCCTTTTGACGGAATGGTCCAGAGGGATAAAAAAGATCTCTAATTCAATAAGTTAGAGTAGCCTCGATCCGATATCCGGTTCCCACTTATTGGAACATGCTCTAGGATTGTGACGCAGTAGGTCGTCGGAATCGCCGGGTTCGACCCCCGAGCGACTCAGGCTGATTCAGCGCCTTGCGGAATTCGTCTCGGCGCTCATGGATCGACGCGATGATCAGCCCCATAGGCACGCCGATCTCAACCAACACGGCTTCAGACAGCTGCAGGCTGGCCTCCACGGTCTCTGGGACCGCGTCGGTGGCTCCCAACTCGTAGAGTCGCTGGGCCTGAAGCGCATCACGCGCGCGAGCCACAATGGTCAGGTCCGCGCGCAACTGTCGCGCCATCGCGACGACGGCTTCGACCCCGTCGGAGGAGTCCATGGTGACGACCAAGGCCGGGGCGGTTTCTAGGCCGCAGCGTCTGAGGAACTCGGGCCGCGAAGCGTCTCCGTAGTAGATCGCGCTGCCGGACCGGCGGCCGGCCTCGACCAATCGCGGATCGCGCTCGGCCGCTACCCAGGCCAACTGATGTCGATCCAGCATTTCACCGACGAGGTGACCGACCCGCCCGTAGCCTACAATTAAGACTCGCGGTTCAGCTGCCTGATCGACCGGATCCGGCTCCAGCCCTTCCACACCGATTCTCCGACCACCGATCCTCAGACCCAGATGCGCCAATGCCGGTATGCAGATCATCGACAGCGTCGATGCGACCAAGAGCAGTTGAGCCAAGCCCTTCGGGACGACCCCATCGCCGGCTGCCGTCGAGAGAATGACAAACGCGAACTCGCCACCTCCGGCCAGCAATAGAGCCGCTTCGGTGGCACTGCGCCAAGCAACTCCAAATCCCCTAGCCAACCCAAACACCACGAAGCTGTTGACGGTGATTAGGCCAGCGGAAATTCCGAGGATCTCAAGGGGATGGGCCGCCAGCAGAGAGAGGTCCAATCCAATGCCGACGGAGAGGAAGAATAGACCTAAGAGCAAGCCCTTGAACGGCTCAAGGGTGACTTCGACCTCGTGGCGGTATTCGGTCTCGGCCAAGAGCAAGCCGGCGATAAAAGCTCCAAGTGACATCGACAGTCCGGCGACAGCACTCATCAATCCGGCGCCGATCACGATCAGCAGACAGGCGGCCATGAAGAGCTCCTCGCTCTTGGCTCTGGCAACCGAACGCATCATGGGGCGAAGCAGAAGGCGGCCAAATATCACCAGCGCGGCGACCCCGGCCACGGCCGGCGCAAAAGCCGCGAATAGCTTGACCGGACTCATGTCGGTGCCCTGACGTCCGAGAACCGCCAGGGTGATGAGAATGGGAGCCACCGCCAAATCTTGGAACAGCAGGACAGAAAAGGTCACGCGACCGGCGAGCGCGTGTTGTCGGCGTTGCTCGGTGAGAATCGGCATGACCAGGGCGGTTGAAGAGAGCGCCAATGCCGCCCCGATGGCCGCAGCCGTGGCAACAGGTTGGCCGACAAACACTGCCAGACCCGCAATTACCGCGATACTGAGGGTCACCTGGGCACCGCCCAACCCAAAGACATAGCGCCGCATCAGGCGAAGCCGCTCCCACGACAGCTCAAGTCCGATCATGAACAGCAGGAACACGACTCCCAGTTCCGCCAACTGAGCGACCTGATCTGGTTGTTCGATGGTAAGGGGGGCGAGCCAAGACCAGCGACCGGCCAAGGCCCCGAGTCCCCAGGGCCCCAACGCAACTCCGGCCCCCAGGAATCCTAAGATTGGGCTGAGCTTCCAACGGCGAAACAAGGGCACAACGATTCCCGCCGTCGCCAAAAACAGCACGACATCCTTGTAGTTGCCGGGCGAAATGTGGCCTTCCATGAACGCTCCACGCTGCGTCGCCACTATGACCGGGCCTGCAGGGCTTGCGAAGGACCTGTTGAGCGTTCAATTAGCCCGCCATGCGAATTTTCTTCTCCCTTGCAGCGGCCATTTTGAGTCTGGCCCTCGCCCCTCAGGCTCAATCCCGCCAGACGACATCAATTGAAGTCACCCAAGCCTGGAGTCGGCCGGCCGCCGCCGGGACTAACAGTGCCGGGTTCATGACCCTGACCAATCGCGGCAGGGTCGCCGATACCCTGCAAGCCATCAGGTCTCCTCTCGCGGCTCGGGTGGAAATGCATCAGACTTCGATGGAACACGGCATCATGTCGATGAGGCGGTTGGACGCAGGCCTAAGGTTGTTGCCCGGTCAAAGCGTGACGTTCGCCCCAGGCGGCTATCACCTGATGTTTGTCGGGTTGACGAAGGCCCTATCGGTCGGTGACCGGGTTCCGGTCTTCCTCGTCTTCAAGTCAGGCGCGCAGGTCATGGTTTCATTTCCAGTGACCGGGACTGCACCCTCGCCAACCGTAACAAAAAAGTAACGTGGCCAAATCGGGATCGCGCGTCATGGTCTGGCCCATCCAAGGTTCGAATAAGGCAAAACCGACATGAAGACTCTCTGGCTAGCGGGTGCCGCAACCGCCCTTGTCTTGATCGCGCAGCCCGCCTTGGCCGCTGATGACAGCTTGCAAGCCGCGCGGATGGGGCCTTGGGGCTACGATCTCAGTGGCCGCAACCTGACGGTCGCGCCGGGTCAGAGCTTTTTTGACTACGCAAACGGCACATTCGTCGACAAGTTGGTGATCCCGGCAGACCGCACGCGCTATGGCTCTTTTGACGTGTTGCGCGAACTCTCCGCCTCGCGCATGCGCGCTGTTGTCCAAACTGCTGCGCTAGAAAAGTCTGCCGTTGGCGACGATGCCAAGGTGGGCATTCTTTATCGCAGCTTCATGGATGAGGCGACCGTCGATGCCCTGGGTGCCAAACCGCTCGCGCCTCGCCTCGCGGCGATCCGCAAAGCCAAGTCGGCATCCGACATTGCCCGGATCATGGGGGAGAATCAGCGCGGATTCGGCAACTCGGTGTTTGGGGCCGCCGTCTATGACGATGCCAAGGATCCGCTGCGCTACACGACCTATTTAGGGCAGGGCGGATTGGGTCTGCCGGATCGTGACTACTATCTCGAGGCCAAGTTCGCGCCGCAGAAGGCCAAATACGAAGCCTATGTCGCCCAGATACTGGCCCTGTCGGGTTGGGAGAAGCCCGCCGCCAACGCCAAGGCAATCGTCGCTCTGGAAACCGATATCGCCAAAGTCTCATGGAGCCGGGCCGAACAACGCGACCGGACCAAGACCTATAATCTCGTTGAGGTCGGACAGCTTCCAAGATTGGCACCCAATTTTGACTGGAGCGCTTACCTTGAGGGGGCCGACCTCACCCGAGCCAAACGCGTTGTGGTGGCGGAAAACACCGCCTTTCCGAAGATCGCCGCCGTATATGCCAAGACCCCACTTTCGACCCTGAAGGCTTGGACGGCCTTTGGCGTAGCCGATCAGGCTGCGCCCTATCTCAGCAAAGCCTTTGATCAAGCCCACTATGAGTTCCGCGACAAGACCCTCGCTGGCCAACTCGAACAACAAGCGAGGTGGAAGCGCGGCGTGGAGTTGGTCGACACCCAAATCGGAGAAGCCTTGGGCAGGCTCTATGTCGGAACCTATTTTCCCGCCGCCTCCAAGGCCACAATGGAGGGCCTGGTCGATGACATCTTGACGGCGATGAAGGGTCGGATCGGTCGCCTGACCTGGATGGGTGATACGACAAAGGGCAAGGCCCTTGAGAAGCTTTCCAAGTTCAGCGTGATGATCGCTTATCCGGACAAGTGGCGGGACTACTCGGCTCTATCCCTTAAGGAGGGCGATCTCTACGGCAATGTATCGCGCGCTATTGCCTTTGAGGCCGACCGCCAGAGCCGCCGTCTAAATGATCCCGTCGATCGCAAAGAGTGGGGCATGACCCCACCGACCGTGAACGCCTATTACTCGCCCACCAAGAACGGCATCGTCTTCCCGGCAGCCATCTTGCAGCCACCGTTCTTCGATCCGCAGGGGGACATGGCGATCAATTACGGTGCCATCGGTGGGGTGATCGGCCACGAGATCACCCACGGTTTTGATGACCAAGGCCGCAATTCTGACGGCGATGGTCGCCTAACCGAGTGGTGGACGCCGGAAGATGCCGCCAAGTTCAAGGTGGAGGCGGCGAAGCTGGGCGCTCAGTACTCAGCTTTTGAAGTGCTGCCCGGGGCGCACGTCAATGGCGACCTGACCATGGGCGAAAACATTGCCGATCTCGGCGGCTTATTACTGGCGCTGGACGCCTACCATGTCTCGCTCAAGGGTCAGCCCGCGCCGGTGATTGACGGCTTGACCGGCGATCAGCGGGTCTTTCTGGGCTGGGCTCAAGTTTGGCGCGCCAAGAAGACGGAAGAGCGGACTCGTCAGAACTTGGTCACCGACCCTCACTCTCCCGAGCGCGCCCGAGTTGAAGTGCCGATGCGCAATATCGGTGCCTTCTATGAGGCGTTCGGCGTGAAGCCCGGCGACAAGATGTATGTGGCCCCGGAGAACCGGGTTCATATCTGGTAAGATCTAATCCCGGCGCGTTGCAAGATCGCGCGCGCTGCCCAGGCTCCGGTGGCGAAGCAAGCCTGCAACAGATAGCCGCCTGTCGGGGCTTCCCAGTCCAGCATCTCGCCAACGACATAGGTGTTGGGGATGGCGTGGAGCATCAATCCCTGGTCAACGGACGCAAAGGTGACTCCGCCTGCCGTGGAGATCGCGCGATCCAAGGGCCGAGGTGCCAGGAGCTCTATCGGCAGGCCTTTGACGGCCGCGGCAAGTCGCCCGGGATCGCCCGGCAATTGGGGGCCAAACGCCTCACGCAGCAGGTTGGTCTCAAGGGGTGACAGACTAAGCGTCTTGCGAAGCCAGTTGGTCATCGCGGCACCGCCCCTGGGCCGAGCAAGCCGCCCAAGGACCCGCTCAAGACTCATGTCGGGCCGCAGGTCGACTTGGAGTGTCGCTGATCCACGCGCGGCGATTTCCTCTCGCAAGAGCGCAGACAGCGCATAGACGCCGCCGCCCTCCAAGCCATGGCGAGTAAGCATGGTCTCGCCCCGCACGCGATGTTCCCCAAAGCGAAGCTCAATGGCCTTTAGCGGGTGGCCCGAAAATCGATCCTTGAAGGTCTGACTCCACGCCACATCGAAGCCGCAGTTTGCGGGTCGGAGCGGCGATACGCTGATGTCCCGCGCGCGTAAGATATCGACCCAAGCCCCATCAGAGCCGAGCCTTGGCCAACTTGCACCGCCCAGCGCCAAGATGGTCGCGTCGGGCGCGACGACGATGGCAGGACCGCCCTCTTGGTCAAACCGCAATAGGCCGTCAGGATCCCAGCCCCGCCAAATCGAGCGCGTATGGATGACGACGCCTTGCGCCGACAAGCGGCCAAGCCAGGCGCGCAGCAGAGGCGATGCCTTCAGCCCGGTCGGAAAAATACGCCCGCTGGACCCTGTGAACAGGGCCTGACCCAAGCCTTCCGCCCAGCTCGAAAGGGCGCTCGGAGGAAAGGCATCCAACATAGGACGAAGCGATCCGCGCGCAGAGCCGTATCGCTCGAGAAATTGCGCCAGAGGCTCAGAATGAGTCAGGTTTAACCCGCCCCGGCCCGCCATCAGCAATTTGCGTCCGACGGACGGCATGGCCTCATAGACCGTCACCGAGACCCCCGCCGCGCTCAGCACTTCGGCAGCCATTAGTCCAGCCGGCCCCCCGCCGATGATGGCTACGATTTGAGCGATCAAGCTTCCAGATCCCAGGCAGCAATGATCAAGCCCTACCATGCGGCGCTCCGGAAAATCGCCGCAGATTATTTTGACTTGTCTGTCAAATAGTCGTGTGAACAAAAAATTGGCCCGCTGCGGGGGGATATTCGCAACGGGCCGACTTTGAGCTCTCGCTCTGTATAGAGCGGGCGTTTCCTCCCCGAAACGCCGGAGACCGAAGGTTATTCGCCTTTGTGCCTCTCGCAGGGCCAAGGGGAAGGCATTTCTAACCCTGAGTCAATGCCGTCAAGCCCGTCTTAAGGCCAAAACTTGGCGAGAAAGCCGCCTCAAGCCAAAAGACATGCCCAATTCGAGGATATTTTGACGGTTCCGTCAATTTAACTCGACCTGCCCGCGCAAAGCCAGAATAGACCTGCAGATCGGGTCAAAGACAAAGTCCGGGCGAGAAGCTGTCACCGGGCCGATCCCGCGTTGCGTCAAAACGGCGGCTGCGGCGGCGATCTTGCCCACAGGCACGATCACGCCGTTGGGTCGCCGGGTCGCGCCTTGAGCGACCAGGGTGTCCATCAAGGGTTCGTCGTCCTGTCCGGTTGGCCAAATCAATGTGGCGCTCTCATGGGCCTGAGCACGGGCCTCAATGATCCGCAGCAGACCCTCTGCGGCGACCAATTGATCTGCCGACCAGCCGACCGCCAGCGAAGCCGCTAATTGCGCTTGGCTCTTCAAAATAGTCCCATCGCTAAGGGTCTTGAGCCCGTTGGCCACAAGGGTAGCGCCCGAGGTCGTGATATCGACCACAATCTCCGCCGTGCCGGCTGCCGGTGCGCCTTCCGTTGCACCGTTGGACTCGACGATCCGGTAATCCAC
>JANLPK010000347.1:0-2030 GCA_031367205.1 Alphaproteobacteria bacterium
TTCGAGCGCGGAAATATAGCGATCAGCGAAATCCAATATCTCTTGTGGGGTCATGGCGGGGCTCCAGTCTGTCTCAGATCACATTTACCTTGGCTCGGGCCAAGCGGTTTTCGCAGGCGGTGCGTGGGATCAATGCGGGGCGCCTCTTGACGTTGGTCGCTTGGCAATGGCTTGGAAGGTCAACCGCCAACGGAGGCCAGCGCCTGTGAAACCGCCGCATGCCAAGACCCGCCTGTCTGATCTGAAGGGGACGCCGAAGAAGGTGGCGAAAACCTTTGAGCCGCCGACGCCCAAGGTCAGCCGCCAAAAGCGCGGCAAGGTGTTGACGCCCGCTGAGAAGGCCGCGTTTCTGGCCAGTCGCCCCGATCTTGCCAAATGAGCTTCGCGGCAGGCGCGGGATGGCGCGGATTTTGTAGTCTTTGCTCTCCACCGGGCGTGGGCGTGCCATAATGCGCCCAGGTTTGCCCGCTAGAGGAGCCGGGTTATGCGTCAAATCCTGATCAGCTTTGTGGCCCTGATGGCTACCGTATGGACCGCAACCGATGCGGCGAGCGCCCCGTTTGCGGTGGCGAGCTTTCACAAGGGCCGTAGCGCTCTGGTCTATGACACCTCGACCGTGGAGCGGCAGGGGCCATATCTGCGGGCTTGGGTCTATCTGATCGTTGCGACGCCGATGGACGGTGCCACCATGGTGGCGACACGTCGGGAATTTATCTGCGGGGTCAGCCAGTCACGGGACTTGGCGAGGCGGTTTGTGAGTGCGCAAGGCGAGACTCTGCGGGCGGTGGAGACGCCGGGTGCGTGGCAGTTTCTAGAGCCGGGCCTGGACGATTACGACCTGTTGGAACGGGTCTGCGGGCGCAAGGCCGCGGGTCCTGCGACCGGTAAGGGCCTTACGGTGTTTGATTATCATGACGCGGTCCAGACGGCACTGGGGCGGGTTGAGCTGACGAAGACAGCGTCGCGGTAGGCTATTGTCGGAATGCGTCGGCTGATTGCGGGTGATCACCGGCGGTGAGGCGCGACGTCGAGCAGCCAATATGCTAGTCTAGCGGCGCAAGCTGGGAGTTTCGCCGCATGGAACAGCTGGATCGCATAACCCAAGACCCCGCCGTTATGGGAGGCAAGGCCTGCGTGCGCGGCTTGCGGGTCACCGTGGCCATGCTGGTCGGACAGATCGGCATAGGCCGCACGGTCGATGAGCTATTGGCCGAATATCCCTATCTGGACCGCGAGGACATCTTGCAGGCGCTACGTTACGCCGCTTGGCGCTCGGAGGAGCGCGAGGTTCTGCTCGCGGGGGAATGAAGCTTCTCGTCGATATGAACCTGTCGCCGCGCTGGGTATCATTTCTGGGCGAGGCGGGGATTGAGGTGCTGCACTGGTCCGAGGTTGGAGCCGCTGGAGCACCCGACACCGAGATCATGGGCTACGCCCGTCAGCACCACATGGTGGTGCTGACCCACGACTTGGACTTCGGAGAGATACTGGCGGCAACCGGTGGGGAGAAGCCAAGCGTGGTGCAAATCAGGTCTGATGATCTGCGGATCGAGGTGATCGGCCAGTTGTTGTTGACGGCCCTACGTCAAGTGGAAGGCGATCTTGAACGGGGGGCCCTGGTCACTGTGAACCCGCCACGAACGCGCATTCGCATACTCCCGCTGCGCGCCGGTGGCGGATGACATGCCAATTCAGGTAGTGGAATTGAGCAAACCCTTGGTCCTCCACCATGGAGCGCCGCGATGAGCCAAGTCTCTGCGGGCCTGATGGCCGGCTTGAATGAAGCCCTGGAGTTTTCGCAGGGCAAGGACACCGAGGCTGTTGTTCATAAGTCCGTGCGGTGGTCGATGTCGGCCAGATCAGGGCCAGCACCGGCTTGTCTCAAAGCGCGTTCGCTAACAGCATCGGCGTCGCTAAGGGCACGCTGCTGAATTGGGAGCAGGGGCGGCGGCATCCGACAGGCCCGGCACAGGTGTTGCTGGCGATGATCGCACGCAGGCCTTCGGTCGTGCGGCAGTTGCTGAGTTTGG
>JANLPK010000061.1:0-1857 GCA_031367205.1 Alphaproteobacteria bacterium
CACCTTCGTGGATCGATCCCGGAGTCTCGGGGCTGGCGTGACTTGGAACACCACCGGGAAAAGAGAATTGGCGAAAAAGGCGTCGCATCCCCTGTTCATCGTCACCGATGTCCGGATAGACTTCGCTGTAAGTCCCCTCCAACCACGTATTCGCGACCATGGCCGGTCCGCCATGCCCTGGCCCGCAGACAAACAGGACGTCAGTCCCGCGAGCCTTGATGATGCGGTTGAGATGGGCATAGATGAAGTTGAGGCCCGGGCTGGTGCCCCAGTGGCCCAGCAATCTTGGCTTGACGTGCTCAGCCGCCAACGGTTCGCGAAGCAGCGGGTTGTCGAGCAGGTAGATCTGACCGACCGACAGATAGTTCGCGGCTCGCCAGAAGCGATCGATCAGCCCCGCCTCTTGATTCGACAAGGCATTCATAGGCCTTTCGTCTGAGAAGCTACTCCTCTCGTGTGTGTCTTCAACGAGCGCGCTCATCGATATTCTCCTTTCGAGCCCCCAACGTGGCTGCGCTCGGCCCGGGTCCAATTACATCCCAGATCGAGCGCGGGCGGGCTCAGGTGGTTTCAACGACGCTAGGCTGAGAGCCGTGCGGCGAGCGCATTCCACACATTGAACGACACAGCGAAGGTCGCGCCAAGGATATTTCCCACGACCAGACTGCCGATGAGCCCGACGAGAATGCCGGATGGCGTGACCGCCGGGAATCCAACAAGAATGTGTGGTAACAGAAAGTGCATGGCGGGGGCGTGCGAGATCGCCCACAGCAGAACGCATGCAAGGAATGCCACCATGAGCACCATGCAGGTCGCAAAGCTTGTGGCGAGCACAGGAATGCGAGCATTGGGCATCGGCTATTCTCCAGTCAGTTGCAGAGCCGCCCACTGCGACCCAACTGAAGTTGAAGTTACCGGCCTTCTGCGAGCGTCAGAATAAGGGAGTTCCCCTAACACCGATTAGTCCAGTCCACCGCCTGATAAATCGCATCCAGATTCTGGAGGCGGCGAGTTTGATGAGAGCGAGATAATTTTAGGGAAGTTTTTCATATTGTGTGGCGACGGCGCGATAGTGTTTGATTTAACCTAAACCCAACCCATCGAATGCCAGGACCAAAACCTAGCCTCCCCCATGAACGGAGGGCCTCGGAGAACAGGCAACAGGTTCTCAGCCCAACCATACAAGCTGGACCGGCTCCAATCCGGCTCTGTCCAATCCGTCACTTTGCATCGCTGGTCAGGGTTGCTTTTGCATTGCCGTCACGGTTCCGCTCATCCCATCCCAATCGATCTCGAACGATACCTTGTCGCCAACCTTGATGCCTGCAAGCACTTCGGGTTTGGCGGTGAAGCCCATTTCCATGGCCGGCCATTTCAGTTCGGTAATGGCCCCATGATCGAGCGTGACCGTGCCCTTGACAGCGTCGATCGCGGTGACTGTGCCGGTGCCTTTGCCCATTTTAGTGCCTGCAGGCATTGCCATCCCTGACATGGCATCGGCGGGTGCTGCGGCCTCAGATTCTTCAATCTTTGGCGCTTCAGGCTTCTTGTCACAGCCGGACAGACTGATCGGCAGGGCGATCAGCGCGGTAAGTATCATTGGCATCTTCATGTTGGTTCTCCTTGGTGTTGAACGTGAGTCCGCCGCCGCATCAGCAAATAGGCGGCGGGGATGATGAGCATCGATAGCAAGGGGGCGGTGAGCATCCCGCCGATCATCGGCGCGGCAATGCGGCTCATGACTTCGGAACCGGCGCCGGTGCCGATCAGGATGGGGAACAGACCAGCGAGGATCACGGCGACCGTCATCGCCTTTGGGCGGACGCGCAGGAGCGCACCAGCACGGACGGCGGCTTC
>JANLPK010000063.1:0-3562 GCA_031367205.1 Alphaproteobacteria bacterium
GAACAGCACCTTCAGACGCCGCCGATCAAACCAGCGATAGCCGACATCTGCGCCTTCGGGATGTTCCACGGCGATCCGGCCCTTGTGCTGCTGCACATCGGGATGCGAGGTCGGAATGGTCGCGCCCTCGACGGGTGGGCCAAATATCTGGCCTGGAATCTCTGGCCGCACCAAATCGGCAGTCGAGTTCGGGAAGGTAATCGGCAACCTCCCTGAGGGATTGACCTCGCCGAACAGTACCCGCGCTATGGCCTCACCCCCACGGGTTCCCGAATACCAAGCCTGCAGAACACCACCCACCTGGTCTAACCAAGGCATCAAGACCGGGGTTCCGGTCTCCAACACCACCACCGTCTTGGGATTGGCGGTGGCGACCGCTGCGATCAGCGCGTCCTGATCATCCGGCAAGGAGAGGCTAGGCAAGTCCTCCGCCTCGGTCGCCCATTGAACGGCAAAGACGATGGCCACGTCGCAGGTCTTGGCCAACTCGGCAGCCTCAGCCTGATCACGCCCATCGGCAAACAGTACGTGGCTTTGCGGGGCTTGTTTCTCGACTTCCGAACGCGGTGCCGGTGCATGATAGACCTGAGTTCGAGGGATCATGCCGTCCTGCGCGGGCACGATTTCGCGACCACCTTCGCCCGCCGCAATGACTTGACTTGAGCCGCCGCCCGACAAGACACCAGCATCGGCATGGCCACCAATCACCGCAATCCGCCGCACCTTCCGGGACAGTGGAAGTAATCCATCGGCATTCTTCAACAGCACAATGCCCGCTTCGGCGGCGCGCAGGGCGACTTCGCCGTTGGCGACATAGTCCGTGGTGCGCGGCTCGACCTGCGCATCCAACACGCCCTTGTCGATCAGGCTGCGCAAAATGCGGTGGACCATGTTGCTCAGCCGCTCAAAAGGAACCTCCCCCTGCTCGACGGCCTCTCTCAGCAGCGCACCGAAATAGATCTGCTTGTCCAGTTGCTCGCCGCTCTCCTGGTCCAGCCCGGCGAGTGCGGCCTTGGCGGTAGAGTGACAACCACCCCAGTCGCTCATCACCCAACCGGGATAGTTCCACTGACCCTTCAACACCTGGTTCAGCAGGAAATCGTTCTCACCGGCCCAGTCGCCATTGACCTTATTGTAGGCGCTCATCACCGAGCCTGGATCGCCCCGCTCGATGGCAATCTGGAAGGCCAGCAGATCGCTCTCCCTCAGGGCCGCTTCGTCGATCCGGGCGTCAACCACATGGCGGCACGTCTCCTGATCATTGAGCGCGAAATGCTTGAGCGTGCAGACGATCTGGTTGGATTGGGCACCACGAATTGCCTCCCCGGCCATCACGCCGACCAGCAGCGGATCCTCGCCCAGATACTCGAAGTTCCGACCACAGCGCGGCTCGCGGGTCAGATTGGCCCCGCCGCCCAACAGAACATTGAAACCCTTAGCCCGCGCTTCAGACCCCACCATGGCTCCGGCCTGATAGGCCAGTTCGGCATCCCAACTCGACGCTAGAGCAAGGCCCGAAGGCAACCCTGTCGCCCCGTCACCGACCCGTACCTTGCGCGGGTTGGTGACGCCAAGACTGGCGTCTGTCTCATTGAGCGCCGGGATTCCCAGACGCGGCACGCCGGCAATGTAGCCTGCGCCACGCGCACAGTCTGACGGGACGGTAGGCGACAGATTCGGCATCGGCCCGTGGACCAAGCTGATCATCTCATCAAGGGTCAGCTCGCCGACCAACAAAGCCGCGCGCTCATCTGACGATAGGCTGGTGTCCATCCAGGGTTGGGCGGCGTCTGTCATGGCGTTTCCTCATCGCGATTGGAAACCTATAACGCGCGATGTCTCCGAGCCAGACCTCAACCTCTATTTCGACTTGAAATCCAGCTTGGTGGGAACCTTGGCCAAGATGATCGTCACAACCCCTTTGGTCATGCTGGGATCATAAAACGGAGTTCCCTTATCGATCGGCAACGGCAACTCTGTGCCGTTGGACAATCTGGCGACGCCTTGCCCGGCTCCGACAAAACTCATGCCGGTCATCTTCGGCGCAACGAAGCGCAGCGCTCCGGCTGCCTTGCCGATACCCGCGTTGACCTGGGCGATCGACAGCTCCGCCTCCTTGGCACTGATCTCCTTGGCGGCGGCCATGCTGGGCAGCATTTCCAAGTTCACCCCCATCTTGGCATCGGCAGAAACGTCGGCGATGAACTGGGCCGTCTTCAGCTGATTGAGGGTCGGCAACGGCGAGGCGCGTCCTGTCGGACCAAAGGTAATCGGCAATCGGCGACCGTCGGCCTCCAGCACAACAGCTTTCAAACCCGCAGCCGGCTTGCCGTTCATCAGGAACGTATAGGTCATGGAAAACCGGTTCCGCTCCGCGCCCGGAATGGCCAGATACTGCTCCAAATAGGGAAAGACCTTGGCCAGCTTGATCGGCGGCTTCTCTGCAGCCAGGGTTGAGGTCACAGGCAGGGCGACCATCGCCAAGCCGAGTATGAGAGTCCGAAAATTCACAACGCCTCCATCACATCTTCGCCCCAAGCCGAGACTTACGATCGAGGCGGCCGATTGCCGAGTGAATTGTTGTTCACACGAGGGCCTCAAAGGCGTCCACGAGGCGTTCCATCTGCTTTACGCCCGCCACCCAGAACGCCTTTTCCCGTGGATTGAGCCCAAATGATCGCAGCGCTTCAACATAGGTTTGGGTGCCGCCCGCCGCGAGCAGATCCTCATAGAGCGGGGCAAATCCCTCAGGATCGGCACGCCTAGCCTCCATCAGGCCGCGCACCAGGAGGTCGCCGAACGCATAGGCATAGACATAGAAGGGTGCGTGGGCGAAGTGGGTCACATAGGCCCAATAGTGCTCGTAGCCGGCATTCAGCTTGACGGCAGGTCCCAGGCTTTCCGCCATGACCTCCAGCCACAGCGCGCCGATCTGATCGGGCGACAGCTCTCCTTCGGCCCGGGCTGCATGGAACCTTGTCTCGAACCGATGGAAGGCGATCTGGCGGAACACCGTGTTCAGCCCGTCCTCGATTTGTCCCGCCAATAAGCCGCGACGTTCGGCCTTGGTCGCATCGGAAAGCAGCCGCTCGAACACCAAGCCTTCTCCGAAGATCGAGGCAGTTTCCGCCAGGGTCAGCGGCGTATCGGCTAACAGCGTGCCCAGCGGCGCGCACAGGGTCTGATGAACCGCATGCCCCAGCTCGTGGGCCAGGGTCAGCACGTCACGTCGTTCGCCCATAAAGTTCATGAACACGTAGGGGTGCCGCTCCGAATTCACCGGATGGGAATAGGCCCCCGATTGCTTCCCCGCCCGCGGCGCGGCGTCGATCCAAGGGTTATCGAAGAAGGTCTTAGCGGTGTTGGCGAACTTGGGGGCCAGATCAGCAAAACTTTCGAGCACCATGTCACGAGCTTGATCCCAGCTATAGATCCGGGGCTTGGTGGTCTCCAACGGTGCATTGCGGTCCCAATAATCCAGGGTCTTGCGCCCCATGATCTTGGCCTTCAGCCGATAGTAGCGATGGCTGATCGCAGGGTATCCCTCAACTACGGCGGCTTC
>JANLPK010000074.1:0-20112 GCA_031367205.1 Alphaproteobacteria bacterium
CTTGGCGCTTGTCGATGATCGATTGGATAATGTGGAGGCGGCTCGTGCCTGTGGTTGGCGCGGCCTGCTGTGGGATGGCATCCGTCGCCTGCGGGATGTCCTACATGAATAGAAGCTGAACGCGCGCGATGACGTCGCGCAGAAAATCGTATTTTTAGGATTGATTAACAATAGACCCCGGTGAGAAACGGCGTTAAACAAGGCATGGAGTGACGAGTTTTGAAGGCCTACCTCATTCGCCTCTAGGGTGAGTTTCAAAATTCGGCGCACGTCTGAGGGGATGACGTTGGACCGGGTCTAGCGGTCCCCTTAGAAAGAAACCTAGAGCGGCGTTCGCCAATATTGGTGTGGTGTCGAGTGACATTGAGCTTCGGGGGTTAACAAATGACTTCGCTTCGTAATCTACTCTTCGCTTCCGCCATCGCAGCAGGTGCCCTTGCGGCCACCAGCGCTTCTGCGGCAACGCAAGTCTATCTGAACAATATAGGCTATTATAACACCGCTAAGGTGACCATTAACGGCAGTTATGGTGGTAGCAATTTTACCAACGTCCAGGACTTGGCCGTTGGTTTGAAGCTAGATGTCAATTATGGCGTCGGCCCTGCCCTGCCGAAGTATACGCTTTGGGGCTTCTGCGTTGACCTGTTCCACAATATCGCTGCCGGTGGCGGATATCAGGCTCCAGTGAACCTGCAATATATGGAAACGGGTGGCACTCTCTATGACGGCAAGGGCAATACCGTTGATGCCGCTAAGACCAGCAAGATATTGGGCCTAGCGAACCTCGGCTATCACTTGGTTCAAGATGCCGTCCCGGATTTGCAGAATAAGCTCTCGGGCATTCAGGCCGCAATTTGGTCGATCGAGTATGCGTCGCTGAACTTTGTTGCTAACGACGCGCCGGTTGAGGCTTATCGTCAAGGCTACATCGCTCTGGCTCCGAGCCTTTCTGGCACGGGTGCCTACGGCCTCTACGCCGTGGATTTCAAGAGCCAAGGCTTCGTGATCGGCGTTCCTGAGCCTGCCACTTGGGCGATGATGATCGTTGGCTTCGGCTTGGTCGGTGTGACCCTGCGCAGCTCGCGCCGTCGTCCCGTCGCCGCCTAATCAGGCGTCTAAATTTAACAGAGCCGCCGGTCGCGAGACCGGCGGCTTCTGTTTGTCTTGGGGTTTGAGTTCTCGCTTGAGACGCTGTTCCGGGAATCATGCGACGGACAACTTATGACCAGCCCGCCCGGCCTACCCGAGTTCGACCTGCCGATGATATTCGGCGACAAGGTGGCGGGGCTGGGATTTCAAGGCGGGACGTTCAGGCTGGTACTCGCCGCCGGCGTCGCGAATTCGGCCGGCGAGACAGAGCTCGTGAAATCCGGTTTCCTGATTCTCAGCACTGAAGGCATGGTTGAGCTGCGCAGTCAGATCGACCAAATGCTGGGCCAACTCGAACGACAGGGCGTCCTCAGCCTTAAGCCTGACCGACTAGACGGTTGATCCTACCTCAACCGCTTTGGCGGATTGAGACTGAGATCCATGATCAATTTGGTCAGCAAATAGGTGCGCGGTGTCACCGATTTCAGGTCGATCCACTCCTTGTCAGTGTGAAAGTCCCCACCAATTGGACCTAAGCCGTCCAGAGCCGGGGTCCCGGCCTCGAAGGCCAGCGCCGATTCTGATGCGCCGCCATTTCCGGCTTGACCCAGGGTCAGGCCAAGTTCCGCGTAGATTGCTGTCGCGCGGTTGGCCAGAGCCTCCGTCGCAGGGTTGTTCGGCAAGGGTGGAAATGACGTTTCTCGGGTGATCGTAACCTTGGTGTCGGGGATCACCGTCGTCTTGGCATTGGCCTCCAGAACCTCTTGCAAGCGGTCGAGGTCGGCCTTCTCCCGAATACGAACATTGATCTGGGCCCGCGCATCCTCGGGGATGATGTTGTAGCGGCTTCCGGCCTGGATGATCGTCAAGTTGGCTGTCAGGCCCGCTCCGGAGTGGGGAAATCCATCGACGGCTGCCAGCTGATGAATCAGCTCAACGGCGGCATTGCGGCCATCCTGCGGTGCCACACCGGCGTGGGCGGGGCGCCCCTTGACGTCGATATTGATCGTCGCGCTACCCTTGCGCCAAACCGTGACGGCGTCGGGCGGGTCGCCCGGCTCAAGATTGAGCTCGACATCATGCGAACCCACCAGCTTGTCGATCAGGGCTCGGGTTCCCGGTGAACCCCGCTCCTCACTGGTTTCGATCAATAGCGTGACCTTGCCGTAGGATTTGAAGCCCTGGTCCCTCAATATCTGCATTGCAGTGAGCGCTTCCACCACGCCGCCCTTCTCATCGCCGACACCGGGCCCTCGCGCGCGCTCACTGTCCATCGAGAACGCCCACTTGGCGGTGGTGCCTGGTCCAAAAACCGTGTCGATATGACCGATCAACAGGATCGAAGCTTTTCCCGAACCCTTGAAGGTGGCCACGGTATTTTCCGGCAACCCTGGGGCTTCGGCGGCCACCGTTTCAACGTTCGCACCTAACGCCAGAAGCTTGGCGGCGAGGATCGCTGCAACCTTACGCCCGCCCTCGATGTCGCCGGTTCCCGAATCGATATTGACCAAGGTCTTCAGCAGCTCGAGTTGCGCGGGTCGCGCGGCTTGCGATGCGGCCCAAATCTTGGAGTCTCGAGCCGGTTTGCCGACCTTGGCCTCTGCAGCACCGAGGGTCGCAAGAGACACCGCAGCTGCTAAGCCTAGAGGTAACAATGTTGGTCTCATAGTAGGAACTCCAGCTTAGTCGGCGACGGTCCGCCGCCAAGGCTTTATGCGACGCGGCGGAAACGACAACCGATAGTCCCCGCGATAGCGATCAAAGTTGGGACCATAGAAGGGGTCGCTGTCCAAGACCTCGCCCCACCGCTTGCGCATATAGGCGATCTCACCTTGAAACCGCTGTTGCTGTTTCTCTTCGAGGTCTGACCCCCGCGACGCAGACTCCAGATGGGAAAGCTCCGCATGCGGCGTCCAGACGATCTGATAGCCCAAGGTGATTACCTTGAGGCACAGATCAACATCATTGAAGGCCACGGTGAGATGGGCCTCGTCAAAACCGCCGGTCTCAACGAATACCGACTTGCGCATCGCGAGGCAGGCTGCAGTCACTGCCGACATGTTCCGCGAAAGATTGAGGTGGTTGTAATAGCCCGCATCATCACCCGGCGCCCCAGCATAGAGGTTGCCGGCCACCGGCGGCTCGCCGCCGACACCTAAAATGACGCCGCCGTGCTGAACCCGACCGTCCTCATAGAGCAAACGCGCGCCCACCGCGCCCACCTGTGGCCGGACCGCATGGGCAACCATCTCTGATAGCCAGCCCGGCGACAGCACTTCGATGTCGTTGTTGAGGAACAGAAGGATGTCACCCTTGGTCTGGGTCACCGCGTGATTGTTGATCTTCGAGTAGTTGAAGGGCCCCGGTGCAGGCACGACTCGCACGCGGGGATCGCGGGCAATTTCAGCCAGATAGGTCTTGGTTGCAGGCTCGACGCTGTCATTGTCGACGATCATAACTTCGAGCGCGGAATAGTCGGTGTGCTCTAGCACCCCCGCTACGCAACGCGACAGCAGCTCGACCCGATCCCGAGTCGGAATGATCACGCTGACCAGGGGTGCGGGCTGACGCACCTGACGACGCACCCGCAGCCAAGTCGGCGCGTCGGGCAGGCGTTCCACCACCGCATCAGTTTGACCGGTGCGTTCTAGATGACCCGCAACGGCGCGCTGGGCAGCTGCCCCGCAGCGCTCCTGGTCGGTCTCCGAAAACGAGCCCGGCCCTGCTTGCTGGCGCCAATGATAGAGGATGGCCGGAATGTGCCGAATGCGCGCTGCTTCAGTAAGTTCAGCGATCCGCAGGGTCAGGTCATAGTCCTGACTGCCCTCGAAGCCCTCACGGAAGCCGCCGATCTTCTCGACCAAACTCCGCCGATAGACCCCCAGATGGCTGATCATGTTCTGGCTGAGCAACAGCTCGGGGTTCCATCCGGTCTTGAAGTGCGGCTCGAACCGCCGACCGGTGTCATCAACCTTGTCCTCGTCGGAATAGATCATGTCGGCGTCGCGGTGGGCCTGCAGATCTGCCACGACCTCGTAGAGCGCCTGCTCGGGCAGTAGGTCGTCATGGTCCATCAGGGCGACGAACTCACCAAGCGCGAGCTTCAGAGCCGAGTTGCTGGCGGCGCTGATATGACCGTTGGTCTTGCGGCGCGTAATCTTGATCCGGGGGTCGGCGGCTAAGGCTTGCAGGTGCTTCCAAACCCTGGGGCTCGGTGACGCATCATCGGCGATGCACAGTTCCCAATGGGGGTAGAGTTGGGCTTGAACCGAGCGGACGGCGTCCCGGAGGAATTGTTCGCTGGTTTCATAGGTCGGCATGATCACCGAGATCAAAGGTCGGTAAGCGAAGTCCTCAATCTGAGCTCTGATCAGCCGTCGATCTTCATCACTTAGCGTGTCATTCACCGCGACCCAGTGGTTGTAATCCATCGCGGTGGGATATTGAGGCTCCAGCACCGCCTTGATCATCTTGGCCCCAATGGGCAGCCGCTGTAACTGGAGGGCGACCGCGTGAACGATGCCGTGCAGCCAGGGCAGAGTGCGAACGCGGGTCATTAGGTCCGCAGCCCAATTGCGCAGCGGGCCAAACAGCCCCCCCGATGTTGATATTGCAGCCGGCACTCAGATCCCCGCAAAGCTTGTTTCAGGACAGTGAGACGCTCACGGGGACGTGAGAAGCTCGTTCATTTTCTTGACGTCGGTGACGGCGGAGGCAACGCCGCCATCCATCCGCATCACCTTGTTACAGTAGAGCCGAATAAGGTCGAGGTCGTGGGACGCCAAAACCAAGATGCCGGCGCGTTCCACGAGACTGAGCAGGCGTTGGTGCGCGATCTTCTGGAATTCGGCGTCACCCACCGCGATCCACTCGTCCATCAGCAAGATGTCGGCGTCCACCGCCGTGGCGACAGCAAATGCCAGCCTGGCCTGCATCCCCGCCGAATAAGTCTTGAGCGGCATGGCTAGGAACGGACCCAGGCCGGTGAAACGGCCGATCTCGTCCATCTTGTCGTCGATCTCCTTGGAGGTCAGTCCGGCGATCCGACCCCGCAGGCGGATGTTCTCCAGACCTGTCGCCGACGGGTCAATACCCAGGCCCAGGTCCAACAACGGGGCAACCCGACCCTTGACCTCTATCTCCCCCTCGTCGGGCTCATAGGCCCCCGAGAGAGAACGCAGCAGAGTCGTCTTTCCCGAACCGTTGTGTCCGATTAGACCCAACCGGTCGCCGGCCTTGAGCGTCATGGAAAGGTCGGTGATCGCGGTCACCTCGGCCGAACCATGGCCGGATTTTCCCAAACGTCCGCCGACAGTCACTCGAGCCAGATGCTTCTTCAGCGACTTGGCGTCCACCCCGTAAACCGGGAACCGCAAGGTCAGTCCACTGACCCGGATGGAGACAGGCGGCGCTTTCATAGGTAGTGAACGATCCGACGGCGGGTCATGGCGAACATGGCAAAGGTTGCTGACCAGCCGACAATGCCCATGATGATCAGCACCTGATAGCTCAGAGGGTCGCACCGCCCTCCCAGAAGTGGCGTGCGAATCGAATCCAGCATGTGGAAAAATGGGTTGAGATTGAGCACGGTCCTCATCATGCCCGCCCGCGAGACGGGATTCCAAAACACCGGCGTCATAAACATCGAAAACTGCATTACCGACATGACGATCTGTGGGATATCGCGAAATCGTGCTGACCCTATGGCAGCAGCCAAGCTAATCCACGATACGTTGATCAAGGTGAGTAGGATTCCGACGATCGCCATCGGCAAATTCATGGTGCGCCAAAAGCCGTAGGCCACAATAACTGCAACTATGATTACCAGGTGATGGGACAGGGTCACCAGATTGCGCAGCACTGTGCGCCAGAGAAAGGTGAACATCGGCAGAGAAGTTTGGCTGAGCATTCCGGCGGCGTGGACAAAGGTGTCGCAGCCCTCAATGATCACTTGCGAAATCATGCCCCAGAACACGATGCCCAAGGCCACGAAGGGCATCGTGTCCTTCAGGGATATGTGCTGCAGCTCGGAATAGAGAAACCCGATACCTAACACCATGAAGCCCATGGATAGGGTGATCCAAAAGGGACCCAGAATCGAACCGCGATATCGTGAAACGACGTCGTGCCAAGCTAAGGTCCAGGCAAGACTAAGCATGCCCATGCTGGCGCGTAGGTCTCCATAAGCCATGGAAAACTCATGCAAAGCGCCGCGTCGTCCGGTGCGCAGCATATGGTCGGCAGTTTGCATTCGGTCTCCAACCGTCGGGCCGCTGGTATCAGCTCGCATTTTACGGCGCAAGCATGACGCAGGGCAGCCCCTTATGGACGTCGTCGGGCTCCCCATGGTAGCCGGGTCAGAGATGTCACAATCGCCAACCCCGACGCGCAGAGCTACGGTTCGCAGACACGATGATTCGCGGTCGCCGGAACTGCGCCTGGCCGAGGCGGGTGTCTGGCTGATCATCCCCTGTTACCGAGTGCGCGACCAGGTGGCGCGGGTCATTGCCCGGGCTCCGACGTGGGTCGAGGGCATTGTTTGCATCGATGATAATTGCCCTGAAGAGTCGGGTGCATTCATCAGGCGTGAGATTGCCGATCCTCGGGTTCACGTCATTGACCTGCCGGCCAATCAGGGTGTCGGGGGCGCGACCCTGGCCGGATATGCGGAGGCTGATCGCCTAGGCGGACGTATCCTGGTCAAGGTAGACGGCGATGACCAGATGGACCTGTCCTATCTCAGCCAACTGATCGCCCCGATCCTGTTGGGGGAGGCAGACTACGCCAAGGGCAACCGCTTCACCTCGATCAGTCACCTGCAGACCATGCCCAGGGTCCGGGTTTTCGGCAACGCGGCCTTGAGCTTTGCCGCCAAGGTCTCAACCGGATATTGGAACGTCTTTGACCCCACCAACGGCTTCACGGCTATCGAGGCCAGCGTGGCGCGCCGTGTTATGGAAAAGAGCGTTTCTCGTAGATTCTTTTTCGAGACGGACTTGCTTTATCACCTGGGCACCTTGCGCGCGGTGGTGCGCGATGTGCCGATGCCAGCTCGCTACGGTGAGGAGATCAGCAATATCCGGATCAGCGCCATTATCGGCCCCTTTGCCCTGAAACACCTGACCAATTTCAGCCAACGGGTCTTGGGCCAGTATTTTGTCCGCGATTTCAATGTGGCGACCGTCGAGATGTTATCCGGGGCGGTCCTCTTTCTGTTTGGCCTGATCTACGGATTGCACTGGATCGCCGTGCGCGATCCCCTTCAGGCGGCCTCGGCCGGTGTCGTCATGACCGCAGCCTTGCCGGTGATCGTCGGTGTCCAATTGCTGTTGCAGGCCATGAACTATGACGTGTCCAATGTGCCCGTCCGCGCAATTCACCCGTATCTGCGGGCGATTGAGCGCCTGATGGACAACGGATGATGGGCCTCAAGGACGCCCTGCTCTGTGCCGTCGTCGCGATCGCCCTGCCGATCGGTCAAACGATGTTCAAATGGGCCACCGTCTATGACCAGCGTCTCACGGGGTCGTTCGTCGGTCGCGCGGCTCAAAACTGGCCGCTGATGGCGGCGCTGGGCTGGTACGGCCTGACCGCGCTCATCTGGTTTTTCACCTTGACGCGCGTGCCCCTATCTACCGCCTACGCTTTCTCCCTGGCGGGCTCAGCCCTGGTGCCGTTGATTGCTTGGTTGGTCTTCAAAGAGCCGTTCTCCTGGACAAGTTTGATTGGCTACGCCTTGGTGCTCGGCGGGCTGGGCATCGTCATGTCTCAGGCGCGCCCATGACCAATCCCTACCGCGTCGATCCGGTGTGGGCGTTTCGCGCCATTATCGGCCTGGGCTTTCTGGCCATGCTCGGGGCCAATATGCCAGGTCACTTGTCGGTCGACTCGGTAACCCAGTTGCATGAAGGCCGCTTCCACCTGCGTGAAACCTGGGCTCCGGCGGTCTATGCCGCGATCTTAGGCGGTTTTGATCGTCTGACCCCAGGAACCGGCTTTTACCTTATGGGCTCGGGCCTATTGCTTAGCGGCTCGCTAATGGCCTTACCCAGCCTGCGTCCCAGAATCACTTGGCTGGCTCCCGGAGTTGGGCTCGCCGTGGTCCTGTCACCTGCGCTTTTGATCTACCAAGGCATCGTCTGGAAGGACGTCCTATTCGCCAATCTGGGCGTCGCCGGCTTTGTCGCCTTGGCGCATGTTGCCAAGGTTTGGAGCCGACCCGGTCGACCTTGGCTGGCTTTGATCGCCTTGCTCCTGACGCTCGCCCTGGCCGCCCAGGTGCGGCAGAACGGGCTGATCGCTGCCGGCGTGGTCGCCATTGTCTTGGCCTGGACGGCGCGAGACGACGGCTGGGGTTCCGTTTTGGGCTGGAGCGTCGGCGGCTTGATCGCTGTCGTCTTGCTATCCTTGGGGATGGGCATCCTCGCCCAGCCGCCCAAGTCCGGGCCCGACGACGCCACCCAACGCGGCATTTTGGTCTTGCAAAGATATGATCTGATCGGGGCTAGCGCCCATGACAAGACATTGGTCTTGAGAGACATTGTTGCGGCGGATCCCGAAGTCGCCGCTACGATTAGGACTCGCGCCGTCCCACTATATTCGCCGGAGCGGGTAGACTATCTGCACCTGGATCCCGGCATCGGTGCGGCCTTTCGAAAACTGCCGCAAGGCGTCGTTGGTCACCAATGGTGGACTCTGATCCGTGAAAATCCCCAGGCCTACCTTGCCCACCGCCTGGATGCTTTTCGATGGGTATTCTTGACCCCGATGATCGACAGCTGCCTGCCCATTTTCACCGGAGTTGAAGGGCCTCCGAAGATGCTCAGCGATCTGAAGATGCCGGCGGGCGTCGATCGCGGCGATCAGCGTCTCTACAATTATGGATCCTGGTTCCTCGATACGCCGGTGTTTTCCCACCTGACCTACGGCCTCATTTGCCTGGCGACTGGCATTGTGTTGCTGATCCGGGGGGAGCCTCAGGATGTGGCTATGGTTGGTCTCATGGCTGCCGCCTTGGGTTTTGCCGCCAGCTTCTTCGTGATCTCCGTGGCCTGTGACTATCGTTATCTCTACTTTCTCGATCTTGCCGCGCTCGTCGCGCTCATCTATCTCGCCGTCGATCCGCCGTTGCGGGCCCTGGGCTTGGGGCGGCCCGAATGAGGCCGGGACACGCCGCACTGGTGATCCTGATTGGTCTGTCGGTGGCCGCTTGCGACAATCCATCCCCCCGTGCAGCGCGCCGTGCACCGGTCCCACTGCCCTATGACAGCCCTGCGCCCGGGCTCGGCTCAACAGCGGGCGCGACGGCTAGCCAATTCCAATGGGATGGCGAGAGATCGATGTTCTTGTCTAACGGAAAGCAGGTGCGTGCCGAGAAACTCTGGACCTTTGCGGGCTCGACGGACGGCTTTGTTGGGCTTCACGCCGAGGTCAGCCCCGCAGCCGGCGACGGTTTGCAAGTTGACGAGCTGGCGCCGGATGTTCTCCTACGCAGTCCCAAGGGCCTTAAGATCGATGGCGGCAACCGATCGCTGATCTTGGTTCGAATTCGTAGGCTCTCGCCCGGAAAGGCTTGGGACAGCACGATTTTCTACGCCACGGCGACGCATGGCGAGAGCCCTGACTTCTTTGCTAGACCGATATCGGGCGGCAACCCGGCTGTCGGCCAGACGGTCTTGCTGGTCTATGACATGCACCGGCTCAGCGCCGGGGGTGACGACTGGAAGATGTCGAAGATCGACCAGATCCGCTTGGATCTGGATGATGGCCCCGGCGGCCAGTTGGTGATCGAACAGATCGCCATTGCCCAAGACCCAGGCGCAATAGATGAGCCTCGATAGCGCACCTCAGCGCGCCGCCAAAAGGCCGTCCAGGGCGGCATGAAATTTCTGATGCTCAAGGGTCATCTGTTTGGCCTGATCCAAGAGTTCCCGTTCGCGGTTCGCCCCATGGCGGGTGGCCAGATCCAGCTTGGCCTCGGTGGTGGCCAACTCGACTCGGGTCTGATGCAAGAGGCTGATCATCGGCGACAGAAAGCCGCCGAACTGCGACTGCAATCGCGATATCAGTTGCTCGGCGCGCTCGAGCGGCGCGTTGCTAGGTCCCTCTCCCCGTCGCGCAGCCTGCAGCCAAGTCAGCACATCTTGAGCTGTTTGACCGACTTCACCCAATGCCAAGAGGTCCCCCTGCGGCGAATTGTGTCTCAGGTCGGGAGACAGGAAACCGTCTATTTCCAGCGCCCCGGCAGCGGTTAGTCGGGGCAATTTCCCTCCGAGCGCGGTTTCCATCATTTCGACCTCAGTTCGCCAGTCCGCTACCAGGCCGTCATAATCTACAAAGGCGCGCGACATTCCCCGACTTCCCGCCTCAGCCGCCACCATATAGGTCATCCAAAGCAGCACCGACAATTGGACAGGTGCCTTGTCGCGCTTTGCCAAAGATGCGGCGACTGCCAAGGGGTGGCGAATCGGAATCACACACCGCGCATCCAGGCCCTCAGCCTGCAGGACCGACCGCCAAAGCGGCATCAACACCGAGACTCGCGGATCCTTCAGCAATGGATGTCGGGCGTTGCGGTATTCCTCGCGGAAGAGCGCCAAGGCCCGTGCCGTCCAGTCCGCCTCATCGACCAACGGGACATAGGGGTGGAGGAACGGGTCGTTCCAGGCTCCGCCTCCGGCGACCAGACGATCATCATTGAACACCGAAATGCGCCACGGCTCGAAATAGCCCTTCGCATTGTGCTCATCGCCGGGCATCACATTGTCGGGCAAGGTCGCCCCGGCAATGGCCAAGATCTGGGTCAAGGCCGAGGTGCCGGAACGGTGCATGCCCAGAACGAGATAGGCGTCGCGTTGTGGGACGGTGCTTGGCGCAAGAGGTTGGTGGGTCATGACCATTGGTTCGGATTCGGTCGCTGGGTCAGGTTGATCACGAATAGCTTCTGTTGCACACACAGGGTGCGTCGCACAGGAATAATCCCCATGGCCCCAGAGGCCTCATTGGACCATGTCTATCGACGGGTTTCCACCGGCCTGGATCCGGTATTCTACCGCACTGCCTATGAGGATATGGCGACGTCTCGGGTTGATCCGGTTGCGCACTACCTGGCTGGCGGCTGGCGGGAAGGCCGCGATCCGGCCCCGTGGTTTTCGACCAGCGCCTATCTGGCGGCGCACACCGATATTCAAGGTGCCAACCCCTTCGATCACTATCTGGCGCGCGGGTGGCGCGAAGGTCGCGAGATCCAACCTTCCGCCCTAGGCGCGGCCCTTCTTTGGAAGGGTGCCTATGCCGATGCGCAGGTTGGTGAAGAGATCGACCCCCGCGTAGCTGCTGAATTCGACGCTGATTTTTACGCGCAATCGAGTCCCGATGTGATGGCGGCGGGCCTGGATCCTTTTGATCACTTCATGATGTTCGGCTGGCGAGAGGGCAGGGACCCCAACGCCAATTTCTCCATATCTCGCTACTTGGAGCTCAATCCCGATCTCGCCAGAGGCGAAACCAATCCCTTCGTCCATTTCGTGACGGAGGGGCGGGCTCAGGGGCGGCACTGGAGGCAAGACGTCGGGTTTCGAGTTCAGGCCTTGGCAAAATTATCCTCAGTCGAGGCGCGGATGAATGCCGCCCAGGACCGCGCCTTGTCTGTCGAGATAAACCCGCCCGATGAGCTAACGGCGGCGCTGAAAAACCGTCGTTCCAAGGACGGTGCCTTCCACCTCAGCATCAGCCACGATGACTATACCAGCCGCATCGGCGGGGTTCAGCTATGTCTGCAGCGCGAGGCTGCGGCCGTGGCGGCAGGTGGCCGCGATCACCTGCACCTCTACCCGATAGCCTCGTGGCCCAGCCTACGCGAGGCGGAATGGCCAACCGCCATCGGGGTCATTTGGAACAATCACGACCTTGGTGCCTTTCCAGTGCAGGGGGTCTGCGACGTCCTCAATCTTGAGGCGGGGCTTGGCCGGCGCACCCTGGCCATCCACGGCCTGATGGGTCACGCCATTGATGACGTGCTGGCGATCCTCAAGGCCGCCGATCTGCATGAGGGGTTCTTCTGGCTGCACGACTTCACCAGCCTGTGCGCCGGTGTGCATTTGATGCGCAATGATGTGGCTGACTGTGGTGCGCCGCCGCCACAGAGCGGTGCCTGCAGCATCTGTGTCTATGGTCCCCATCGCGCGGTTCATACTGCGGCCCATGACAAACTGTTCAAAGCTCTGGATCTGACGGTGGCGGCACCGGCCCAGGTCACTTTGGAAACCTGGCGGTCGGGCACGACAGCGCGACCAAACCAACCCACCGTCGTGCATCCTCTCGCGCGCTTGGAACGCCCCCGTCCCGCCCAAAGTACCGATGACGGCATCCTGAGGGTCGCGTTTCTGGGGGCTCCGGCCCTGCACAAGGGCTGGTCGACTTTTGTGAGCTTAGCCACCCGGTTCGCCGAGGACCCCCGCTATCGGTTCACCCATTTCGCATCGTTTCCGACGCAGGAGTCGGTCATCGATTTCCAAGAGGTCAGGGTCAGCGCCGCCAATCCCCTGGCAGCCCGGGACGCGCTCATCGGCCTTGATATCGATGTGACTGTGATCTGGTCGCTTTGCCGCGAGACGTTTTCCTTCGGTGCCCACGAGAGTGTCGCGGCAGGCGCGGCTGTGCTCACCCACGCTGACAGCGGCAATGTCGCAGCGTTTGTGGTGGAGGGCGATCATGGTCGGGTTCTCAACTTCGAAGCGCAGCTCTTTGCTCTGTTCGAGAGCGGCGAGGCCTTGGCCTTCCGCAAAGCGGTCAGACGCCCGATGATCTATGATCTGGCCTTCAGCGCCATGACGATGGATCTGGTGGCGGCCCCATGAAGGTTTTGGCCTATTCCAGCTTCACCTATGCCTATCTCAATCGGGCTAGGGTGTTGTTCAAGTCCCTGCGGCGGTTTCACCCCGATTGGGAGCTGGTGGCGCTGATCACCGACGCGCTGCCCATCGGTTTCGAACTCGACCTGGCGGTTGAAGACTTTGACCGTGTCGTTCTGTCCCAGGACCTCGGCATCCCCAACTTTCCGGGCTGGCTCTTTCAGCACGATGTGGTCGAGGCCTGCACCGCCGTGAAAGGGCCCTTCCTGCACCAAGCCTGCTCTGGCGGGGCCGACATCGTGATGTATCTGGATCCCGATATTGCCCTGTTCAACGATCTCAATCCCCTGGTCGCCCTGCTCGAAGATCACGACATCCTGCTCACCCCCCATCTGGTTGATGCCAATGACGAGCGCATGGCAATCCTCGACAATGACCTCTCGGCCTCCCGGACCGGCATCTTCAATCTCGGCTTTGTGGCGATCCGCACTGCCGGTGAGGGGGCTCGCTTTGCCAAGTGGTGGAACGACCGCCTGCTGGATTTCTGTTTTGACGAAATGGACCAGGGTATGTTCGTCGACCAGCGCTGGTGCGACCACGTTCCGGCGTTGTTTGATCGAGTCAAGGTGGTGCGCGATCCCGGCTACAACGTGGCCAGTTGGAACCTCTCCAAACGCAAGATCGATATCGGCAAGGACGGCGTAATCACCGTCAACGGCTCGACGCTGCGGTTTTGGCACTTCACCAAGCTGGGCCCGGTGGGGGAGGGCATGACCAAGCGCTACGCGGGCGAGAACTTCCAGGTCTACGAAATCTGGCGCTGGTATAAGGACCAGGTTGCCGCAGCGACCGATCCGGCGATCCCACCCACCGACTGGGCCTACCAGGCCTATTCAGACCATACCGCAATCACACGGTCACAGCGTAGGCTCTATCGCGACCGTGCGGATTTGCAGGCAGCGTTTCCTGACCCGTTCGATACCACAGACGGCGGATTTGCGGCTTGGCTTGTGCAGGAGGGCCCCAGCGGTGGTCTTTAGCACCAAGGCCCTGGGCATGACGCCGACCACCCTCGTTGAAAAGCTCGAGGTCTTGTCGGCCCAGCAAGCGGTGTTGCGGCACGAAGCCCACCGCGCCCAAACCGGCGAAGGCATTGTTCGCGCTCAAATGGGCGGCGCGCTGATTGAGGCAATTGCCGCCCGCCAAGCCGCCGAGGCGGCGCGAGACGACGCCGTCTTCGCGCGCTACCGCGACAAGGCAAAGCTCGTTGCCCGTCCTGATCGCCGCAACCGCCTACGGATCGGCCTCGAACTTGTCCTCAAAAGACTGGGCTTTCTGGGCCATCGGCTCATCCTCCTGCGCTCAGGTCTCTGGCGGCCCGGCGCGGCGACGCCACTGCTGGATCAATCCTGGTATCTGGCCCGCTATCCTGATGCTGCCGCGTCGCGCTTGCCGCCCCTGGTCCACTATCTGCTGATCGGCGCGAAGTTGAACTATTGGCCGCACCCCTTGTTTGACGGCGGCGACTATGCGCGAACCCAGGCCCACGGTCTGGCCGCGACGGGCCTGACGCCCCTCGAGCATTTCGTCCGGGTCGGCGTGGCGCAGGGGTGCAATCCCCATCCCCTGTTCAATGTTGCCCACTATGTGGCCGCCACGCCGGAGCTAGCTGAAACCGGTGAGAACCCGCTGGCACATTTCCTGCGGGATGGGGGCCAAACCAGTCCCCATCGGCTGTTTCAGCCGCAGTTCTATCGTCAACAGTTGCCGGGCGATGAGCCCTGCGACAACCCGCTGCTGCACTATCTGGCTGGCGGTTTCGCGCGCGGTTTCAAACCGCATCCGCTATTTGACCCCAGCTGGTATCTCGCGACTTATCCGCAGATTGAGGGGCAGGAGCCGCTGTCGCATTTCGTTGCCCATTCGGCGGAGCAACTCACGAACCCCGGACCTTGGTTCGACACCGAACACTATCTGCGCACCCGCGGCGCGGGACGACCGGCCCATCTGGACCCGCTCAGCGACTATCTCAACGGCGGAGCCTGGACATCGGCAGAACCCCAGCCGGGTTTCAGCCGGATCGGCTACCTCGCCGCCCACGCCGATTTGGCGGCCCAGGGCGTTACCCCTCTGGAATATTGGGCGAGGCAGGGCGGCGCTTAGGCCCGCAGGTCCGGCAGCTGACTCCAGATCTCTTGGTAATAGGCGTCCACATAATGAAAGGGGCTCAGGCCCCAGCGGTGGTTGAGGTCGGCCAGCCGGTGTCCCGGTGCCGCCACCCGCTGCGCGCGCGGAAATTGTTGCAAGAACCGGGTTTGGTAGCCCGACAGCAATCTGTTGTGCCCGGCTCTGAGCACCCGAACGCCGGGCATCTGCTCCCAGGTGTCGTCAAAGCTGACCTCCAGCCCGCCGGCATCCAGATAGGTCGCTGCCCACTGCGCCTCGTGGAGAACAAGTTCAGCCTCCCGCAACGGCGTCGCGCTGAGGAACGCCGCCAACTCGGCCAAGCTGTTCTTCCACATAAGGTCACAGGGGTTGGACAGTCGCGGGATCGCCCGCGCTGCCGCCAGCTCCGGCTGGGCCAAATATCCGCTGACCTCCAACTCCCAGCTATGGGTGGCGACCTGTCCGCCCGTGGCCAGCAGGTCGAACCGTTCGTCGATGAAATCAAAGATGATGTGGCTGGGTCTGTGCGCCACCAGCGCCGCCAGAGCCGTTTTCTTCAGATCGGCGACCACGGCCATGTGCGGCGCTCGATTAAGCCCGTTGGGCGGATCATCGGCCACCTCAACCGACCTCCAAGGCGCAGAAAACAGGCTCGCGAGGGAAGTTCGGGAAATATAAAGCAGGTCCGCGCCCAGGATTGGCCACAGATCACGGGTTATGCAGCTCCCGATGATCGCCACCCGTGCCATAGATATGACTCTCCCCGCGCCGAATGCGCCTCGCGCCCGCTATATCATGGTCGTCGGTTCGGCAGGCAAGCTTGCCGGTGAACAACTGTGGTTCGCGCGACACGCGAATGCCACTCTCGCGTTGAGACACCCGCCTGGAACATTGACATCACGCCCGGCTGCAAGCATTCCTCCGCCGATGTCGGCGATCTTGACCAGGGTTTCCCCAACTTGGCGCGGCGTGTTCGGCGCCTCTCCAACCAGCCTAGACGGGACGGCGCACGGCGCATGAAAATCTTCAATCCGATGGCCAATCAGCCCGACAACCCGCTGACCCGCGCGGTGAAGGAAGGCTATCGCCCCCTGGCCTTTGCCTTCGGCTTCAGCCTGGCGTCAAACCTGCTCTATCTGGCCATGCCGCTCTACACCTTCCACATCTATGGCGGGGTGATGACCAGCGGTAGCCTTGAGACGCTCTGGGTGATCACATTCGGGGTTATGGCGGCGTTTGTCTTGTCGAGCATCATCGACCACTACCGCGCCAAGGTATTGATCAATTTCGGGGTTCTGATGGACCAAAGGGTCTCAGGTCACGTCTTTGCGGCGCTGTTTGAGGGGGGTGCCCGCGGCACGCCTCAGGCCAAATCTCAGGCCCTGCGCGACCTTGATACCTTCCGCCAGATGCTGACCGGGCCAGCGTTTGGGGTCGTGTTCGATCTACCTTGGATGCCGGTCTTCATGGGCATCCTGTTCCTAATTGACCCCTTGGTTGGCACTGTAAATCTACTGGGTGCCATCGTCCTATTTGCCATCGCCATCCTCCAAGATCAGATGACGCGGCCTCCGTTGAAGGAAGCCAATGAAGCAGCCCTGAAAAGCTACGGCTTCACCGATGCCGCCATCCGCAATGCAGAGGCCGTGCGCGCGATGGGCATGATCGAACCCTTGGGGGGTCGCTGGGCGGCGTTCCGGGCGGTCACGATGGATCGCAGTTCGCTCGCCAGCGACTGGGCGAGCTCACTGTCTAATTATTCGAAATTCGCGCGACAGGCGATTCAGGTGCTGATTATCGCTATCGGCGCCTATCTGGTAATCGAGGGCAAGATCAACTCGGGCCTGCTATTCGCCAACATGATCTTGGCCGCCCGCGCTCTACAACCGATCGAGCGCCTGGTGGGGTCATGGGACCCACTGATGAACGGCACGCGAGCCTTTGACCGTCTGATGAAGGTGTTCGAGGGCTATGAGCCGCAAAAAGCCACCACGAACCTTCCTAAGGCGATCGGCCGCCTCTCGGTCGAGGGTGTCAATTTCGCGCCCCCCGGTGCCAATCGCTACGTTTTGCAGGGCATTAACTTCCAGATAGAGCCCGGTGAGATGCTGGGCATTATCGGTCCGTCTGGTGCCGGCAAGTCAACCCTGGCCCGCCTGATGGTCGGGATCCATCCGCCCAGCAACGGCGCGGTGCGCCTTGACGGCGCCGAGGTCTATGGCTGGGATCGAACCAATTTCGGACGCAACGTCGGCTATCTGCCTCAGGATACCGAACTGTTCGCTGGCACGATCCGTGACAATATTGCCCGGTTCCGGACTGACGTTGAGGATACCGAAGTCATCTGGGCTGCCCAGGTCGCCGGCGTCCACCAGCTGATCCTGCGTTTGCCCAACGGTTATGACACTGATCTCGGCGAACAGGGTCTAGCCCTTTCAGCCGGTCAGAAGCAGCGCGTCGGCCTAGCCCGGGCACTGCTTGGGCAGACCCGGTTGATCGTTTTGGATGAGCCCAATGCCAGCCTAGATGCCGAGGGCGAAGAGGCCCTGATGCAGGCTCTGGATGCCCTCAAGATCGGCGGCGCGACCATCATTGTTGTTTCCCACAAACCCACAATCTTTCGCTCAGCCGATAAGATGTTGGTCCTGCGCGACGGCCGGATGGAGATGTTTGGTCCCCGCGATCAGGTCATGGCCAAGTTCTCGCAGGCCCCGGCTCTGCGTGCGGTGGAGGCCGCCCGATGAAGCTTGACCTCAAACCGCTGAAGATCGAGTCCAAGGCGATCAAGCCCTATGTGACTCCGGCTTTCCACCTGAGTAACCCGGCCCTTGAGGCCGACATTGAGCGGCGCATGAAGCGCCCGATGGTGATCGGCTCAGCCATCGTCGGCGTCTTTGTAATCGGGTTCATGCTCTGGGCGGCTATCGCGCCCTTGACCGGGGCGGTCATGGCGGCCGGGACCGTGCGGGTCGAGGCCAACCGTAAAGTCGTGCGTCACCGCGAGGGTGGCACCGTGCGTTCCATCGCTGTCAAAGAAGGCCAGCATGTCGCACTGGGACAGGTCCTCTTGACCATGGACGACGTCCAAGCTCGGGCCGCAGTCGACGTCTACCAGAGCCAGGTCGATGCCTTTGAGGCCCAGATCGCGCGGTTCGCGGCCGAATCAACGGGCAAGACCAGTGTCACCTTCCCCGATGACCTCATGGCGCGAATCAGCGACCCAAAGGTCGCGGCGACAATGCGTGACCAACAGTTCCTGTTTGCCACCCGTCTCCAATTTTATCAGAGCCAGAACGACGTTTTGGGTCAACGTGAACAGCAGATCGAAGCTCAGATGCAGGGCGTCCGCGCCCAGATCGCGGCGAACGAGGAGAGCATTGATCTGACCAAGCAAGAATTGGCTGGATACCAGACGCTATTCGAAAAGGGCTACGCTCCGAAAACGCTCATCCTGCGCTATCAACGCTCGCTGGCAGATATGGCGGGTCGTAAGGGCTCCTTGTTGTCGGACATCACCCGGTTCGGCGAGCAAAAGGGCGAGACGCGGTTACAGATCGTGACCCAGCGTGAACAGCGAATCAGCCAAGCCGCCGAGGGTTTGCGTCAGATGCAGGCTGGATTTGCTGAGGCCGCCCCCCGCCTCACTGCCAGCCGTCAAATGCTTGATAGCACGGTGGTTAAGTCTCCGGCCGACGGCTATGTACTTGATCTTACTCAATATACGGTCGGGGGCGTTGTCGCGCCGGGTGAGTTGCTCATGGGGATCGTCCCGGCCAATGCGCCGTTGATTGTCACCGTGCGCCTGAAACCCACAGACATCGATGACGTTCATGTCGGTATGGAGGCCCGGGTCCGCCTCACGGCTTTCAACTATCGCAAGGTATCCCCGGTTAAGGCGGTGGTGAGCAACATCTCAGCCGACCAACTCAGTGATGAGAAGTCGGGAATCGGCTATTTCCGCGCCGATTTGCGGATATCGCCCGCCGAGCTCGCCAAACTGCCCAAGGGGGCCAAGATCACCCCTGGCATGCCGGCCCAAGCCATGATCACAACCGGCAAGAACACCATTCTTCACTATATAATCAGCCCCCTCAGCGACACGATTAACAACGCAATGCGCGACGGCTAGGGTCTGGGCGTTGCAAGGATGCCGCAACCTCGCAAGGCAAGGCTTTTCCCGCTGTTTTTGCAGTTGCGCATTATCAAGGCTTCCGATAGGTCTCCCTAGGGCTCGTTTAACCTTCGCCACGACGTCGTTGTGGTAACGGAAGAAGGACCGCTGGGACCGCTCCGTTTCTGAGGGAACGGTGGCCGGGCGTTTCGGGGGTCCATGTGACACATGACTGGAGAGAAGCATGGCTAATTATTTCTTCGAGACGATCACGGCTGCACAAGCCCTGACGTTCTCGCCTGGGGACACCTTGGTGTTCACGACCGCAGGGGCCACCGCCACTGCAGTCAGCGTTTCCTACTTCCCAACTTCGGGCGCTAGCCCTGAGCGGGTCGATATGACCTTCAATGGTCGGACGGTGCAATTCAGCCCGTCCATCTACGGTTCTTCGGACTTTGTCTTCACCGACAGTTCGCAAATCTTTGTTGGCGGCCTTGGTGCCGATGCCTACGCGGTGGCAGCGTCTAGTTCCGACGCAGTTTACGGCGGCCCGGGTAATGACAACTTGGCGGCTGGCGCTGGCAACAACTTCGTCCATGGCAACCTCGGCGATGACATCATTTCTGCAACTGGCGGAAATGACACACTGCTCGGTGGCCAGGGAAATGACACCGTCGGTTCCGGCAACGGTAAGAACTTCGTCCACGGCAACCTTGGCGACGACAGCCTGACCGGCGGCACGGACTCTGATACGATCCTAGGCGGTCAAGGCGACGACAAAATTGCCGGCAGCGGCGGTGCGGACTTCTTGAACGGCAACCTCGGCAACGACTCGATCACCGGTGGTGGTGGTGCGTCGCTTTACGGCGAAGACGGTACCGATACTCTGGATAC
>JANLPK010000076.1:0-2280 GCA_031367205.1 Alphaproteobacteria bacterium
GATCTAAGGGTGATCGTGGCACCAGTCACCCATGCGCCGCCTACCAAACCCTCTGACTCTTTGAAGCTCCCGCCAACCGTATGTCGGTCATTGGGCTTGGACAGTGGCCGCCATTGGCTGAGGTTGGACGAGTTGAACCTGTTCTCGTGGCCCGGTTATGACTTACGGACCATTCCCGGCAAGCCTGGAATTTATGCCTACGGCATGCTTCCGCAATCGCTGTTTGAGCAAATTCGTCGAGCGATCCTGGAGCGCCAGAGGGTCACGGCACCACGGATCCAGGCGCGGGACTAAAGCCTTTGTTCCGTTCGGTGGACCACAGGAGGGTGAAATGAGAACCGCCACCATTCAAATCCGCAAGGATGACGCGAGCGTCCTTCGCGAGGCCGGAGCGGCGTTCGTTGATGCCTGGAAGACTGGGGCCTCGGCGTCTGATCTCTTCACCTTCTCCTCGCGGCTCAGTTGTTTTCGGTGTTGTCGCCCAAGCGGTGGAGCTTGATTGAGCGGTTGCAGGGTTTGGGGCCGGTCAGTCTGCGCGGATTAGCGCGAGCGCTGGGGCGCGACGTCAAGCGCGTGCACGAGGATGTGGGCGTTTTGTTGGATTGGGGACTGGTGGAATGGACGGCGGAGCGCAAGTTGGTGGTGCCGTATGACGTGATCCACGCGGACTTTGATTTGCGTGCGGTGGCGTGATGGGCGATATCGTGACCTTGAAGTTTCGCTGACATGGGGACTATCCTCCGCCCATGACCACGCTGACCCGTGATGAGATTACGCGACTTAGCCCGCCGGAGCGGTTGGCCCTGATCGGGGAGTTGTGGGACAGCATGACCGATGCCGACTTGGCCTTGCCTGCGGTGCAGTGTCGAGAACTCGAACACCGCATAAGTAGCTTTGACGCCGACCGCGCGTCGTCGGTGAGTTGGGCCGAGCTTAAGGCCGAATTGGCAGCGCGGATCGTTTGAGCCTTAGCCCCATGGTCGCCAGTGCCAGTTTTGCCGGGTTCCTGCGCGAGCAGCTTGGGCCACTTGGCCCGGTCACCGTGCGGCGGACGTTTGGCAAGAGCGGGATTTTTTTCGAGGGGGTGATGTTGGGGATGGTCGCCGATGACGCGCTCTATCTCCGCGTTGATGACGGTAATCGGGAGATGTTTGCGGAGGCGGCGTCATCACGGTCGCTGAACTATGAGAAGGGCGGCAGATCTATTGATTTGGCGCTTTGGCGGGCTCCGGATCGGTTGATGGATGATCCAGATGAGTTGGTCATGTGGTCACGGTTGGCTTTAGCGGCGGCACATCGGGTTGCCCTGAAGCGGGCTGCTACGCCGAAGACTTCGGACCCCAGGGTGTGAGCGCTACAGCCGCGGCTGTGCCAAGACCGAGAACTGCCATGCCGAGCGCGACGAGGGCGAACAGCGCCCAAGACGGAGCGTGGTTGATCACGAGAAGCCAGCCGCCCAGCGCGACCACGATGATCCGCGCGGTGGCGGCCAGCAGCGGGCCGCCGATGCGCCCGGCACCTTGGCAGGCGAAATAGAGTGCCAGGTTCAAGCCAAACAGGATGAAACACGGCCCCACGATGTGGAGATAAAGCGCTGCGGCCGTGCGGACGCCGGGGTCTTTGGTGAAGATGGTCACCCAGAGGTCGGGGAAGAGGCTGAGCAGCAGGCCCACCGAGCCGAGACCTGCTGCACCCATGGCGCCGGCTGTCCAAGCCACTCGCCGGGCGCGGGTGACGTCTCCGGCCCCGATGGCTAGGCCTACCATGGGCAGGGCAGCGACACCGACCGAGAAGGCTATGGGCACCATCAGGAACTCTAACCGCGAGCCGATGCCGTAGCCAGCCAGGGTCTCAACGCCGAACCGGGCGGCAATGGCGGTGATGATTAGCACGGTGCCGACCGTCTGGATCGGCGAGAACATCGCCGGGGCGCCGACTCGAAGGATGTCTGCAAATGCCGAGCGGTGGAGCGGACCAAACAGCTGTAGGCGCACCTTGGCGTCCGGGCGTCGCAGGATGAGATAGAGCAGCGCGGTGCTGAGGATTGAGGTGATAACCTGACCAAGGCCAACGCCGAGAATGCCTAGGCGCGGGGCGGGCCCCCAACCGAAACACAGACTACCGCCGACGACCACTTGCAACATGGCACCGATGAAGATGATCGTCGAAGGCGCGACCATATTGCCCTGGGCGCGATGGATTGATGCCATGATGTTTGTCAGCCAGATGGCGGCCGCTGCGTCAAAGAACACGCTGGCATAGAGAGTGGCCAGTCGAAGG
>JANLPK010000082.1:0-1873 GCA_031367205.1 Alphaproteobacteria bacterium
CTTGCCCGGTTTGCAAGAGGGTGAGGTGGCGGGCCATCTGCATCCTTGCGCGCGGGTTGCTTCGGCAAAGGGCTCCGTACGACGGCGATGTTTTGCCACGGACGGCAGCCGGATGGTGGTACCCGCCTTCGGGGCCTATGCTGGCGGTTTGAGTGTGCGCGACGTGGCGTTCAGAGGTCTGTTTTCCAGACCACCCCTGATCGGGGCCTTGGGGTCTGACCGGGTCCATGCTGTGGGATGGCGCTCTATCGTTGGGGTTTGAGCGAGAACCCCTCGCGCCCACCAAAATCTCCGCTATCCTATAACCAACAAGAAAAGTGGGAGCAGGTAAATGTCGGGTTCGGCCAAGATCGAAATGGACGCGGTGATCGTCGGGGCCGGATTCTCCGGGCTTTATATGCTGCACAAGCTGCGCGGTCAGGGTGTTTCGGCGCGCGTGTTCGAGGCCGGAACAGGCGTCGGCGGCACTTGGTATTGGAACCGTTATCCCGGTGCACGGGTGGACATTGAGAGCCAGGAATACTCCTATTCCTTCTCCGAAGAGCTGGAAAACGAGTGGGTCTGGAGCGAGCGCTACGCGACCCAACCGGAGCTGTTGGCATATCTGAACCACGTGGCTGAACGGTTTGATCTGAAGCGCGACATCTCGTTTGAGACCCGCGTGACCTGCGCGATCTATGATGAAGCGGTGGGGCGCTGGACTGTCACCACTGATCGCGGCGAGGTAATCTCGGCTCGATATTGCGTTATGGCGACCGGCTGCCTGTCGGTGACCAACAGCCCCAACTTCCCAGGCATGGAGAGTTTCCAGGGCAAGACCTATCACACCGGCCACTGGCCCAAGGGCGGCGTGGATTTCACCGGCCAGCGCGTAGGTGTGATCGGGACGGGATCCTCAGCGATCCAATCCATTCCGCTGATCGCCGAGCAGGCGAGCGAACTGACCGTATTCCAGCGGACGCCCAACTTCAGCGTGCCGGCCCACAACGGGCCGGTGGATCCGGTGAAGGCCGCAGATTGGAAGGCGCACCGCGCCGAGTATCGCCAAGCCGCACGGGAGTCAGGCTTTGGCATCGTCGCCGTAGCGCAGGAAGAGGGATTGGCGCTGGAGGTTTCTGCTGAAGAGCGCAAACGTCGGTATGATGAGCGTTGGGCCATCGGCGGGTTCGCTCTGGCCGGGGCCTTTGCCGATATCATCGTCGACAAGGCGGCCAATGATACGGCCGTGGAATTCGTCGCCGACAAGATCCGCAGGATCGTGGCCGACCCATTGACCGCCGAGAAGCTGATCCCCAAGACCTACCCGTTAGCTACCAAGCGCCTGTGCGTGGACACCGGTTATTATGCGACCTTCAACCGCTCAAACGTGAGTCTGGTGGACCTGCAGGCTGAGGCCATTGAGTCGATCACGCCCAAGGGTTTGCGCACGGCGAAGGGCGACTACGAGTTCGACGCCCTGGTTTATGCAATCGGCTATGACGCCATGACCGGTGCCTTGGGTCGGATCGATATTCGCGGCCGGGACGGTGAGGCGCTTAAGGACAGTTGGGCCGAGGGTCCGCGCACCTATCTGGGCTTGGCCATCGCAGGCTTTCCCAACATGTTCATTGTGACGGGCCCGGGCAGCCCATCAGTTCTGTCCAACATGGTGGTGTCCATCGAGCAGCACGTCGAGTGGATCGCTCGCTGCATTGCCTATCTAGGCGACCGACAGATCGGGGCCATCGAGGCCACGCGCGAGGCTCAGGACGCCTGGGTGGCGCACGTCAATGAGGTGGCCGATACCACGCTCTATCCGCAGGCCAATTCTTGGTATCTGGGAGCCAATATTCCGGGAAAACCCCGTGTGTTCATGCCTTATATCGGCGGCTTC
>JANLPK010000123.1:0-3771 GCA_031367205.1 Alphaproteobacteria bacterium
CTCGCGATAGGGCCGCAGCCGCGCCGGTGTATGCTTAAACTCCGGTTGGCCGGAGGTCGGATCAATATTGGCAGCGATCAGAGGATTCGACCGGCCTGACGGCGCGAAAGCATCGGTCCAGTGCATGGGCATGAAAATGCCGCCGCGACGTTGACGATCGGTCAGGCGCGCGACGGCGACGGCCTCGCCCTTTGCCGTCTGAATTCGCGTGAGGGAGCCCTCGGTCACGCCAACAACGCCGGCGTCGTCAGGATGGACATCCACATAGGCTTCCGGCGCATGGGACCAGAGATCGGCGGCCAGGCCGGTTCGCGTCATGGTGTGCCACTGGTCGCGGATGCGGCCGGTGTTGAGCGACAAGGGATAGGCGGGATCGCAGGGTGTTGCCGGACCGGCAGGGCGAACTGGCACCATCGCCGCCTTGCCGCCCGGGCGGGGAAACAGGCCGTCGGTGAAGAGGCGCATGGTTCCCCCTCCCCCCGCCTTCACCGGCCACTGGACGGGAGCGAGTTGATCATAGTCATCGGGCGAGAGGCCGACTAGGCCGGAGAGGTTGAGGGTGCGCTCCCCATTTTCGAAGGCTGTCAGTCGGGTCCATTCGCGGAACACGCTGTGTTGATTGGGCCAGGAGAAGCCGTCGCCGTGCCCCATGGCGTGGGCCACATCAGCAATAATCTTCCAGTCGGGCTTGGCCTGACCGGGAGGCGGAAAGAGCGCCCGCTGGCGCGAGATGCAGCGTTCGGAGTTGGTGACCGTGCCGTCTTTCTCGCCCCAGGCCAGAGCTGGGAGTTTCACATGTGCAAGACTGGTGGTGTCGGTCTGCGCCATACAGTCCGACACGACCACGAACGGACACTTGGCCAAGGCCTCGCGCACGCGGCTCGCATCCGGCATGCTGACGGCCGGATTGGTGGCCATGATCCAGATGGCCTTTATGCGGCCGTCATGCACCGCCTCGAACATGTCGACGGCTTTGAGACCCGGCTTGGTCGCTATATGCCGCGCGCCCCAGAACCGCGCGACACGGTCGACATCGATGGGATTGAAATCCATGTGACCCGCCAGGGTATTGGCCATGCCGCCGGTCTCGCGACCGCCCATGGCGTTGGGCTGGCCGGTAATCGAAAAGGGGCAAGCTCCGGGCTTACCGATCCGGCCGGTCGCCAAATGCGCATTGATAATGGCCAGACCCTTGGCGACGCCTTGAGCCGACTGGTTCGCACCCATGGAGAACAAACTGACCGTCTTGGGCGTGGTGGCGAAGAGATCGAAGAACTGCTGCAGGTCACTCAGCGCTAGGCCGCAGTCTGCGGCAACGGCGCTCGGGGATTGATCAACCTCGGCGAGGGTGGCCTGGACATCGGCAAAGCCCGAGGTGCCGGCAACGATAAAGGCGCGGTCTACAGCACCTCGACGGATGAGGTCGGCCAGCAGACCGTTCCACAGCCGCACGTCCATCTGGGGGGCTAGGGGAAGATGCAGGTCGGCGACCTGGGCCGTATCAGTGCGGCGCGGATCGATGACCACATGGCGTTGCCCTCGCGACCGCGCCGCCTCCATCCGGCGAAAGAGCACCGGATGGGTCCAAGCGGCGTTGTGGCCGGAGAAGACCACAAGGTCAGCGATGTCTAGATCCTCATAGCAGCCCGGCACCAGATCGGCCCCGAAGGCTTGCTTGTGTGCCACCACTGCTGAGGCCATGCAGAGCCGGGAATTGGTGTCAATATTGCCCGATCCGATGAAGCCCTTCATCAGCTTGTTGGCGGCGTAGTAGTCTTCGGTCAGCAATTGACCTGACACATAGAAGGCGACTGAGTCCGGGCCATGTCTGGCGATGGTCTGGGTGAAGCGCCGCGCGACCAAAGTCGTGGCTTCCGGCCAGGTTGCCTCCCGATTACCGATCATCGGGGCGAGCAGACGCCCCTCCAACCCTACCGTCGCGCCAAGCGCCGAACCCTTGGAGCAAAGGCGACCTGCATTGGCTGGGTGGGCATCATCGCCGACAACAGCGATGTCACGCCCTCCGAGCGCGCGCGCCGTGATCCCGCAGCCGACCCCGCAATAGGGGCAGGTCGTGGATGTGGTCTTCAGGTGCGGTGACCCGTCAGCCACCCACCAGCCCCAGCATCAGACGACCCTCAACCACCTCCAGCGGCACCACCGACGCGCAACCATGGCCCTTGTCGGCACCTCGGCCCTCCCCCGTGGCTAAATCGATCACCCGGCCATGCAGGGGGCAGGTCACCGACTGGTCATGGACGATGCCCTGGCTGAGTGGGCCGCCCTTGTGCGGACACTTGTCCATCAGGGCAAAGACCTTGCCGTCACCGGTGCGGAATATGGCGATATCGCCTGCCGGGCTGGGCACCCGCCGGGCACCACGGCGGGGAATATCGGTCACCGCGCCAACGTCAGTCCAACTCACTCCAGGCACTTTCACAAAGGCATTCATGTGGGCGCAAATTCCAGCCGGCGGCAGAGCGGATTGAACTCTTCAGCATGACGACCGGCCACCCGCTCGGCCCAGGGATCGATCCGCGAGAAGCGCTGGGAATAGGCGAAGCGATCATAGAGCGATCTGCGGTCGTCCGGGTCGGCGAGGGCCGCCTTGATAGTATCCAACCTCACGCGGTCCATCCATTTGTAGATCCGTTCCAGATACCATCCCTGTTCGCGATAGAGCTGGACCAGGGCGCAGATGGTCCAGATCGCCTCTTCCTCAGTGGCCACCTTGGTGAGGATTTCGGTGCCGCGAATGTGCAGTCCTGCCGCCCCGCCCACATGGATTTCGTAGCCGCTGTCGACGCAGATCACGCCGACGTCCTTGCAGGTGGCCTCGGCGCAGTTGCGCGGACAGCCCGAGACCGCCAACTTGACCTTGGCCGGCGTCCACGAGCCCCACATGAACTTCTCCAGCCGGATGCCAAGGCCGGTCGAGTCTTGGGTTCCGAACCGACACCAATCGGTGCCGACGCAGGTCTTCACGGTGCGCAAACCCTTCGCATAGGCGTGTCCGGAGACCATGCCCGCCGCATTGAGATCGGCCCATACGGCGGGCAGGTCGTCCTTCTTCACCCCCAACAAGTCGATGCGTTGCCCGCCGGTGACCTTGACGGCCGGGATCGCGAACTTGTCGGCCACGTCGGCAATGGCGCGCAGTTCGTCGGGCGTGGTCATGCCGCCCCACATGCGCGGCACCACGGAATAGGTCCCGTCCTTCTGAATATTGGCGTGGGCCCGCTCATTGATGAACCGCGACTGCTTGTCGTCGGCATAGTCGCCGGGCCAGGCGCAGATCAGGTAGTAGTTGAGCGCCGGTCGGCAGGAGGCGCAGCCGTCTGGGGTGGTCCATTCCAGGGCCTGCATTACGGCCAAGGAGGATTTGAGGCCGTCGGCGACAATCGCGCGCCGCGCCACATCGTGGTTATGATGGGTGCATTTGCACATGGGCGGCGGCCCGGTTTGCGCCTGGAAACCGTCGCCGAGGGTCAGCTTCAGCAGCTTCTCCACCAGGGGCGTGCAGGAGCCACAGGAGGCCGAGGCCTTGGTCACACCGCGCACGGCGTCTAGCGTGGTGAGGCCCTGGCTGGTGATCGCGCCGGTGATCTGCCCCTTGCAAACGCCGGTGCAGCCGCAGACCTCTTGGTCGTCGGACATGGCCGCAACGGCCGCACTAGGGTCCAGGCCCGACAGACCCTCCGTGATGGCTTGGCCAAAGATCAGGGTTTCGCGGATCGCCGTCACATCGGCGGCCTGGCGCATCAGGTCGAA
>JANLPK010000132.1:0-7445 GCA_031367205.1 Alphaproteobacteria bacterium
TTTCTCCGGGTCGAAATTGTCAAAGGCGGCGCGGAAGCCATCGCGTTTGCGCAGGATAGTGATCCAGGCGAGGCCGGCTTGGAAGCCGTCGAGCACCAGTTTTTCCCAAAGCGCGCGGGAGTCGTACTCCGGCACGCCCCATTCGGTGTCGTGATAGGCCTCGTAGAGGCGGTCGCCAGCCATGCCGCGCCAGCCGCAGCGAATCAGATCGGTGCTCATGGGCAATTGTCGCAAGGTTAGACGGTGCGCGGCAAGTTGATGAAGTAAAGCGGATGCCCGTCGGGGTCCATCAGCATGGCCGCAGCGCCGCCTTTGGCGTCGTGGGTGGGGCCGCGCTCGAAGGTCAGGCCTTGGCCGGAGAGATCGCGCGCGATGGCACCGACGTCACCCTGCCAGAAGATCAACTGGGTTTGGGGTGGGTCGAGATGGCCCTGGTAGAGGCCTAGGCGACAGTCACCCTTGGACAGAGTCAGGAATCGAGCCTCGATGGTGCCGTCGATGATCTCGAAGCCTAGGGTCTGGTAAAATTCAAGGGAGCGACGAATATCCTGAACATTCAGGCTGACCACAAAGTGACCTAACTCCATGCCGCGCCTCCATGCTGTTAGACGGTGACCATCCAATCGGGTTGTTCGACTTTCACTGCCGCGCCATTGACGGTCAAGATGCCGCTGATCCGATCCAGGCGCAGGGACGCCATAGCGCGACCCTCGCCCACGGACAGCACCTCGCCGGCGCGAAGCTCTCCAGCTAGGACTTCCGCGCCGGGATTTGGAGCCTCACCGTCGAACGTGATTGCCATCATCCGGGTCTTGATCACCCCACGGCGCTTCATGCGCGATGTGGTCTCTTGACCGACGAAGCAGCCCTTCTGGAAATCGATGCCGTTCAGCAGGTCGAAATTCGCCTCGATGGGATAGGTCTTGTCGGTGCCCCAGTCGGTGGGACCGGGGATGCCAACGGCAAGGCAATGGGCGTCGTAGGTTATTACGGTGACAGTGCACTTAACTCGCCCCTTATCTGATGGGAGGGGTGATTTGATCAATGGCGAGTTGAGTGCACTGTCACCGTAATAGCCTCGCCAGCCCAGCGCAGGAAGTCTTGGGTCTGCGAGCCATGACCCCTCAGGCATTGCACCCCAAGCCGCGTAGACACTGGTTTCATCAGCCTCAATCGTCACCTTGGCCCGCAGGCGATACATGGTGAGGCGTTGGATCAGCGCGGCGCGGTGCTGAGCTTCGACATCAAGCCAACACCCGTCGGGTTGACCAATCACGAACAGGTCGAACAAAAGCCGTCCTTGCGGTGTTAGAAGGCCGCCGAAGCGGATCTCGCCATCCGCCAGGGTTTCGACATCCTGGGTGATGAGGCCCTGCAGGAAGTCACGCCAGTCGGCTCCGCCAAGGGCGATCAGGGCACGGCTGGGCAGATGAACGACGGATTGGGACTGAGTCATGACATCGCAATTGGGGATTGCATGGCTGGAGCGCCAGCGGTTGGCAGACTATAAGGCAGCATGACCCCCGGGTCCTTTCCGATTCTCTTTATCACCGCCACACGGATCGGCGATGCAGTTCTGTCCTCGGGTCTGATCGCCCGGCTGGCGGCCGAAATTCCCAATGCGCGTTTCACGATCGTGGCCGGGCCTGTCGCCGCGCCCTTGTTTCTGCACGTGCCGGGCTTGGATCAGATCATTGAATTTGAGAAGTCCAAGGACGGCGGGCATTGGTTTCGACTTTGGCGGCAGGTGCGCAAGACGAAATGGGGACTGGTCGTCGACATGCGGGGATCAGCGATCTCCGGCTTCTTGAGCCGACGACGCAGGGCCGTATTCAAACGCACCTCCGGCCCAGCTGTCCACAAGGTGATCGAGGCGTCGCGAGTGTTGAAGATGGAAGGAGAGCCTGCCGCACCCCACCTCTACACATCGCCTGAAATAGATGACGCGGCTGCGGCGCTGACCGCCGGGCTCGGGTCGATCCTGGCACTCGCCCCGGCCGCCAATTGGGTCGGCAAGACCTGGCCCCTTGAGCGATTTGCCCAGACCGCCATTCGCCTGCTCCGCAAAGGCGGGCCGATGGAAGGCAGTCGCCTGATGGTGCTGGGAGGACCAGAGGATGCCGGTGTGGTCGCGGCGCTGCGCGACGTGGTACCGAAGGATCGGTTTATTGATCTGGTGGGCAAGGTGGATCTGTTGACCGCGCATGCCTGCCTGAAACATGCGCGGTTGTTCATCGGCAATGACTCGGGCCTGATGCATCTGGCGGCTGCGGCCGGGGTTCCCACCATAGGTTTGTTCGGTCCATCGGACGAGACGCTTTATGGACCCTGGGGTGCCGACACTCGCGTGGTGCGCGGGCCAAGGGGATTTGACGATATCGTCTCTGTCGACCCTGGCTTTCAGCAGGCGATGTGCCACATGATGGACCTGCCGATTGAGACGGTTGTGGCCGCCGCGAAAGACTTGTTGGCTGAGAGCTAGATCATTCTCGTGGGTTGTGGAAACCCGGTGCCCTGATGCGTCGGCGAGATGGAGGGATATCTCATGCAGTACATGCTGTTGATCTACGAGGATGAGAACGCATATCGGGAGCCGCAGGCGATACAGGCTGCGGTGACAGCGCATACGCGCCTGGCGGCAGATCTACGTGACAAGGGTGTTTTGGTGGCGGGCGACGGCCTACAATCCTCTGACACGGCCACTACGGTGCGCACCGGCACTGCCGGACAGACCAGCCATGACGGTCCGTATTCCAAGACCCACGAGCAACTGGGCGGTTACTATCTGATCGATGTCGCTGATCTCGAGGCGGCCATAGGCTGGGCCAAGCAAGTCCCGGTCGTCGCCGGGGGCGGCGTCGAGGTTCGACCGGTCATGACCTATTAGTTCGGCTTCATCTCAGAGTTTATCTCTCCGAACAGTGCGGGGGACATCGATAGGTCAAAAGAGGTCAGCGTGCAGGTCGCGGCGACCGTGGAGGATGCGAACGACCTGCACCCTCGCCTCGAGTGCGCGATAGAAAATGAGATAGGAGCCACTGACCATGGCTCGGATGTCGTTTCCAAGTTCGGCGCGAAGTGTGCCCATTCGCGGTTGTTCAACAAGTCGATCCAGTGTGTCGAATAGGCCACCTGCCACTCGGGTTGCCGCAGCCGGATTCTCCCCGGCGATGTAGGACCAGATTGCGCGGATATCACGCGCTGCTTCCGGCAGGAGCTCGAGTTCAATCACTCTGCAGCGTGCTTCTGAGAAAGGGCTGCTCGCTCCTCGCCGATCAAATCTTCAAGCATCTGGCGCGTGAAGACGGTTCCAGGCCCGCTGTTCAAGCCAATTTCAATATCCCGCTTGAGCGCAGAGAATTTTGCCTCGCGTTCTTCGAGCATACGCAGGCCTTCGCGCACGGCCTCGGAGGCCGTGCCGTAGCGGCCGGATTTCACAGCCCGCTCAACGAAAGCTTCCAATTCTGGGGTCAGGGACACGTTCATTTGCAATCCTCCAGAGACGGAAGATAACATAAACCGCGCGTTTCCTGGCGCCAACGGGTTTTGAGCGAGCTGACCCCCAGCTATTTAGCCCGGCTTTTTCTCAAAGGGTGCGCTGATGAATAGGTCGACCTTGTCACCGACGACGGGCACGTATTTGCTCACGCCGTAGTCGCTGCGCTTGAGGGAACCGGTGGCGTCGAAGCCTACCGTGTAGGCCTTGGACATCGGGTTGCTGCCGCCGCCGTGGAATTTCACATCCAGGGTCACAGGCTTGGTCACGCCGTGGAAGGTCAGGTCACCGGTTACCTTGGCTGTGTCCTTGCCGGTCGAAGTGACCGCCGTGGACTTGAACGTGATAGTGGGGAATTTGGCGACATCGAACCAGCTCTTCAACTCGCCATCGACAATGGCGTTGGTGGTCGTGACGCTGGCCGCTGGGATGGTGATGTCCAACTTGCTGGCCGAGACGTTGGCAGGATCGAGGCTCAGGCTGCCCTTGGCTCCGGTGAAGTCGCCGTACCATGTGGAAAATCCCATGTGATCGATGGCGAAGGCCACCCGCGCATGGCTGGTTTCCAGGGCGTAACTTCCGGCTTTCACGGTACTTGGGTCGGTGATGGCTTGGGCAATCGCCGGGACGGTAAACATCGAAGCTGCGGCAAGGGCGAGGACTAGGGTCTTGGTCATAAGCTTGTTCTCCAGCGAATTGGGCTGGTTGACTAAACCACTTCTCAAGGGGGGAGACAAAGCGATCTCCTCAAAGGTTGTCTTCAGTAAATCTGCGGACGATCCATCGTGGACCGGAACAAGGCTTGGCTTGAGCCCGCCTTGCCGGTTAAGCACGGGTCCATGAACGCCGATATCAACATACAATCCGCCCCCTTTCGCGACCCGCGCTATGCGCCGAAACAGCTGGACGTCGAGCGACGTTTGGACGGCACAACGATCCTGCACAATCCAACGCCGATAATTTCGCCGTTCAGCACGGTTGCTGAAGCGCTGCCCTATTGGGCGAAGGAGGCGCCGCAGAGGATCTGGTTGGCTGAGCGACATGGGAAGGATTGGCGAACCCTCGACTATCGGGAAGCCCACCGACAGGTTGAGCACCTGGCCGGCGGCCTGCGGTGGCTCAAGCTGATTGGCCCAAGGCCCCTGTTGATCCTGTCTCGAAACAGCATCGAACACGCCGTGATCAAGTATGCAGCCATGAGCCAAGGGATGCCCGTGGCACCGGTCTCGCCGCAGTATGGTTTGCCCGGTGCCAATCTTGGGCGGTTGCAACATGCCGTTGAGGTTCTGAACCCGGCGGCGGTCTATGTGGAAGACGAGCATCTGTTTGGCGAGGCCTTGGCAGCACCTTTCATGGCCGGGCTACCGGTGATCTCAGGCGGCAGAGGAAGACCTGGGATTCATGGGTTCGACGACTTGGTTCAGAGCGACCCGGCCATGGCCTGCGCAAAACCCGACGACACAGCCAAGTATCTGCTGACTTCGGGATCGACCGGGCGGCCCAAGGCGGTGATCTGTCTGCACCGGAATATGGCGATCAATGCGGCGCAGGTGGCGTCTTGCTTTGATGACCCTGACCCGCCGGTCATCGTCAATTCGGCACCCTGGAGCCACAGCCTAGGGGCCAATGCGATCCTGCACATGTCCACCCATCGCGGCGGAACGGTATATATCGATGCGGGTCAGCCGGTCGGTGGGCGGTTCGCGCGCACTATCCAGAACTTGAAAGAAATCGCGCCGACCTATCACAACATGGTGCCGGCAGGCTGGATGCTCTTTGCCGGCGCGTTGGAGCGAGATGAGGATCTGGCGCGAACCTTCTTCTCCCGAGTCCGGGCCCTCCAATATGGCGGTGCGAACCTCAGCCAAGAGATATGTGATCGTATCCAGGCGGTCGCGGTGCGCACTGTGGGTGAGAAAATTAGCTTCGGCAGCGGCTATGGGGCAACGGAGACGGGCCCTACGGCGGCCAACGTCCACTGGCCCAACACCCGCATGGGTATGATGGGCCTGCCGCTGCCCGGCACATCAGTGAAGCTCGCTCCTGAAGGCGATCGGCTGGAATTCCGGGTTAAGGGGCCACAGGTAACCAGCGGCTATCTGGGTTTGCCCGAGGTCTCTGCGGCGAGTTTTGATGAGGAAGGGTTCTACCGACTGGGGGACGCAGCGAAGTGGATCGATCCGAATGATCCGAGCCAGGGTCTGGCCTTTGATGGGCGGCTCTCGGAGAACTTCAAACTGGCCAGCGGCACATTTGTTGGCACGGGTGAACTGCGGATCAATGCGGTGGGAGCCGTCGGCGATATGGTGACCGATGCGGTGGTTTGCGGCGAAGGCCAGGAGAATGTCGGGTTGCTGTTCTATCCTAAGCCGGGCGTGGATCGTGCCCTTGCGAGGGCTGCAATCGAGGCTGGGTTGTCGTCACTCAATAGCCGCGCCAAGGGCTCGGGCGGAAGGGTGGCGCGAGCTCTGTTGCTCCCGACAGCGCCGGATGTGAATTCGGGTGAAATCACCGACAAGGGCTACATCGCTCAGTCCCTGGCGCGAGTGCTTCGCAGCGCTGAGGTAACGCGATTGTTCGCCGAACCGGCCGGACCAGATGTCGTCGTTCTGAGCTAACGAAAGCCAGGGTTTGCGCTGATCCGAAGAGCCCTCTAGCGTGGCCGCTCTGGGAGAATTTTTCCGATGGGCGAGATCATCAGCGGCGCTAGATCGCTATCCACCAAGATGCTGGAAGACCGTGCGGCGCGCGCTGCGACCGGTCTAGCAAGTTTGGGTGTTGGCGCTGGCGATCTGATCGCCATTTACCTGCGTAATGACCTGCCGTTCTTTGAGGCCAGCTCTGCGGCCAGCTTGCTCGGAGCTTACCCTACGCCGGTCAACTGGCACTATGCGGAGACCGAAGCGGCGTATCTCTTCGAGAACTCCGGTGCTGCGGCGATTATCATCCATTCGGACCTCGTGGAGGGCGTCCGGGCCGTACTGCCCAAGGGTGTGCCGGTGTTGGTAGTGGCGACTCCGCCAGAGATCGCCCAGGCCTACGGCATTGACGCGGTGCCTGTGCCGAGCGGGATGCTGGATTGGAGTGCTTGGCTGGAGAGCTTTGAGCCCTATTCCGGCCCCCCAGTGCCTGCACCTGGAACCATTATCTACACCTCTGGAACAACGGGTTTTCCCAAGGGCGTTCGGCGTCGCCCGCCAACACCGGAGCAAGCGGGCGTGCAAGGCCAGATGCTGGGCTTCGCGTTCGGCCTAACCGACTGGCTCAGCCATCCCAGTGACATTGTCACGGTGGTGACCGGGCCGATGTATCACTCAGCCCCCAATGCCTACGGCGGGATCACCGCGCGGGTAGGTGCCAGGGTGATCCTGCAGGCCCGGTTCGATCCCGAAGAGCTGCTGGCCATGATCGACCAGCACAAGGTGACGCACCTGCATATGGTGCCGATCATGTTCAATCGGTTGCTACGTCTGCCCGATGAGGTGAAGGCGCGATATGACCTCTCATCCTTGAAGTTCGTGGTCCACGCCGCCGCACCCTGTCCGCCGCCGATCAAGCGCGCGATGATCGATTGGTGGGGCCCGGTGATCAATGAGTACTACGGATCCACCGAAACCGGGGCGGTGGTGTTTTGTTCGTCGGAGGAGTGGTTGGCGCATCCGGGCACTGTTGGTCGCGCCATGCCGGGCGCAGAGGTTCGTATCGTCGATGACGCCGGAAACAGCCTAGCGGCCGGCGAAATCGGCGAGGTGCTGGCGCGCACGGCTGGGATCGCTGACTTCACCTATCACGGCGACGATGCCAAGCGGGCCTCGTCGGAGAAGGTCGGGCTGATCTCACCGGGCGATATCGGTTATCTGGATGCTGACGGATTTCTCTATCTCTGCGACCGAGCCAAGGACATGATCATCTCTGGCGGAGCCAACATCTATCCGGCTGAGATCGAGGC
>JANLPK010000158.1:0-10149 GCA_031367205.1 Alphaproteobacteria bacterium
TTCCACGGGTTGGTGGGTCGGCCCATCTTCGCCGACGCCGATGCTGTCGTGGGTCATCACATGGATCACGCGTATACCCATCAGCGCGCCCAAGCGGATGGCCGGGCGGCTATAGTCAGAGAACACCAGAAAGGTACCGGAAAACGGGATCACTCCGCCGTGCAGGGCCATCCCGTTCATCGCCGCTGCCATACCGTGCTCGCGCACGCCGTAGTGAACATAGCGACCCGAATAGTCGGGCAGGTCGAAGGCTTTGGTGCCCTTTACATAGGTGTTGTTTGAACCCGTCAGGTCTGCGGACCCACCGATCATTTCGGGGATGGCCGGGACAAGCTGTTCCAGTGCGGAGCCGGAGTGCTGTCGGGTCGCCGCAGCGGGCTTGGAAGTGACCGCCTCTGCAACATGAGCGTCGATTTTGGCGAAAGCATCGGCGGCAAGATCTCCTGCCATGGCGCGTTCGAAGTCTTCGCGCTGGCTGGAAGCCGCCAGCTTGGTTTGCCAAGCCTTGCGCACCCGCGCGCCCTTGCGCCCCGCTGAGCGCCAGGGTTTGAGCACCTCGTCTGGAACCTCAAAGGATGCGGAAGTCCAGCCCATGGCTTTGCGAGCCTCGGCGATCTGCTCGTCGAACAGGGTGTAACCATGGCTGTGGGGGTCACCCTCCTTGGGACCTGCGCCCTTGGAGATCAGGGTCTTGCAGGCGATGAAGGTGGGGCGGTCCTGCTTGGTCGCCCAACGCAGCGCTGCGGCCACCTTGGCATGATCATGGCCGTCGACGGTCTTGACTGCCCAGCCATAAGCTTTGAATCGAGCGGCCTGATCGCCGGTTTCGGAGATGGTGGCGACGCCGTCGATGGTGGTATTGTTGTCGTCGAACAGCACCGTCAGCTTCGAGAGGCGAAACCGCCCGGCGATTGACGCGGCTTCGTGGCTGACGCCCTCCATCAGGCAGCCATCGCCGGCGATCACCCAGGTTCGGTGATCGACCAGCTCATCACCGAAGCGCGACGCAAGGTGCCGTTCCGCCATTGCCATGCCGACCGCCGTAGCGAAACCTTGGCCGAGCGGGCCGGTCGTCGTTTCCACACCTGGCGTGTGACCGTATTCGGGGTGACCAGCGGTATTCGAGCCCCACTGCCGGAAGGCCTTGATCTGAGCCATGGTGACGGCCTTGAACCCCGTCAGGTGCAAGAGCGCATATATCAGCATCGAGCCGTGCCCCGCCGACAACACGAAGCGGTCGCGATCAGCCCAATCGGGTTTGGCAGCGTCGTACTTCAGAAACTTGGTCCAGAGCACAGTGGCAACGTCAGCCATGCCCATCGGCATACCCTGGTGACCAGACTTGGCTCGGTGAACAGCGTCCATCGAAAGTGCGCGGATGGCATTGGCCATGGTCTGAAGCGAGGCGGGCATGGATTTTCTGAGTCTCTTAACGGCAGGATGCGGGCGGGGTCGCATGCAAGTGATTGATGGTCAAGGAAGGTAACGGGTTCCGGCAACGGCCAAGCCTAGTCTATAGATTGGCGGCCACACGTCGGAGCTGATCATGAACCGAGAGGACAGTGCCCTGGAGTCCGCCGCCAAACGGCTGGAACTCGCCCTGGGCTTGATGGAACAGCGCCTCGCGCGGGCTGCGCCGGCAGGCGATGGCGTTGCGCGCCTAGCTGCTGAGTTGGAGAAGGCCAAAGTCCGCGAGAAGGACTTGGAGTCTGCCGGCTTGGAAGCCTCGGCAGCACTCGGTCGTGCGATCGCCCAAATTCAAGCCACTCTGGCGCAGGAGGCCTGACCCATGGCGCAGATCAATGTCGAAGTGAATGGTCGCCCCTATGCCGTGGGCTGCGAGGACGGCCAAGAGGCGCATCTCCTTGAACTGGCGCGAATGTTCGATCACCAAGTCCGGCAAGTCTCGCAAGATATGGGCCAGCTAGGAGATACGCGATTGTTCCTGATGGGTGCCCTATTGCTGGCCGACGAGTTGATGGACGCCAAGGCTAGACTCACAGCCGTTCAAGGCGATCATGCTCGCTTACAGTCGGAGTATGCTAGGCTCGAGGTGCGGGCCGCCCAAGTCCTGGATAATGCTGCAAAGAAGATCGAAAAACTGGCCAGCGCTTGAGAACCGCGAACTAAAGGCCTAACCTGCGACGCGGCGGGTCTTGCTGCGGATCTCGTCGAAGGCAACAAATCCCAGAGACCTTAATTCTCTCTACGGGAGCTGTCCCTGTCTGAGCTCGTGGGCTCGGGCACACGGCGCCCACCTGGTACACCAGGTCCGAGGGGGTTTTAACCGTCCTTCACGGCTCTCGCGGCGCCGCCACCCATTTCCCTAGATGGAGGGGAAGTGACTGACTTTGATCTAAAACGCGCCCTAAGAGGGCAGATGCGGGCCCTACGCATCGAACTCGCCCGCAACAATCCTTTGGCTGGCGTTCAGGCCGTCAACCGACTGCCGGGCATCCACGGCATGAAAGTCGCTGGGTATAGACGCCTCGGATCCGAGATGGACCCAGACCCCCTCATGTATGCCTTGGCAAAGCGCGGTGCGGATCTCGCCTTGCCTGTGTGCTTGGCTCCCACCGAACCCCTGGTCTTCCGGTCCTGGATGTCCGGCGATGTTCTGGTTCCCGACCTCCTAGGAGTCGCGGGCCCCAAGGCGACGGCGGTTGAAGTTCGACCTGACGTGGTGATTGTGCCTCTCCTGGCCTTCGACCGGACGGGTGGCCGACTTGGCCAAGGTGGCGGCCACTATGATCGAACTCTTGAGCAGCTTCGGGCAGAAGGTCCGCTCTTCGCCCTAGGTCTCGCTTATGCCGGTCAGGAGGTCCACAAAGTCCCTGCTGAGCCCCACGATCAGAAGCTGGACGCCATTCTCACGGAAACCGGCTATATTGAGGTCAAGAAACCGTAGGACTACACATGCGCTTTGCCTTTTTCGGCGACGTTGTCGGCCGCTCCGGTCGTGACGGCCTTGCTGATCACCTGCCCGCCTTGCGACGCCGTCTGGCGTTAGAGTTTGTTATCGTCAATGCCGAGAACGCTGCCGCAGGCTTTGGCATTACTGAGAATACGGCCCGCGAGCTGTTTGCTGCTGGGGCTGATTGCCTGACGCTTGGCAATCACTCTTGGGACCAGAAGGAGGCGCTCACCTATATTGTGCGTGAGCCTCGACTGATCCGGCCCTTGAACTATTCGGTGCTGGCCGACGCGCCGGGACGCGGAGCCAACCTATTCGAGACCGATAACGGCAAACGCATCCTGGTCATCAATCTGCTCGGCCGGGTGCATATGGATAGCCTCGATGATCCGTTCGGGGCGGTGGACCGCGAGCTTGAGACGTGTCCGCTCGGCATGGCCGCCGACGCCATCGTTGTGGATATGCATGCCGAGGCGACCTCTGAGAAGATGGCCATGGGCCATTTCTGCGACGGGCGGGCCAGCCTAGTTGTCGGCACCCACACCCACGTGCCTACCGCCGACTGCCAGATTCTCAACGGCGGCACGGCCTATCAGACCGATGCCGGGGCCTGTGCTGACTATGACAGTGTGATCGGCAATCAGAAGGAAGAGCCGCTGCGGCGGTTCACCACTCGGATCAATGGCGGCCGTTATAAGCCCGCCGAGGGCCCCGCCACAGTGTGCGGCGTCTTTGTTGAAACTGATGATCGAACGGGCTTGGCCCGTCGCATTGAGCCCATTCGCATCGGCGGCCGGTTGTCAGAGACAATTCCGAGCCTGGAAGGCGTCTCGGCCTGAGGCGTTGCACTGCGCGTCTTCTGCAGCCATCCTAAGGGTTCCAATTGATCTGGGAGCTTCAAATGCATCGCTTTCTCATTCGCGCCGTCATAGCTGCTGTCGGCTTGGCCTTAGCCGCCTTCCTTTTGCCTGGCGTCGCCTATGACAATCTGATCACCCTGGCCATCGCTGCGGTCTTGCTCGGTGTGGTCAACGCCTTCGTCAGACCGATCCTGCTGGTTCTGACCCTGCCGCTGACCATCATCACGTTGGGGCTGTTCCTCCTGGTCGTGAATGCCGCGATGATCGGCCTGGTGGCGATGTTCCTGAAGGGCTTCGTGGTCAAGGGTCTGATATCGGGCGTTCTGGCCGGGATCATCGTCAGCATCACCAGTTGGGTTGGTCATAAGATAGTGGGCGACGAAACCAAGGTCATTGCCCCCAACTGACGCAAAAGGGGCGGAACCCTGCGGTCCCGCCCCTTCCGATCTGAGTGATGGAGACCTGGACTAGAGCCTGTCCGTTTCAGATGTTTCCATCTGAAACGGATAAACAGGCTCGATTCCTAGAGTTTAGAGCGTGACGGTCGCCTGAACCGGCAACCACTTCAGGCTGTCACGCTCTAGAAGTCCATGTCACCCATGCCGCCCATGCCGCCGCCGGGCATACCGCCGCCGGAACCCTTCTTGGGGGACTCCACGATGGCCGCTTCGGTGGTGATCAACAGGCCTGCGACCGAGGCCGCGTCCTGCAGAGCGGTGCGGACGACCTTGGCGGGGTCGATGACGCCGGCCTTGACCATGTCCACATACTCTTCGGTCTGCGCATTGAAGCCGAAGGTTGGTGAGGAATTCTCAAGCACCTTGCCAACCACGATGGAGCCTTCAACGCCGGAATTTTCGGCGATCTGGCGGATCGGGGCTTGCAGAGCACGGCGCACGATGGCCACGCCGGCTTCCTGGTCAGCATTGTCGCCCTTGAAACCGTCCAGAGCCTTGGACGCCTTAAGCAGGCAAACGCCGCCGCCGGGCACGATGCCTTCTTCCACGGCCGCGCGGGTCGCGTTGAGGGCGTCGTCGACGCGGTCCTTCTTTTCCTTAACTTCGACTTCGGTGACGCCACCGACGCGGATCACGGCAACACCGCCGGCCAATTTGGCCAAACGCTCTTGCAGCTTTTCCTTGTCGTAGTCCGACGTGGTGTCTTCGATCTGACGCTTGATCTGGCTGATACGGCCCTCGATGCCGTCCTTCGCGCCCGATCCATCAACGATGGTGGTGTCGTCCTTGGTGATGGTGACCTTCTTGGCCTTGCCCAGCATTTCCAGGGTGACGTTTTCCAGCTTGATGCCGAGGTCTTCGCTGATCAGCTCGCCGCCCGTGAGGATGGCGATATCTTCCAGCATGGCCTTGCGGCGATCGCCGAAGCCCGGCGCCTTCACCGCCGCAACCCGCAGGCCGCCGCGCAGCTTGTTGACGACCAGGGTCGCCAAGGCTTCGCCTTCAACGTCTTCTGCAATGATCAGCAGGGGCCGGCCCGACTGAACCACAGCTTCCAAGACAGGAAGCAGCGGCTGGAGCGAGGTCAGCTTCTTTTCGAACAACAGGATGAGCGGCTCCTCGAGTTCAGCCTCCATCTTCTCGGCATTGGTGATGAAGTAGGGCGATAGATAGCCGCGGTCGAACTGCATGCCTTCGACGACATCCAGCTCGGTTTCGGCGGTCTTGGCCTCTTCAACCGTGATAACGCCCTCGTTGCCGACTTTGGCCATCGCCTTAGCGATCATTTCGCCGACTTCGATGTCGCCATTGGCCGAGATGGTGCCGACTTGGGCGATCTCGGCATTGGTGGTGACCTTGCGCGAGGTGGCCTTGATTTCGGCGACCACTTTGGCCACGGCCTTGTCGACGCCGCGCTTCAGATCCATCGGGTTCATGCCGGCCGCAACCGACTTCAGACCCTCAACCACGATGGCCTGGGCCAGCACGGTTGCGGTGGTGGTGCCGTCACCGGCCTTGTCGTTGGTCTTGGAGGCGACTTCCCGGATCAGCTGGGCACCGAGGTTCTCGAAGCGGTCAGCCAGTTCGATTTCCTTGGCAACCGTCACGCCGTCCTTGGTGGAGCGCGGGGCGCCGAAGGACTTCTCGATGACCACGTTGCGGCCCTTGGGGCCTAGGGTCACCTTTACGGCATTGGCTAGGGTGTTGACGCCGCGCAGCATGCGGTCGCGCGCGTCGGAAGCGAAATAGACGTCTTTAGCGGCCATTTTGATTCAAGCTCTTTCGTGAATATGGATGAGAGGAAAAAGGAAGCGGTGGAGGGGTGGTTATTCGACCACGCCCAGGACGTCGCTTTCCTTCATGATAAGCAGGTCCTGCCCGTCGATCTTGACTTCGCTGCCCGACCACTTGCCGAACAGGATCTTGTCGCCCTTCTTCAGGTCCAGCGGCTGAACTTTACCACTGTCGTCTCTGGTACCGGGACCAACGGCGATAACTTCGCCCTCTTGCGGCTTTTCCTTGGCGGTGTCGGGGATGATGATCCCGCCCTTGGTCTTTTCTTCTTCTTCAACGCGCTTGATCAGCACGCGGTCTCCCAGTGGTCGAAATGCCATGTTCTTTCTCTCCGTTCGGAACGGCCAAAATTGTAAAAGCTTCAGCTAGGGGTCCTTGTTAGCACATGGGACCCCTGAGTGCTAACGCCGGGCGGGAGGTAGGGACGCAAGCCTCACGAGTCAAGGAAAGCCGCGCGAAATTCATGCAATCTTCGAAAACCGGTTGGACCCCAGGCCATCTCGTCGCTAGGGTCCGCGCCGAGGGAAATTTGGACCTTGTGAGGAATAACATATGCGCCGCGTACTCGTGATTGCCGCCCTGTCGACCCTGGCACTCGGCGTCACCGCCCAGGCCGAAACCTGGAAGGGCTATTCGGCGGTCGCCGCCAATGGCGTTCAGTGGTCCTACGACGCCGATTATTCCTATCTGGACGCTAAGTCCAAGCGGGTGGTCGTGCTGACGGCTCTGGGCAAGGTCGGCGCGAACCCTCGGGTTGGCCCCTCAGCCCCCGGTGCAGCCGATGGTGCTGGTTCCGTCGTGGCTTTGGATTGCAAGGCCGGCAACATGATCTTCCTGGCCGGCTACTCCCCGAAGAAGCCTCTGGTGATCTCCTCCAAGTGGCGCGATGAGACGCCCAAGAAGCTCACCGGTGACGACGACAAGGCGCTGTTGAAGACCGTGTGTGCCGACACGTCGAAGCTGGCGACCAAGTAGCGTTTGGCGGCCCAGGCGGCTAAGCTTCTCCTCTGACTTAAGGAGAAGCAAATGCTTGATCATGTCGGGCTAACGGTCGGCGACTTTGCCAAGGCCCGCGCCTTCTTCGACGCCGCCTTGGCCCCGCTTGGCATCACCCCGATGATGGAGATCACCCCCGAGCAGACCGGGGCTGGATGCCATGTGGGCTATGGCTCTGACGGGCGGCCCTATTTCTGGATCGGCTCGGACGGTCCGCCCACCGCAAAGGTTCACGTGGCCTTGGGCGCCGCCAGCCGCGCAGCCGTCGATGCCTTTTATACCGCAGCCCTAGCCGCAGGCGGTCGCGACAACGGACCACCCGGCGTGCGGGCGCACTATCATCCGACCTATTATGGAGCCTTCGTGCTCGACCCCGACGGGCACAATATCGAGGCAGTGTGTCACCTGCCGGGATGACGCGCGATGAGATGGCTTAAGCAGGAGGTTCGGGTCGAATTGAGGGGTGCCAACGCGTCAATCAACCGGTATTGACGACACATCCCAGAAATAGGATATTCAAGCATGTCTCGGAAGTCGATGGCAGGTGAGAAGTCGCTCGACTGGGTGGGGTCGTCCAAGAAGGACTTTCTCGAGTTTCCCGAGCCGGTAAAGAGCGAGATGGGCAACGCGCTTGGCTTGGCGCAATTTGGGAGCAAGCATCCGACGGCCAAGCCTTGGAAGGGCCTGGGGTCGGGCGTATTTGAGGTGGTCGAGGATCATGCGGGAGACACCTATCGCGCGGTCTATACGGTGAGATACAGGGAAGTCGTCTATGTGCTGCACGCGTTTCAGAAAAAGTCGCCTTCTGGGATCAGGACAGCTCAACCCGACATCGACCTCATCCAGCGTCGATTGAAGGCCGCGCAACAGAATTATGAGTCGCGATTTGGCAAGGGAGCACGCTGAGATGTCTGGCGACGAAGTGATCATTCACGGCACTGGAAATGTATTTGCCGACCTCGGGTTTGTGGACGCTGAGGAACGGCAGACAAAGCTACGCTTGGCCCACGCGATCAACGGGATAATCGCCCGGCGCCGGATGACACAAGCCGCAGCAGGCGAGACGCTTCATATCAATCAGCCAAAGGTTTCGGCACTGGCGAACTACAAACTCGAAGGTTTCTCTGTCGAGCGGTTGATGACGCTCCTGACAGCGCTCGATCAAGACATTGAGATCGTCGTCAGGAACAAGTCGAGATCTCGAGCTGCGGGACGCATCACGGTGGTCGCCGCCTAGCGTTACGGCGTTACGGCCTTACGGTGACCTATTGTGGAGCCTTCGTGCTCGACCCCGACGGGCACAATATCGAGGCAGTGTGTCACTTGGCGGGGTAGGGTGCCATGATCTGGTTTAAGCGGGTTTTCCGATGACGGGTCGCTTGATCATCGTTACCGGCCCACCCGGCGTGGGGAAGAGCACCGTCGCGCGCAAGCTGGCGGGGGCCTGGCCGGGGGACGTGGCCCTGCATGTGCATTCCGATGATCTGTGGACCTATTTCGTCAAGGGCTACATCCCGCCTTGGAAGCCAGAGTCTAAGGATCAGAACGTGGTGGTGACGGCGGCCATGGTGGCTCAGGCGGTTGCACTGAGCGCAGGTGGCTATCCGGTCTTCTTCGACGGCATAGTCGGGCCCTGGTTCCTTGATCCCTTTCGTGAGGGCGCGCGGGCGGCAGGCTTGCGGCTCGACTATCTAGTGCTGCGACCGAGACGCGATGAAGCCATCGCCCGGGGCGTGGCCCGGGAGGGGCATCCCATGCGTGACTCCAGCGTGATCGGTGCGATGTGGGACCAGTTTGCCGACATGGGTGAACTGGAGCGGCATGTGCTGGACACCAGCGGGCAGGCTGTGGAGCTGACGGTTATTGCCGCGACGGAGGGGCTGACGGAAGATCAGTTTCGGTTGGGATAGTTAACACGTGTCCTAACTTGTCCACTGCGTCAACGACGGGGGCAGTCCACCTGCCCACCTTCTCATTTTTCGGCTCATTCAATACGTTCGAATGCGATGGGACGCAGTTCATCGAACTGCAAACTGAAGACATCTGGCGTCACCATTTTGCGCCACTCAGCCAGCCCAAACAGCGGATCGAGCGAGCGTAAGATCGACGCGATTAAGGTCCTGTGGCTTGCTACGACAGCACAGCGATGTCCCGCCCTGCGGATATCGGCCAGCGCCGCTAGCGCTCTTTCCTCAGCTTCCTTCAGGCTTTCGCCTCCCGCTGCCCGGTAGTTCTCGTCATCGAATGAGCGGTGGAGATAATCTTCAATATCTTCGATTTCCCCCGTTGAACGGACACGCTCACGAAGCCGATCGTCGATGTTAACTGCGGTTTGCAGCCGTGTCGCCAACGGGGAAACAGTCAACACCGCTCGTGCATAGGGGCTCGCATAGATCGCATCGGGACGGAGCGGCATGAATTGATCTGCTAGGTGCGCCGCAGCTGTATGTCCTCTCTCCGTCAGAGCTGATTCCGGCAAGCCGCCGGTCGACTGACAGTGCCGCACCAAAAACATTTTCAATGCTCACTCCCCGAAGAGTCTAGTTGGTGTCCAGAGGATCTGAAGCGACAGGTGCGGGCGCATGAGGCGGTATAAGCAACAAGTCCTCCCGGCTTCGCGCCACCGCCCGCATAGATGTTGACGACGCGATTGCCTACCACCTTTCTGAGGCGAGCAATGCCGTAGCGCTTAGATTCATTGATGCGGTTGAAGCCGGATATGATCGTGTCCGGCGCCGGCCCGCCGCCGGATCGGGGCACTGTGGTCAAGGATTGGAACTCTCCGGGTTGCGCAGCATTCTCTTGAGACGCTTCCCCTATCTGGTCTTCTATGTGGAGCGCCCTGACCATATCGAGGGCTGGCGCGTCTTGCATGCCAAGCGTGACATTCCAGCTTGGCTCCAGAACGGCGTGTAGGCGGGAATTGCCCGCTCGATTGAAACGCTTGTTTGATTTTTCTGCCAGATGGGCCAAAGCTATTTGCCAACGTCGGCTAGCCGCAACGCTTGCCTGAAAATCAAACCAAGTGATGGGAGCCACCAGATGAGCGAGACCAAAACCAGGGCACAGTCGTCCTTCGGCCTGAACCCTCAGGATGAACTGAACGATCTGCGGATGTCGGCCAAGG
>JANLPK010000168.1:0-3535 GCA_031367205.1 Alphaproteobacteria bacterium
GCGGGCGGCACCACCGTCACGGACGTCAGATTCCCGGCCCCCAAGGGCGTGACCCTTTCGGGTCTGCTCTATGTGCCGCGCGGTGTGGATGCGGCCCATCCGGCACCTGCCGTCCTGATCAGCCACGGCTACATCAATACGCGCGAGATGCAGAGCCCGTTTGCCATCGAGCTGGCGCGGCGCGGCTATGTGGTTCTGGCTATGGACATGACCGGCCACGGCAACTCCACCGGCAATGTCGGGGCTGATGATTTCGGTGGCCCGGCGGCCCTGACCTATCTGCAGAACCGGCCCTTCGTGGACCCGCGCAATATCGGCCTTGAGGGACACAGCATGGGCGGTGCCCCGGTTCTGGCCGCTGCCGTGGCGCAGCCGAACGGCTATCGGTCCATGGTCTTGGAGGGCTCAACCATCGGGCTGTTCGGTCCGCCCGCGCCGGGCACACCCACCTATCCGCGCAATCTGGCGGTGGTGTTTGGTCAGTTCGACGAGTTCGCCGGCCTGATGTGGCAGGTGCCGAAGGGCTCGATGATCGCTGAGGCTCCCCGATTGCTGAGCCTGTTTGGTGTGGGTTTCCCGGTGGCACCGGGCAAGGTCTACGGCGATGTCGGCCAGGGTGCCGCGCGGGTGCTGTTCAATCCACCCGTCACCCACCCTTGGGAGCACTTCTCGCGCGCCGGCATCGGCCACGCGGTGGATTGGTTTCAACGCACCCTGACCGGCGCATCGGCTCCGCGCGACCCGCTGGACCAAATCTGGATGTGGAAAGAAGTCGGTACGCTGGTCGCCTTCATCGGCTTCGTGATCTTGATGTTGGGCAGCTTCCAACTCTTGCTTTCGACCAAGGCCTTGGCCCCCCTCGCACAGTCTTCGGAGCCGGTGGCAGATCGGCGCGGACCTAACTGGTGGCTCTCGTTGGCCCTGACCGCCGCCATTCCGGCCCTGACCTTCTTCCTGTTCATGAAGTTGGGGGCTCTGTTCCGTCCGATGGCGGTCTTCCCACAGAGTGTGCAGAATCAGCTGGTGGTCTGGGCCTTGCTCAATGCCGGGGTGACGTTGCTGCTTGGTCTGGTCATGCGCAGCGCCAAGCCCAACCTGGCCAAGACCGATTGGCCGCGTGCCGCCGCAATCGCAGTAGGCACAGTCGGGGTGGGCTACCTCTCGCTTGCCGTCGTCGATGCGGTGTTCAAGACCGACTACCGCTTCTGGGTGCTCGGGTTGAAACCGTTAGATGGTCCGCACGCGGCGATCTTCGCGGCCTATCTGGTGCCGTGGGCTCTGTTCTTCCTAGTGGCTATAAGGGCTCTGGTGTCCAAACTGCCTTTGAAGGGAGAGGGTGAGTTCGCCCAAATCGCCTATGCTGCCCTGGCCATGGCCGGTGGCTTTGCTGTGCTACTTGCTGTGCAGTATGCCAGCCTCTTCACCACCGGGACCCTGCTCTCGCCTAAGGAGCCGCTGAACGTGATCATTGCGATCCAGTTCGTGCCGTTGCTGGCGGTCGTTGGGGCCATTGCGATCTTCACCTACCGTAGGACCAACAGTGCGGTGCCGGGTGCCCTAATCTGCGCGTTGATGATCTCCTGGTACATCAGCGCCGGGACCGCGATCCACTATTCGCCGGACTTCCCGATGCCCGGCGCGGCGAGGGCAAAGTAAACCAGTGAGTTCCCCCAAAGCCGGCAGCTGGGCCGATGTCCTGTCGGAGGGACGCGCTGCGCGGTTCATCCTGATTTGCTTAGGCGTCTGGATCAGCGCGGCTGACAGTCTGGTCACCGCCACCATCATGCCCAGCGTCGGCAAGGCGCTGGGTGGATATGCCTATTTCGGCTGGGCCACGGCGGGTTATCTGTTGGGTTCGGTGATGTCGGGGGCCAGCGCGGCGCTATTGGCGGAGAAGTTCGGCCTGCGCCGAGCCACCTTCGCTGCGGCAATCCTCTACGCCCTGGGCTGCGTGATGAGCGCCATGGGCCCAGACATTACCACCTTCCTGATCGGCCGGGTGCTGCAGGGCATCGGCGGCGGCTGGGTGGTGGGTTTCTGTTCGGTGGCCATCGGCCTGATGTTTCCCGACCGCACCCTGCCCAAGGTCTATGCGGCGATCACCGCCGTCTGGGGCATTGCCAGCTTGATCGGTCCGCTGATCGGCGGAGTCTTCGCTGACGCCGGCATCTGGCGTTGGGCGTTCTGGTCCTTCGCCATCCAAGGCGTAGCGGTCGGATTTGCGGCGCTCTTCATGTTGCCGCGCGGTGAGAACGGCCAGGCTGATACCCGCACTGCATGGCCGCAACTAGGTATCATTGCACTGGGCGTAGGAGCCATCGGCGTTGCTGATATCGCCTCGAGCCTCTGGCTCTCGGCGGGGCTGACTTTGCTCGGACTAGGGCTCCTGGTCGGCACGGTGTGGCTCGACGGGCGCCGCGATGTTCGTCTCATGCCGCGCTCGGCGGGGGACCTTAAGTCCGCCGCCGGTGTAGGGTTTGCGGCCCAGTTTCTGCTTACCGCAGCTTCGATGGGCTATTCGGTCTACGGGCCGATGCTTTTGCAGTCTCTGGCCGGGATGAAGGCCTTGAGTGCCGGCTATGTCATCGCCGTCGAGGCGGTGGCCTGGACCACGGCGGGCCTATTGGTCACCAATCTTTCCGGGGTTTGGCCCGGGCGAATGATCCGCTTCGGGGCGATTTGCGCCTTGGCGGGGATCTTGCTCAGCGCCTTTGTTTTCCCCATCGGCTCGGTGGTGGGCGTGGTGATCGCGGGAATACTCCTGGGAGCAGGGTTTGGTCTCTTCTGGGCCTTTATGGCGCAGCGGATTCTGGCTTCACTCAAGAATCAAGAGCGGGCCCAAGGCGCGGCCGCACCGGTGCGCACAACGGGGGCCGCTGCCGGCGCGGCCATCGCCGCAGTGGCGGCCAATCTGGTTGGACTATCCCAGGGCCTGACGCCGCAGGTGGCGCGCGAGGCCGGAGTCTGGGTGTTTGTCGCCGTGATCCCCATTACCCTGTTGGGTGTCTGGGCCGCCTGGCGGATCGGCGATCGGCGCTATGCTGCGACAGACGCCTAAAGCTGATCTAATCCATAGGCCGCGTGCAGGGCCCGCACGGCCAGCTCGGTATAGGCCGCATCGATCAGCACGCTGATCTTGATTTCGCTGGTCGAGATCACCTGGATATTGACGCCCTTTTCGGCCAGGGCACTGAACATGGTCTTGGCCACGCCGGTGTGGCTGCGCATGCCGACCCCGATCACTGAGACCTTGGAGACGTCTTCGTTTACCGCAATGTCGTCGAAGCCGATCTTGGCCTTGGCCGCCTGGATGATCTCCACTGTGCGGGCAGCGTCGCGCTTGCCGACGGTGAATTCCATATTGGCGGTGTCGGCGGTGCGCGCGTGGCTCTGGACGATCATGTCCACATTCACATTGGCATCGGCCAAGGCTCCAAAGATCTCCGATGACACACCGGGGTGGTCGGGCAGGCCAAACAGGCTGATCTTGGCCTCATCGCGGCTATAGGCCACGCCGCTGACAATCCGCTTTTCC
>JANLPK010000171.1:0-3925 GCA_031367205.1 Alphaproteobacteria bacterium
TGGCGCGAAGGTCGCGGTTTGGTGCCCCGAGTTGGAAGAGTATAGCTAAGGCGTCCGTGGCACCGTCGCGGTTAGCCGAGCCTCAATTGCCCTAATCAGCTTGTCTCGGAGCTCGTCGAAGAGCTTGGTTGGCAGGAGGCCCTAGGCGACGGAGCGGGTGTCTCCGGGTTTGCGAGGTCTCAGGTCTGGGCCTGGCCAGATAAACCTATTGGCATCGGTAACCACGATCCAGGATCGGTCATCATCTAGGCCAAGTCGCGCCTTGGTCGAAGCAGGGATCTCGACCGCGAGATCGAGATTTCGCGGCGGGGTGTGGGTGATCGGGAGCACAGTCACAACCGTGTCGCCATGCTTGGTCCGGGTGGTCAATATGACAGCGCAGGGCCGGTCCTTGTCGCCCTCCTCCTGCCCGCGCGCGGCGTCCTGCCGCCATAGGAACGCGTAGCGGATGACAAGGCCAGGCTGTGGAGTGGGGAAGGCCACGCCTACCTAGGGAAGCTCACTGTTGAACTTGGCTGCCGCACGGGGTGATTTGGTGGCGCGGAGAGCCGCAAGATCATCCTCGCCAAAGTCGTCGAGGCCCAACACCTCCCGGTCACGCCGCTTGAGCCGCAGATACTCCTCATTGGAGATATAGACGTTCCGGTCGCGACCATTTCGGGTGACGATCACGGGCCGCTGAAGCGAAACTTCGCCGTAGTGACCGACATTCTTCTGGAACTCTGCCGCCGGAACCCTGACCAGATCGTTCACTTCGCGGCTCCTGATTTTCCGTGGGATACGTAGAATATGTCTAAAACATAAGAAATATCAAAGGATAATTTCACTCAGTTTGGCAAAAAGATGATCCTCCAAGAGCGGGTAACTACCCCCTTACTTTCGCGCGGAGTTGATTGACGATCAGTTCAACGGTGTTTGCGATCACATCGGGGATGCGTTCAATCGGCAAACCATGGTCGTGCAGCGGCCAGGAGGCGTCGGCACCCGACAGACTGAGCAGCATGGCTGTGGCATCGGCAGTTGCGTCAGGCGGCGCACCAATCGCCGCGACGGCGTTGTGAATGGCATCGAGGCGCTTAATGCGTCGACGCTGGCGTATCTCGCGCCACAAGGCTTTGTCCGTCAGGAGCGCACGGCTGAAGGGATGCTTCAACGCCATTTCATGAATGTCGTGGAAGTAGCGTGGCAGATCATCCGGCCCCGATGCCAAGACCACGCCCTGCGGATAGAGGACGTTGTCGAACCATTCGCCGAGAGCCGCAATCTGACTGGCCTCATTGGGAAAATGGACGTGAACCGTTCGCAGCGAAACACCAGCGTGCACAGCAGCTTCGCTGGGCGAGAGCCTGTCTCGCCCCGGCTCTGACAGCTGCTCGGCAAAGGCCTCAAGGATGGCACCTCGGGTGGCCGCCACCTGGGCCTCGCGCTTGGGGCTGACATAGCGGCGCGGCGCGTTCATGTGAGGAATGTGATTCCGTGGTCGGCCCCGACGCGCAGGACCCCGGCAATATCGGGCGGGTCCATTCCAATCTCAGCGGACACCTTTTTGAAGAACTTGGCCGCATTGCCCTTGGTCACGATGGTGAGGAAATGAGCGTCTGTGACATTGCGGTAGGCGTGCGGTGTGTTGGCGGGCACATGGGCGAAACCGCCCGGTAGCAACCGCGTAGTCTTACCGGCGACCGTGACATCCAGTTCTCCCGAGAGGATCACATATATTTCTTCCCAGGGATGGGCGTGTGGCGGCGGACCGGCTTCAGCCGGACCTTTGGTGTCGAAGATCTCGACTGCTGATCCCATGGCATTGGTCAGCATCGGGCGCAGCGTCTCTCCAAGCACATAATAGCTCTCTTCCGTGTTTGCGGTGGTCCCAGTCATCGCGTGTTCCTTTCGATGTCTAATTAACTACATCAGAGTGCAATGAAATATCGGGTATCATTCGATGCACTTGAATGCAATCAAAAAAGCGAGACTGTTGAAACGTGTGCGGACGAGCTCTGGGCACGGGGTAACGAATGGTGGCAAGGAAGGTGCAGGCAAGAATTCGAACGTATCCGTTCTCGATACAATTTCGTTGACTAAACGTATCTCGTTGCGATACAATCTTTCCATCATCGCAAGACACGATCATGGCCATCCAGAGCTTCAAGGACGACCGAGCCCGCGCGATCTTTGACGGTGTGGCTCCGGGTAAACGGTTTCCGGCAGACTTGATCCGGTCGGCAAAGCGCAAGCTTGAGATGTTGAATGCCGCCGTCGCGGTGGATGAGCTTCGCTTTCCGCCCGGCAACCGCTTGGAGGCATTGTCGGGAGATCGACGTGGTCAATTCTCGATCCGCGTGAATGATCAGTTTCGGTTGGTGTTTGTCTGGACCCCGTCCGGGCCGACGCAGGTTGAGTTTGTCGACTATCACTAATGCCAGAGGACCCCGCCATGACGCCAGATCCGCTATCCCCAGTCCATCCGGGTGAAATCCTGCTGGAGGAGTTTATCAAGCCGCATGGTCTCACCGCCGGGCGGGTGGCGGTTCGGATGCAGATTGCCCGGCCTCGGATTGAGAAGCTTGTGCGGGGTCAAACCTCGATCACGGCCGACACGGCGCTGCGCCTAGAGAGGCTATTTGGTCCCTCGGCGCAGTTCTGGATGAACCTGCAGACCCGCTACGATCTGGAAACGGCCAAGGCCGCGCCTTCGGCCAGTATCAGCGCTATTGCGCGCCTGGATGAGGTGGTTCCCTGACCGCCGCCTTGAATCGCTCAAGCTAGATGTTCCATGGGGTTGTAGAAGTGGGCTTCCTCAAACTCCCACACGCCCTCAACCTCATATTTCTGAAGTATGTCGTATACTGCTGACACCTCTTGTGGCCGAGGAACGTCAATTGCGTAGACGCGTTGAGTGCCACTTGAGCCTTCGAACGTGCATCCCAATTCAGACAGTGCCGACCAGTGGCGTAGAAAATATTCGTGACCACAGCGCTCCGGAAGCCTTACCCTGTAGGTTGAGTGCTTTCCCCGCGCTGTCACGCATCGGAATTTCAGCACTCCATCTTCGGTTTCAGCGCGCACTTCATCCATCCAACTGATTCCAAACGCTGAAAATGGAGAGTTATCGATCACATATCGACCGTTCGGCAGAGCCAGGGCCCATAGGAGCTCGGTCTCGTAGATCGATCCCTCAGCCTCGGGTAGGGAAAATGCAATCTTGGTACGGCTATCCCTTGATTTCATGCCTGCCGCCCCCAGGCAGCAAGATCACCCTCCTGAACGGTCACCAGTGCGGGCGGCTGACCTTCCTCCCCAACAAACTCGACTTCATAGTTCAAATCGTCATGGACGAGCACAACTGCACCCACCTGGCCCGGAGCAATGCCAAGGCTGGGGTGGTCAGACCGCAGGATCACAGTGTCTAACAGGCGGAACATTACGGCATCATACTACCACGACAGCAATCTTCGATCCCTGAGCAGACCGATCCCCCTGGTTTTCGTGTGGGTTCCTGGTCAATCTTGACTGAGGTTCAGCGACCGAAGTCTGCGGGCTTCAGCCCCCTCCACCACTTCGTGGTTCCCCTCCCCCAAACCGCGCCTGCGGCGCTGGGGGAGGATTTTGACCAGACCTACTTCCCAGCAGCCGCCAGCGCGGCCATCAGCTCGGGTACGGCAACCTTATAATCCGCCACCAGTCCAAAATCGGCGACCTGGAAGATCGGGGCGTCGCCGTCTTTGTTGATGGCCACGATGACCTTGGAGTCTTTCATCCCGGCCAGATGCTGGATGGCCCCGGAAATACCGATGGCGACATAGAGCTCAGGGGCGACCACCTTGCCGGTTTGGCCGACCTGATAATCGTTGGGGGCGTAGCCTGCATCGACTGCAGCGCGGGAGGCGCCAACGGCGGCCCCAAGCTTATCGGCCAAGGGCTCGAT
>JANLPK010000201.1:0-1568 GCA_031367205.1 Alphaproteobacteria bacterium
CCCGGCACATGTCGGTGGCCCGAGGAGAGATCGCAGGTGTGCCGGTACTGATCCTGGCGGCTAGCTATTCCGGCGAGCGGGCCTTTGAGATCTATGCCGCGGGTCACGAGATCGCGCCCGTCTGGCAGGCTGTCGCCACGCATGGGGCCGACCACAGCGGCTGCGCCTACGGCCTGGAGGCACTGGAGATCCTGCGCATCGAAAAGGGTCACGTGGTGGTCGGCGGCGAGATCGACGGGCGCACAACGCCGCATGACTTGGGTCTGCACCGCATGCTGAACCCGGCGGCACCGTTTGTTGGCGCTCCCGCCCTACTACGTCCGGCCCTGCAGACCCCACAAGGTCGCTTACAATTGGTGGGACTGGAGTCGGATCGTCCGATCCCGGAAGGTTCGATGTTGGTGCCGGGTATGCCCGACCAACCTCAGGGCCATGTGACCGGCGCTGGCCAGCGTGTGGTGGGCGATGGCTATGTAGCCCTGGGCCTCCTGCGCGATGGCGGGGAGCATATGGGCGAAGACTTGATGGCCTGGTCGCCGACCCGGGGCGGCATGGCCCGCGTGCGGGTGGTGAGCCCGGTTTTCTATGACCCAGATGGGGCGCGCTACCGTGACTGACACTCAACGCTTTCACCTAGAGCCCCGACAAGCCCTGCTCCGACTGGAGCTTTGGGGCGAGGTCGCGGATGTGAGCAAGCGCTTCGAAGCGGCCTTCGGAACTTCCCTGCCTGCTGCCAGCCGGTCTATCTCATCGGGTGATCTGCGGATCATCTGGCGCGAACCCAAGGCCTGGATGATCGCCGCACCCATGGCTGGCTTGCCGGACCTGTTGGCCAAGTTGACCGATATTGTCGGGCATGATGGCGCGGTCACTGACATCTCCGGAGCCGCCGTGCGCTGCTCCCTGCGGGGCCCCGACTGGCGTATCCTCCTCACCCATGGCGGCGTGTTCGACGCCGAAGACCCCACCTTCGCACCAGGCTGCGTGGCCGGCACGGTGGTGGAGCACATCGCCATCCGCATCGACGTGGTGAGCGAGACCCAAGCCGACGTCTATGTGGCCCCGAGCTACGCGGTTGATTTGCTGGGCTATTGGGAGACCGTGGCTGGGAGTTTGACGGTTAAGAGCAGGCTTGAATAATTATCCCAATATAATTATATTCCGCAAATGACTGAACCGCGCTTCGAGTGGGATCCGGCGAAGAACCGCGCGAACATTCTCAAGCACGGGGTCAATTTCGAAGATGCGGCGGAGGTCTTTCGCGATCCATTTCACCAGATCACATTCGATGCATTCGAGAATGGCGAAGAGCGTTGGAGATCTTTTGGCGTGGTAGACGGCTTTGCGCTGATCATCGTGGTGCACACCTATCGCGATGATGAAGGTGGTGAGGTGATCCGGATTATCTCGGCAAGGCGAGCGACACGACCAGAGAGGCGGAAATATGAGTACGAAAATGGTTAGTTACACCTTGGCGACCCTTCCCAAACGGACCGATGCGGATCGCGCGCGGATGAAGGCTCTGTCCGAGCTTCCCGACGATCAGATCGATACCAGCGACATTCCTG
>JANLPK010000209.1:0-9239 GCA_031367205.1 Alphaproteobacteria bacterium
AACTTGGGGCCCGGCAAACCAACTTCGCGTAGAGGGCGAGTTAGTCGCCGTTCTTAATCTGCTCGCGCGCCTGGGCCAGCAGTTCGTCCATCTTCATCCGGACATCACCCTCGGCGATGGCAACGCCGGAGCCCTTCAGGTCTTCGAAGACCTTGCGCAGCACGTCGTCGTCACCCGGAAGCTCGAAGTCTGACTTCACAACGGCCTTGGCATATTCATCCACATGGCCCGCGCTCAGCCCCATTAAACCCGCCGCCCAATGGCCCAGCAGCTTGTTACGGCGAGCACCGGCTTTGAATTCCTGTTCCTGATCTAGGGCGAACTTGCTCTCAAAGCCGCGCTCGCGATCGTTGAAGGTCGTCATGGGGTCTCCGGAAAAACGCGTCGGGGGGTTCTCTATCCTGGGCAGCGCTGGGCTGCAATCAAAAGCCAAGCTCGCCGGGTTGCGGGTTTGCGTGTTGGCGAGGCTTCGGCTATTTTCCGGTCAGCCTCGGATAGAGCGAGAGGTCGGGCAGCCACAGTCGCGCGCATCGGAACGGAGCGCGCGTTTTTGTTTTCGGTGCCGACCTAGCCCTCGCTTGCTGGAGAAGGCGTAAATGACGACCCGTCGGAAAAAAATATATGAGGGTAAAGCCAAGATTCTCTATGAGGGCCCGGAACCCGGCACCCTTATCCAATACTTCAAAGACGACACTAACCCTTTGACTTCAAATGATAAAAAGACCCTTGAGGGCAAGGGCGTTATCAACAATCGGATCAGTGAATACTTCATGATCCGCCTGAACTCCATTGGGGTTCAGAACCATTTCATCAAGCGGCTGAACCTGCGCGAGCAGCTGATCAAAGAGCTTGAGATCATCCCGCTTCAGGTCAGAGTGCGCAATGCCGCCGCCGGGTCATTGTCGCAACGCTTCGGTCTGCCCGAAGGCCAAGCCCTGCCGCGCTCAATCATTGAGTTCTACCTGAAGGACGACAAGCTCTCTAACCCGATGGTCACCGAGGAACACATCACCGCCTTCAACTGGGCAAATACCCAAGAGATCGATGACATGATGGCCTTGTCGCTGCGGATAAACGACTTCCTCTGCGGAGCTTTTGGGGCCGTGGGGATCACCCTGATCGATTTCAAGGTGGAGTTCGGGCGGCTTTGGGAAAACGAGTTTTCGCGGATCATCCTGGCCGACGAGATCAGCCCAGACAGCTGCCGCCTCTGGGACGCACTATCCCATGAGAAGCTGGACAAAGACCGAATCCGCCGCGATTTGGGCGATGTGATCGAGAGCTATACCGAGGTCGCTCGGCGGCTGGGCATCATGAAAGAGATGCCCACGGTTATCCAAGGAGGACTGCACTAGTGCGCGCCAAGGTTCATGTATTTCTCAAGCCCGGCGTGCTCGACGTTCAGGGCAAGGCTGTCGAAAACGCCCTACATGGCCTCGGCTGGAGCGGGGTCAGCGGGGTTCGGGTCGGCAGAACCATCGAGTTCGATCTCGCCGCTACGGATCCAGCCGCCGCCGGCAGCGAGGTCAAAGCCATGTGCGACAAGCTTCTGGCCAACACGGTAATCGAGAGCTACCGGGTGGAGCTGGCGTGAAACTCGCCACGCTCCTGTTGATCGGGAGCGCGCTCCATCTTTCCGCCTGCGCGCCAAAATCACCGCCTCAACCCCCGCCACTCCAGCTGGACTGTGCCTTGGGCTATGAGGTCCTGGCCAGCAGAATAGCGGCCCTGCCGGGGATCAGGTTGGCCAATACGCCCGGCGAGCCCTACCACTACTTCAACACACCCACGGGCAATGCGTCGTACGTCGTCACTCTGGAGGGCGGCGCAGGCCATCCTGCCGTCATTGCGCAGTTTGCGACTCCCAAGGGCATGGTCCAGAAAGGCTGCCCCTATGGCGACAAGGCGGGCTACCGGAAACTCCTCGACTACCTCCAAGTCCTGACTCACGTGCGTCGATAGCTTGCATTCCGAATAATCCGTCAAGGCGAATGGAGAGAATGGCGACGTTTGAATTCTTGACTTCGCCGCGAATCATTATTCGTCACGCAAAATGTGATTTGAATTCAATTTAAGATATAGTTAACTTTTCGCGAATGCCGTTTGTAGGCGGCGCTTCCCTCGCTGAGTTTGGCGAGTTTTGTCCAAGATCACTTCACACGTGGGGACTACTACAATGAGAACTTTCCATCTAAGAGCCGCCCTTGCGGCAATTGTCGCGATCTCTACAGTCGGCGCGACGAGCGCCTACGCTGACTCATTCTTTTGGGCCGTCAACCAATTCCAGACAATCCAGAAATTGAACGGTGACACAGGAGCCGTCGTCGACTCTTTTGCCATTCCATTTGGTGCCGGTAGTGCAGCCTCCATCGCGTTCGTCGGAAATACCGGTTACTACACGCTGCTCGGTGACACCCAAATCTACACTGTCGACATGATCACACATGCGTCTGGTGGCGTTGCATTTTCGATCAGCGGTACGGCGGGTCTCACCAATGGCATCACCACGGATGCATCCGGAAATCTTTGGTTTGCGGACGGCAACTCCGGCGCGCTGCAAGAATACAGCACCAGCGGCACCTTCCTCGGCTCGCATGCGTTCCCGAGTGCAGCAAGTGCCTATCGTGATGGCTCCGTAGTCTTCGGCAATATGGTGGTCACCAATCGCGGCGACCAGACCGGACCCTACGACCTCTATTCGATCCCAGGGGGAAATGGGGCACTGACCTTGGTGACATCGGCTTTCATCAACCCGGCGATCAATGGCCAGTCGCTGTTTGGCTCAAATGGCATTGCCTTCAATGGTGTCAATTTCTACACCTCCGACGAGGCATTCCACCGCGTGTCCAAGTGGGATATTAACGGGAATTTCATTTCCTTTGCCGCGCTTGATCCGAATTCTCGCTACGAGAATTGGACCTTCGCGTCGCAAGATATTCAAATTGGAGCGCCTGAGCCGGCCTCCTGGGCTTTGATGATCTTGGGATTTGGCGCAATCGGCGTGACCCTGCGTCGTCGGCGCAGCCAGGTTTCAGCCTAGCAAGCCGAAATTCCACGAACCTTGCCGCCTTGTGGGCGACACAAGAGCCCCGGTTGCGAAACCGGGGCTTTTTCGTCTTTGATGATGTCGGTGTCGCTGAGGCCAAGCGCGAAAGCTTTGATTGCCGGATTGATTGCGCCTCTCGCTCTGGCCATTTCCACCGACGCGGATTAATCACCAACCCATGAAAGCCGCTGTCATCGTCTTCCCTGGGTCTAACTGCGACCGCGATTGCAAGGTCGCGATTGAGCGCTCTACGGGCGCTGCGGTCGAGATGGTCTGGCACGGCGACACGGCCCTGCCCGCCGGTTTAGATCTGATCGTTTTGCCGGGCGGATTTTCCTATGGCGATTATCTGCGCTGCGGGGCCATGGCCGCACTATCACCGGTGATGGCCGAGGTTAAGGCTGCCGCCATCCGCGGCGTCGCCACTGTCGGCATCTGCAACGGCTTTCAAGTCCTTTGCGAAGCGGGTCTGCTGCCCGGAGCTCTGCTCCGCAATGAGCAGCTAAAATATGTATGCAAGGCTGTGGATTTGGATATCGCGAATTCTCAGACCCGGTTCACCGCCGGCTACGGTGACCGCCGTCAGGTGACCATGACCGTGGGCAACGGCGAGGGCAATTATTTCGCCGACTCTGAGACCTTGGCGCGGATCGAAGGCGAGGGCCAAGTGATCTTTCGGTACCGCGAAAACCCCAATGGTTCCACGGCAGACATTGCGGGAATCATCAACGAAAAGGGCAATGTCCTGGGCCTGATGCCCCACCCGGACCGGGCGTTTGAGGCGGAACTTGGCTCTGCGGATGGTGCAATTCTGTTCCAAAGCGCCTTAGCCAGCGCCTAAAGCTTCCCCCAGCCGGCCATTTTCCACGGAATTCGCCCAAAAAGCCCCGTCGGACGGCATTTCTAGCCCGTTGAACAGGTGACAGCGCGTCCCGCAATTGGCAGGGTCACCCTACCGATTCCCTATTGAAAGGCACTCCATGTCCATTTCCGACCTCGTCGATCAGGTTGCGGCCTCCGACTCCAAGCTGACCAAGGCGCAAGCCAAGGCCATCGTTGACTCCGTTTTCGGGGCCATCCGCGACGCCGCCGTCAAGGGCAGCGAAGTCTCCATCCCCGGCTTCGGCAAGTTCAAGGTCCAGGCCAAGCCGGCCCGCACGGGCCGCAATCCCTCGACCGGTGCCGCGATCCAAATCGCAGCCTCCAAGAAGATCGCCTTCCAACCGGCCAAGAGCCTGAAGGACGCCGTCAACGGCTAATCAAATTGAGAAGGACGGAGGCGGGTCACCCCGGTTCCGTCCCCTCTGCCGACTAGATCACATGCAACAGAGCTAACAGGATCATCAGCGTGCCGACGATCCCGACAAACCATGGCAGGGGCCGAATTTTCGGAACGCCGGCCAGATAAAGAACCGCGTGCAGCACGCGACTATAGAAAAACAACTGAGCGCCCAAGACCGTCATCGGACTTGAGACATTGCTCACGGCCGCAATCAGAATGAGCGGCGCAAATAGAGTTAGCCCCTCGCGATGATTGTCCACACAACGCCCCGCGCGGGCGTGGAAACCCGTGGCAGCGGGTAATCCATCCCGCGAATCCGCTAGAGGCTGCAGGCCCATGGCCCGAATGCCCGCAAAGGCCTGGACAAACACCAGCACCAGCAAGAGCGCGACCGAATAGGCCAGCAGGGTAAGTTCTTGGCTCATTTTTAGCTCCCTAATGTCGCCGGAGCTTCTGCCCGGCCGAGCTTGACCTTCAATGCAACGCGCCACGGCGTCAACCAGCCAGGCCTGGGGCTTGAAACCACGCCCTCGCCATAGGCAAATGCACCGCGCCACCACGACTCACCCAAGGATCAAAGATGCGACTTCAATTGATGGCTGCCGGACTGGCCGCCCTATCGCTCGGCGGCTGCGGCGGAACCATGGGGTCCAGCGATCCCCTGGTGGGCTTTGGCCCCAATCCCAATCTGGCAGCGCCCAAGGCAACTAAGGTCCCACAGGTTGGGATCGCCAAGGTGGTGGGCTGGGCAACAGGCGAGACCCCCAAGGCCCCCGAAGGTTTCACCGTTACAAGGCTGGCGGAAGGACTGGATCATCCGCGCTGGCTCTATGTCTTGCCAAATGGCGACATCCTGGTCGCGGAGTCCTCGTCTGAAGCCGGTAAGCCAAAAGGACTTCGCGGGTTCGCCGCCAGCATTCTGATGAAGAATGCCGGGGCCGCCACCAAGAGCCCCAACAAGATCATCCTGCTGCGCGATGCCGATGGTGACGGCGTGGCCGAAACCAAGACCGACTTCGCCAAGGGCATCAAACGTCCCTTCGGCATGGCGCTGGTGGGAGAGACCCTCTACGTCGCCGCCGACAACGCCATTGTCAGCTTTTCCTATAAGGAAGGCCAAACCGAGCTCGCAGGCTCCGGCACTCATGTATTCGACTTGCCGGGTGCTCCGATCAACCACCACTGGACCAAGAACATCATTGCCAGCCCCGACGGCACTAAGCTCTACGCCACCGTCGGGTCCAATTCCAATGTCGGCGAGAACGGCATGGCCGCCGAGGCCGGTCGCGCAGAAATCACCGAATTCACTCTGCCTGCAGGACCTAGCCGCCCCTTCGCCACCGGCATCCGCAATCCCAACGGCCTCGACTATGAGCCGGTCACCGGCGCGCTGTGGACCGCCGTCAATGAGCGCGATGAGATCGGCCCCGACATCGTTCCAGACTACATGACCAGCGTGAAAGACGGGGCCTTCTATGGCTGGCCCTACAGCTATTACGGCCAGCACGTCGATGTCCGCATCCAGCCGCAGAACCCGGATTTGGTGGCCAAAGCCATTGCGCCGGACTTCGCCTTGGGCCCGCACACGGCCTCGCTGGGCCTGGCCTTCTACAAGTCTGAACTGTTCCCAGCGCCCTATCACGGCGGTGTCTTCATCGGCCAACATGGGTCTTGGAACCGCAAGCCGTTGAACGGCTACCGCGTTGTCTTCGTGCCGTTCGCCGGGGGCAAGCCCGTCAACAAGCCCGAAGTCTTCCTCTCAGGCTTCCTCAATGACAAGGGTGAGGCGCGCGGTCGTCCCGCCGGCGTAGTGGTCGATAAGGCCGGTGGCCTGCTGGTCGCCGACGATGTCGGCAACATCGTCTGGCGGGTAGCTCCCAAACCCTAACTCAAAGCGCGTTCCGAAAAGTGGGAACCGGTTTTCGGATCAAAACGCGCGACCTGACTTAGAGCGCCTTGCGAAGACGGATCTGTAGTGCGGGTCCGTATTCCAAGTCCCGGAAGTCCACATAGTTGAAACTCTTCAACCCGCGACTGCCGTTGGAGACCTCGCGGATACGCCGCGTATCCCGCGCCCCGAGATTCTGCGCCTCGACGCGCAGGGTCAGGTCGGGCTTGGGCTTGTATTCAATGAAGGCGACAATCCAGGTCCCGATCTTCAGGGTCTCGATCTCATTGTAGCGGAAGGCCCGTTCGCGGAATTGGCCGACCGCATCAATGCCCCAATTGGATTTCCACTGCGGCAGGTCCTGGGTAAAGTGAGCTTCCCATTCGCTGGGATGCAGGATGGAAATCTCCCGCTTCAGGCCTGTGGCGGGATCGGTCACTTCGGATCGGCGCACGGTGGCTTGGGTCTTGAGCTGCGCCGTCGGCAAACCAAACTTGGCCAAGGGGATGGCGAGGCTGGCGCTCAACTCATCCTTGGTGCCGTCGCCGATATTGCCGGGCGCATCCGCCCTAGCGATCCCACCGACCAGCACAGGCGCACGGTCGATCACATCGGTGAGTTGGAAATGACGCGCCGTTAGAATGGCAACGCCGGATTTCCAAAACCGATGTTCGGCGGCAATTTCAGTGACCCAGGCCTGCTGCGGCGACAGGTTCGGATTGCCGGCCAACACGGCCCCGGTGCTGGCCACCGAAGACGATGAGATGAAGTCATCAAAGTTCAGCTGGCTGACCTCGCGCTCATATCGAAAGCGGAGTTGATCGGCTGGGTCGGGCGACCAGGTGACGGCCAAGCGCGGCTTGACGAAGGTATAGGTATTCTGCAGCACCACATCGCCGCTGGATGTGACTTGCGAGCTCTCCTCGCGCAGCGCCACGTCCAAGCCGAATTGCGGCGTCGGCCGCCAACCGGCTGAAACCGAAACCTGAGCCCGGGATTCCTCGACCCGAACATTGGCCGCCGGCAGTCGCACAGCCGTGCCGTTCTGCACCAACCCCGTCTTGCTGGTCAGCGCATTGGACGCGCCCTCAACAAACCCCTCCAGAGTCAGGGTTGGAGACTGCGTGCGACGCACCTGCAACCGACCGACGGTTTCGGTAACCCGCTTATCCAGCCCAAATTTCCGGCTGATAGCTGGTGAGTTGAAATCATCCTTGGTGTCAGCATTGTTCCATTGCTGGAAGGCGACGACCTCTATTGAATTCCGTTGGCCAAGCTTGCGGGTATATCGTCCACCCAGCTCCATCTGCAGCTTGTCGATGGTGACATACTCAGTCTCCTTGCCGCCAGGCAATGAGAGGCGGTCGGTGATCTCATTGTAGGAAGGATTGGCCATATAGGCCGCCGTGATCTTTAGCCGCCCGCCCTGCAGGGGTGTTTCAAAGGCCCCGGTTAGCCATTCCCGCTGTCCACCACCCTCACCGTCAAACTGCGACCGGATCAAGGGCGTGCCATTGGCTGCCGTCCGAATTCTGGGACCAGCGCCCAGTTGGTCAAAGGGGCCCTTGCCCAGGACGGTGGACAGTTCCAGCACCTTGCCGTTCCAACGCCATTGGCCCTCAGTGCGCAGTCCGTTGAGGGTTCGGTGATCCGTCAACAGCCACGTCGTCAGGCTGGCCGCACCGCGAAATCCCGAGACGGACTTGCGCACAACATTGGCCACGACTGAGCGGCCCTGCATGTCGATGCCAGGCGCACCACCCCGGATCACATCCACGCGCAGCACACTGCCCGCCGGAATGCGCTTTAGCGTCTCATCGAGGGTATCGTTTTTGGCGACCGGCACCTCGCCGTCGATCAGCACATTGCCGCCCGAACCCTCCAACCCACGCTGCACCGTGCCCTTGTCGAAACTGAAGCCGGGCAGTCGCAGGACCATGTCAAAGGCCGTCGTCGGCCCGACCTCGGCGAAGTAGGACGAGGGGTAGGAAATTACGCCAGTTGCCGCAGGCTCACCAGCCAAGGCGCGTGAACTCATCGCGGTCAAAGCCGCTGCCAGAAATAGCCAACGCATATTCAAACGGTCCCTCGGCCCGCCACAGACCCAGGCGACCCAATAGCTAGCTGCAATAGTGATATTCTAATGAGGTCATCCTATCCCTTGCCGGGCCGATTCAAAAGCCGTTGTGAAATCCCATTGGAGGCCTACCTTGGCTGCGCGCTAAAGACGGAAACGGGAGAACTCAATGCGTAAGGTCGGTCTACTTTTGGCAATGACAATTGCCGTTTCTGCGGCTGCTCCGGCCCAATCTCAGACCCTCACCAAGCTCGTCCCCGGCTCAGCCTTCAAGGGCGTCCACGGCATCAAGTTCGCCCCCTCCGGTGAGCTCTATGCCGGCAGCGTCGTCGGTCAGAGCCTCTACGGCGTCAATGTCGACACCGGTGCGGTTCGGGTGATCCAGGGTCCACCTGAGGGCATGGCCGATGACATGGCCTTCGGTCCCGGCGGCCAGGTGGTCTGGACCTCCATCTCCGCTGGCCTCGTCCGCAGTCGGATCGGCAAGGGCCCGGTCACCGTGTTGGCCAAGGATATGCCCGGCGCCAATTCCATCGCCTTCAGCCGCAACGGCAAACGCCTGTTCCTTGGCCAGGTCTTCGCCGGTGACGGGGTGTGGGAGCTGGACCCCAAGGGCATCAAGCCGCCCCGCGCCATCACCGGCCAGGTCGGCGGCTTCAACAGCTTCGCGCCGGGCCCGGACGGCATGCTCTACGGTCCCCTGTGGTTCAAGAACCAGGTGGCCAAGATCAACCCCGATACGGGGTCGGTCACCGTGGTCGCCGACGGCTTCAAGACCCCCGCCGCCGCCAAGTTCAATTCCAAAAACGTGCTCTATGTGATCGCCACGGAGAGCGGCGAGCTGTTCGCGCTCGACATCAAGACCGGCACCAAGACCAAGGTCGCCCAGCTCTCCAGTTCGCTAGACAACATCGCCATCAGCCGCGACGATCGCGTGTTCGTCTCC
>JANLPK010000263.1:0-4471 GCA_031367205.1 Alphaproteobacteria bacterium
GCCGGCAAGACCCGCCTGTCGCTGATGTCGCCGTCCCGCTCACTGATCGGCTATCAGGGCGAATTCCTCACCGACACCCGTGGCTCAGGCGTGCTCAACCGCGTGTTCAGCCACTACGAGCCCTATAAGGGCCCCATTGATGCCGGCCGTAAGGGCGTGCTGGTCTCCAATTCCGACGGCGAAACCGCAGCCTTCGCGCTCTGGAACCTGGAAGATCGCGGCACCATGTTCGTGGGCGGCGGCGAAAAGACCTATCAAGGCATGATCATCGGCGAAAACTCCCGCGCCGACGACCTCGACGTCAACCCCATGAAGGCCAAGGCGCTCAACAATATCCGCGCCTCAGGCAAGGACGAGGCCGTCCGCCTCACCCCGCCCCGCCGCATGACCCTGGAACAGGCCATCGCCTATATCGAAGATGATGAACTGGTCGAAGTGACGCCCAAATCCATCCGCCTGCGCAAGCAAGTGCTGAACCCCAGCTTCCGCAAACGGCGCACCAAGGAAGACTAGGGGGTAAGGGCTAAGGCTTGGTTGCGGCCTGGGACTGTTGCTCTGCCTCGCGAAAGGACGCTCCGAACGTTACAGGAGGAGGATCGCGGACCCCCTCGATCAAAGCGACTCCGGTCCTGGTAGTGCACCACGAGAATTCAACTCATTGCCTGCTCGACACTCAATGAACCGCCGGTAGATTATGGGCTAGGGGGACACCTTCGATGAATTTGTGGCTAGCAGGGATCATTCTCGCACTCTCAAACCCGACCGCGTCGGTCGCCCAATCAACAGGCCAATGGCGAAGCCTAGATGCTGACCAAACGAGCGCCTTCTTCTTCGATCAGCAGTCGCTGCAGCAGATCGAGCCGAATGCCAGCCGCGCTAGCTTCGCAATTGCGTGGAAGGAGCCAGACGACGCGGTCTACCCCAGTTTCCGAATTCAGAATGTTTCCGTGGTTCAAGAGCTTTGGGAGAGCGACTGTAAGGCAAGCACAATCGCCTTGGTGCGTCGCACCTACTTCTCGGCGGACGGCAACCAGCTCCAGGAGGTTCGCGCTTCAACTCCCACGATGCTTACCCCGAAACCGGCAACCGCGGGCGAGGAGATTCTCAACCTGCTTTGCGGTCGGCCCCAGATGCTCGGCAGGATGTTCGAGGTTGGTCCCGCTGGCTTGGTGAGGGTTGTTCGCGAGACGCTCGTAGAGCCGAAGCCCGGCGCGGCTGCCCCTAACTGAGCGCCAGTCGGCCTCGCGATCGTTGATGTTCGCATTGGCTCGGCTTGTCCTGTCGGCTCCAGTCTAGGAACCAGACGTTCGGCACCCGCAAACCAGACACTCCGGCCAAGCACACCCGCGTCAAACACCCACCACCAGAACTCACCCGCTGAGGACTCGCCTTAACTCGGTCAGGTCCCTGCGCTAAGGAAGCTCATGGCCTCCGCCGCGTTCCCGCCTACGACATTCCCTCCGTGTCGAGGAAAGTGGAGGGCGAGCGCTGAACCAAACGGCCGTCTCCTCGAAACATGTCCGGCAACATAGGAGGCAAACTCAACTTGCAATGGCTCTAAGGCTCGTCACAATGCACCGGCCTAGGGGGAAAGCTGTGCGCATTTCAGGACTAATTCTAGCGTCTTTGCTCATCGGGAGTTCAGCTTGCGCGCAGACCGAACAAGTGCGCCGTGCCCCCGCCCCGACCTGGGTCGTAGCATCATCGCCATTACCTGTGCCGGAGAACGCCAGCGGCCCTCTGTTCATGCGTCGGCAGGATGTCGAAGTTCATCTTGGCGATCAGGGACAAGCGCAATACTTCGGCTATCGCGTCAAGATCCTCCAATCCAATGCCTTGCCCCTCGGCAACATCTCGATCACCTGGAACCCAAGGTCCGGTGCGCCGATTGTCCACGACATCAAGGTCCTTCGCGACGACCAAGTCATTGATGTCTTGAAAACATCTTCCTTCGAAATCCTGCGGCGCGAGGACCAACTGGAAGCCGCAATGATCAATGGCAACCTGACCGCGATTTTGCGTGTCCCGGACCTGCGCGTCGGAGACGAACTCGAGGTAAATCTCACCACCTTTGGCAACGACCCCACGCTCGGGCTCAAGGCAACCGGCCTCCTCGTCCTCGCGGCAAGTCCGGCACCCGGACGATATCACCTGGGGCTGATTTGGGACGAAGGCCACAAGCCTCACCTTAAGACGACTGCTGACATGGCCTCGGCCATGTCAGAGGGCGATCACATGGTTGATTTCCGGTTCGACAACCCTGCTGCCCTCTCGCCGCCGAAGGACGCGCCGGTGCGCTTTGGGTGGCAACGCGTGGTGGAATACACCGACTTCGCTGACTGGGCGGCGTTATCTCGGCAATTTGCACCCCTTTTTGTGAAGGCGGCCACGCTGAACGCCGGTTCTACAATCAAACGGGAGGCTAGTCGCATCGCCGCTGCGAACGCCGGTCAGTTGAATCGGGCAAGCGCGGCGCTGAAATTGATCCAGCAGGACGTCCGATACATTTATGTCGGACTCAATACCGGCAATCTGACACCAGCCTCAGCCGATGAGACCTGGCAACGCCGCTATGGGGACTGCAAGGGAAAGACCGCGCTGCTACTTGCCCTGCTCAAGGAGTTGGGGATTGATGCTGAGCCCGTCCTCGTCAACTCAACCGGTATCGACGACGGGCTCGATCAGCGTCTGCCCATTCCGCAATACTTCGATCATGTCCTGGTTAGGGCACGGATCGAGGGGGTGACGTATTGGCTGGATGGAACCCTCCCACCAGTGGTCCCGCCAAGCGCTCGCCCGATCTTCCCTGTCAACTGGGTGCTGCCCCTAACCGAGACCGGCAAAGACCTTCAGAGGTTGGAGTGGCGGACTCCGACCACACCCGACGAAATCAACCTGTTTGAGTTTGATGCGCGTGCCGGGTTCGACAAACCTGCACGGATTGTGTCGACCAAAATCGTTCGTGGCATCAAAGGCCTGACAGAGCAGTTGCAGTTTTCGACCGTGTCCGCTGGACAACTGCGGGACGCCTTCCGGCAGCGAGCGATCGGAGATGTCTGGCAGACGATCGACGACGTTCAATGGCGATACGATCAAGAGGCGGGCGCGAGCATCCTTACGATTAGCGGAACCGGCAAGATCAACTGGGATGATGACGGCGGCGGTGCGAAATCGCTAGCCCTGCCCGGAGGCGGTTTCAGCCCGCCTGAGCAGCGAGTCCGTGCGGCCGATCAGAGTCCGAGCGCGCCGTTCTACGCAAAGCCTGAGTACAGCTGCCACGTTACGACTGTCCGGGTGCCGACCTCGACACAGGCGAAACAATGGTCATCAAAGGCGAGCTTCGACACTCGGATATTCGGCCGACACTACTATCGCGCGTGGGAATTGCGTGATGGGTCGATACGCATGGTGCGTGGTTCGCGCGTGGAACAGCCGGAAATCGATGCGGCCACCGCGCAAAGTGACAATGGGCGGATTGCTGCCTTCGACAACAGCATGGGCTGGATCTTCTACGAACCCTCAAGTCAAAAGGCTTCTGTTGGCAAGGGAGAGACCGTGCCAGCCACCTATGATTTCGACTGGACGGCCAGCGAGGTGCCCTGCGTGTCCCCCGCAAGCGGCCGCTAGGTGGCAACAGCAGCCTGACATCCGCTCACACCGAAGGAGCTACCAAACGACACCTCCAACATCAGCAAAGAGTCGAAATGTCCTGTCGGCCCCAGTCAAGGGACCGGACGTTCGGCCTGCACAACGCGGATAAACTTGCCAAGCCTACCCAACTCAGAACCCGACTATAAGAGTCCGCCTTAACGCCGCCACCTCCCTGCGCTACGAAAGCCAATGGGAGTTACGGTGACACTGTATGAAATAGGCATCCGTTGAACCACGGCGTTGTCTAACTGAAACGCCCTATTTCATACAGTGTCACCGTAACTCCCTGGTCGGCGGGATTGTGCTGCTGTTCCTCGCGGTGAAGGCCGGGTCGATCACCGCTGTGGTGGGCGTCTCGATCTATGCTGCCGGGCTGTTGGCCATGCTGGCCTTCTCCACTGCCTACAACTTCGCCAAGGCGCCCTATCGGCCTGGCCTGCGACGGTTGGACCATGCGGGCATCTTCCTGATGATCGCCGGCTCCTACACCCCGTTCACGATCCACAATCTGCAGGGCGGCTGGGCCTGGGGCATGACCATCGCGGTTTGGTCGATCGCCGGTCTCGGTGCCCTGATCAAGATCGTCGCGCCCTATTTCGATCGCCGGGTGACCGTAGCGCTCTATCTGGCCCTCGGCTGGCTGGTGGGGGTGGCGCTGAAGCCGATGATCGACCATGTGACCTGGGTGGCCCTGCTGCTCCTGCTGGCGGGCGGGATCGTCTATTCCACCGGCGTGATCTTCTATGTGAACAAGCGCCTGAAGTTCGCCCGCGCCATTTGGCACGGACATGTGGTGGCTGCGGCGGCGACCCACTGGACC
>JANLPK010000265.1:0-15975 GCA_031367205.1 Alphaproteobacteria bacterium
GCTGGATCAAGGAAAAATCAAACGGTGCCACTATCCGCGACGTGCTCTGTGAAGCTGATCGTCGCGGCCAAAAGACCGGCGCCGGCTATTACGACTATGACGAAAACCGCAATGCCAAGCCCAGCGCGTTCACCGAAAAAGTGATCCATGACTTCATCGTCAAGTCGGGTGCCAATCCTCGCACCATCGGCGATGAGGAAATCCTGGAGCGCTGCATCTATCCGATGATCAATGAGGGCATGAAGATCCTCGAAGAGGGCAAGGCGATCAGATCGTCCGACATCGATGTGGTCTGGCAGAACGGCTATGGCTGGCCGGTCTACCGCGGTGGCCCCATGTGGTACGGCGACCAAATCGGCCCCGCCAAGGTGTTGGCCAAGATGGCCGAATTCCAAGCCCAGATGGGCGACGAGTTCAAGCCCGCCGCCGCGCTTGAGAAACTGGTGGCTGACGGCAAGAAGTTCTCGGACCTATAGATAGTTCGAGATCAAACTATATCCGGTTATCGAGGCTCAGCGCCGGTAACCGGATTTTCCTTCTGCTGGCCTAGTGCGTGAAAATCAGGGGACTGGTATGAGCGTTTTTCCGAACCCGGCTTCAAATTCGGCCACCCTCTTTGAGCGCGCCCGAAAGGTCATGCCCGGCGGTAACTCCCGGCACACAGTCTACACTTCTCCCTATCCGATCTATGCGTTGAGGGGCCAAGGCGCGCGGGTTACCGATGCTGACGGTGTCGAGCGGCTGGACTTCATCAACAACTACACCTCGATGATTCACGGCCATGGGTTCCCGCCCGTGGTGGAGGCTCTGCGCAAACAAGCTGGAGACCTGATCGCTGTTGGGGCCCCTAGCCAACTGGAAGTCGAGCTCGCCGAACTCCTGACATCCCGCGTGCCCAGCCTGGAGCAGGTGCGGTTTTGTAATTCGGGCAGCGAGGCGGTGATGTTCGCCATGAAGGCCGCGCGCGCCCGCACCGGACGATCAAAGATCGCCAAGATTGAGGGCTGCTATCACGGCAGTTACGACTATGCCGAGGTCAGCCAACAACCCAAACCCAAGCTTTGGGGCGAGCCTGATCGTCCGATCGCGACCGCCACTAGCGCGGGCACACCGCAAGGGGTGTTGGACGATATGGTCATCTTGCCGATGAACGACCTGCCGGCGGCACGGGCCATCATCGCGGCCAATGCCGACAGTCTTGCCGCTGTCTTGCTCGATCCGCTGCCCTCGCGACTGATGTTCGTGCAGATGACGCCAGAGTTTGCCCAGGGAGTTGCCGAGGCTATCCGCTCGGTCGGGGGGCTGCTGATCGTCGATGAGGTCTATACCCTGCGGCTCGACATCCCCGGTCGGCAGCCCTGGCTCGGGGTCAAGGCCGACATCGTCACCATGGGCAAGATCATGGGAGGTGGTCTGCCGGTCGGAGCGTTTGGCGGTTCAGCCGACGCGCTCAGCGTTTATGACCAAACCCAGGGCCATGCCAAAGTTGGCCATGGTGGAACCTTCAATGCTTCGCCCATGACTATGGCGGCGGGGCTGGCGGCCATGCGGGCTCTGGATGCTGAAGCCATGGCGCACATCAATGCCCTGGGTAATCGCTTGCGTGAGGGCCTCTCGAACATCCTGCGCACGCTCAACATCGGTGGCCCAGTCCTCGGCACCGGTTCGCTGGCCACCTTTCTGCCCGGCGGCGATGACATCGCTACGGTCCGCGACGTGGCTCGCCAGCCACAGGTCTTCCAGACCCTAGGCAAATTGCATGTGGAGCTGCTCAATCGTGGCGTGCTGATCAATCCGGCCATCCACTATGTGATCTCAACGCCGATGACGGCCGCCGACATCGACTTCACTCTGGAGCAGACAGAGGCCGGCTTGCGGGTCGTGATGGCGTCTTGACCCCTCGACGTGGCGGCTTTTCTCGCTAGGCTCCGAGCCAACATGTTCCTGGGGAGGGGCCAATGACCGACGTACCGCGCAATGACCGGATGATCATCGGGGCCGCTTCGGCGGGCACGGTGTTTGAGTGGTACGACTTCTTCCTCTACGGGTCGCTGGCCAGCTTCATCACCGGCCACTTCTTCTCCGGCGTGAACGAAACCACGGGCTATATCTTTGCCCTGTTGGCCTTCGCGGCCGGGTTCGCGGTGCGACCGCTGGGTGCCTTGGTGTTTGGCCCGCTGGGCGACAAGTGGGGCCGCAAGAACACTTTTTTGGTGACCATGCTGCTGATGGGTCTCTCGACCTTCGCGGTGGGTCTATTGCCGGACTATAAGACCATCGGCGTGCTGGCCCCGATCCTACTGGTCACGCTTCGCCTGTTGCAGGGCCTAGCGCTGGGCGGCGAGTATGGCGGGGCGGCAATCTACGTGGCCGAACATGCGCCGGAAGGGAAACGCGGCCTCTATACCAGCTGGATCCAGACCACAGCGACCATCGGCCTGTTCCTCAGTCTGGCGGTGATCCTGCTGGTTCGCACTCAGATTGGTGAAGACGCGTTCAAGGCCTGGGGCTGGCGCATACCCTTCCTGGTTTCCAGCCTGCTGCTGGCTGTCTCGTTGTGGATTCGTCTTCGTCTGAATGAGAGCCCTGTCTTTGAAAAGATGATTGCGGAAGGCAAGGGCTCTGCCGACCCGCTGGCCGAGAGCTTTGGCCAATGGCCCAATCTGAAGCTGGGTCTCCAAGCGCTATTCGGCCTAGCCGCCGGCAATGCGGTGGTCTGGTACGCCAGCCAGTTCTACGCCCTGTTTTTCCTGGAAAAGACGCTGAAGGTCGACGGTGCTCTGACCAACACCCTGGTCGCCATCGCCTTGTTGCTGGCGACCCCCTTCTTTGTCGTCTTTGGTTGGCTCTCCGATAAGGTCGGTCGCAAACCCTTGATCCTGCTAGGCTTTGCCCTAGCGGCACTGACTTACTTCCCGATCTTCAAGGCGCTCACCGTCGCGGCCAATCCCGATCTTGCGGCGGCCTCAGCGCGTGCCCCGGTGGTGGTGGTGGCTGATCCGGCCACCTGCCATTTTCAATTCGACCCGATCGGCAAGCAGACCTTTTCCACCGGCTGTGACGTCGCCAAGGGTGTCCTGGCCTCTGCTGGCGTCACCTATTCCAACCTGGCCGCGCCGACCGGAACGCCGGCAGTGATCCGCATCGGCTCTAAGACGGTCGCTAGCCTAGAGGGCGGTGCCCTGCCAAAGGCCCAATTCAAGGGTGCCAAAGACGCCTGGAGTAAAACCTTCGCGGGCGAGTTGAAGGCCGCCGGCTACCCGCTCAAAGCCGATCCCGCCAAGGTCGACAAACCCAAGGTCGTCGCTCTGCTGTGGCTTTTGGTGATCTATGCGACCCTGGTCTACGGACCCTATGCGGCGGCGCTGGTGGAGATGTTCCCGGCTCGCATCCGCTACACATCCATGTCGCTGCCCTATCACATCGGCAACGGCTGGTTCGGCGGCTTCCTACCCACCACCGCCTTCGCTATGGTCGCAGCGACGGGCAATATCTATTACGGCCTCTGGTACCCGATCACCGTAGCGGCGGTGACCTTCGTGATTGGCCTGCTGTTCGTCAAAGAGATGCGGGGCGCGCCCATCGACTGACGCGCCAACGCCTCACATCTCGTGGCGCAATGTCTGGAGGTCTTGGAACACCGGCTCGCGTTTCTCCTGCCTGGCTTTGAAGGCCTCGCCCATGTGCGCGCCTGAGAACATGGCGGTCTGCCAGACGGCGATATAGTCAAGACCATCGGCGATGGTGTGGTCGCGGGCATAGTTGATCATCACCTTGGAGCCGGTGACGGCCAATGGAGCCTTTGAGGCGATTTCGTGGGCGGTGGCCAGCGCGTGGGCTACACACTCTTCGTGGGTCGAGAGCACCTCATTGACCCAGCCGATCTCCTTGGCCTTCAGGGCCGGCATGCGACGCCCGGTATAGGCCAGCTCGCGCACCCAACCCTCCGGGATGATCTTGCACAGGCGCGGGAAGGTGCCGACATCGGCGGTCATGCCGATATTGATCTCCTGGATGCAGAAGAAGGCGTCAGCGGTGGCATAGCGAATGTCGCAGGCGCTGGTCATATCCACAGCCCCGCCGATGCAGCCGCCCTGGATGGCCGCGATCACCGGGATGCGGGCATCGTCCAAGCAGCCGAAGCATTTCTGCAGCCACAGGATATGGTGTCGCTGTTGTTCGGCATTGAGGTGCCGGTCAGTGTTTTGGTTCTGCGAGGTCGAGCCGCCACCGCCGAAGACGGCCAGGTCCATGCCTGCACAGAAGTGTTTGCCGGTGGAGGAGATGACGATGGCCCGGGCCCGGGCATTGTCATCAATGTCGTGAACGATGGCCGGTAGCTCGTTCCAGAACTCGCGGATCATCGAGTTCATGGCCTCAGGCCGCTTGAGTTGAATATGGGCGACGCCTCCGTCCAAAGTGACGTTGAAACAGGTCCAGGCGGTGGTAAAGGCGGTCATGGCGGGCTCCCTTTGCGTTGGGATCAAGTATTTGCCCCTGACGCCGCGAAAGGAAAGGCCTCAGCGATAGCGCATCTTGGCGAGCGCCCCGGCCACATCGCGGACCAGATCGCTGGGTTTGATCCCGGCCTTCCACTTTTCGAAGGCCATGACGTTCTCGATCCTGGCATCGACGAACTTCAGAGCGTCGCTTGACCCCGATTGCAGCTGGATTGCCAGGGCCGAGATCAGGATGCCCGACAGGATCGCGCGCTTGGAATAGTGGTTCTCGTCGGTGGCGGTGTCGCCCGCCCAGCGCCAGAGACCGTCGGCGCTTTCCCAGACCAGCCGCAGCGCCAGCGGCATATTGAGCGGCAGGCTCAGCCATCCGGCCCAGCGACGCAAGGCAGGCCCGTCCTGCGCCGCCGCCGCGAGCCTTGCGGCAACAGCCTCGCGGATTTTCTCGCGGATTTTCAGGTTCGAGGGATTTGGCAGATCGGCCAAGGCAGCAGCGTCATGGCGGCGCGACAGCAGGGCGGCCAAATCCGCAGGGCCGTGGGGCACCAGAAGCTCGGTCTCGGGCACACTAAAACCGCAGGCGCGACCCGCAGCATGCACCATAGTCCAAGACCAACCCAGAGTCGGCGCAAGACATAATGCCTGATCCAGCAGATCTTGCTCTGCTTGACTCGCCCAATCGTGTGCAATCTGTGTCATCTCAGCCATGAAGACTCTATAGATGAGACAAAGCCTGCTGTCCGCCGTGGACATCGGCAATCCCTTCTGCTATCCCGCCGCGCTCAACCCGGCAGCTCTGGCTCTGGGTTAATTGGATATTGTCCGTTCGCCGCTGCCTCCCAAGGGGCAAGTTCGTTCGGTAACGGGTGACAGGAGAGATAACTCTGGTTCAGATTTTCGTGCGCGACAACAACGTCGATCAGGCTCTAAAGGCGCTGAAGAAGAAGATGCAGCGCGAGGGCTCGTTCCGCGAAATGAAGCGGCATGTGCACTATGAAAAACCCAGCGAAAAGCGCGCTCGCCAAAAGGCTGAAGCCGTTCGACGCGCCCGCAAGCTGGCCCGCAAGCGCGCTCAGCGCGAAGGCCTGATCCCGGCCCCGAAAAAGCCCGTCATCACGCGCTGATCAGCGCTATCGACGAAAACATTGAGGCCGTGCGGACAACGTGCGGCCTTTTTGCTGTTTTATTCATGGTTTTCGGGTGAAGTCGCCTTGTGAGGCACACGCCTTGCCAGAGACACTCCGGTTGCCCATCTATCACGGCGAACAACAGACCTTTCCAAGGCGGTTTGAACCCATATGAACCTGCGTAATCTTGCAATCTGGGGCGTCATCATTGTCGCGCTGATCGGGCTCTATGCCATCATGACCGGTGGCACCCGCACAACGAACATCACTGAGATCAGCTATTCCCAGCTGCTCGGCAAGGTGAATGCCGGGACCGTCAAGAGTGCTGAGATCGACGGACCACGGATCCTGGTCACTGATCGGTCCAATAAGGTCTATGCCACCACGACCCCGAGCAATCAGGACAATCTGGTTCAGCGCCTTGAGGCGCAGAAGGCCGACATCAAGGTTAAAGAGCCGGGTCGCATCACTTTCACTGGAGTCCTGGTGCAACTTCTGCCGATCCTGCTTCTGGTTGGGGTTTGGATATTCTTCATGCGCCAAATGCAGGGCGGGGCCCGTGGGGCGATGGGATTTGGCAAGTCCAAGGCCAAGCTGCTGACGGAAAACAAGAACAAGGTTACCTTTGACGATGTGGCCGGGGTCGATGAGGCCAAGGACGAACTAGCCGAGATCGTCGAGTTCCTGAAAGACCCCCAGAAATTCCAGCGCCTCGGCGGCAAGATCCCCAAGGGTGCCCTGATGGTCGGGCCTCCGGGCACCGGCAAGACCTTGCTGGGTCGCGCCGTGGCGGGCGAGGCAGGGGTTCCCTTCTTCTATATTTCGGGCTCTGACTTCGTGGAGATGTTCGTCGGCGTCGGTGCCAGCCGGGTTCGCGACATGTTCGAGCAGGCCAAGAAGAACAGTCCCTGCATCATTTTCATCGACGAAATCGACGCCGTGGGTCGCCATCGCGGTGCCGGCCTTGGTGGCGGCAATGATGAGCGTGAGCAGACCCTCAACCAGCTGTTGGTGGAAATGGACGGGTTTGACCCCTCCGAAGCTATCATCGTCATCGCCTCGACCAATCGCCCCGACGTGCTGGACCCTGCCCTGCTGCGTCCCGGCCGGTTTGACCGCCAAGTTGTGGTGGGCAATCCCGATGTGGGGGGCCGTGAGCGGATCCTGCGGGTTCACATGAAGAATGTACCCTTGGCCGCTGACGTTGACGTCAAGACGATTGCCCGGGGCACACCCGGCTTCTCCGGCGCCGATCTCGCCAATCTGGTCAACGAAGCCGCCCTGCTGGCCGCGCGCAAGAACCGCCGCATGGTGCTGCACCGCGACTTTGAAGAGGCCAAAGACAAGGTGATGATGGGTGCCGAACGTCGCTCTATGGTGATGAGCGACGAGGAAAAGCGACTCACCGCCTATCACGAGGGAGGACATGCCTTGGTGGCGATCAGTGTGCCGGTGGCTGACCCGGTGCACAAAGCTACGATCGTGCCGCGCGGTCGAGCCTTGGGCATGGTGATGCAATTGCCCGAAGGTGATCGCTATTCGATGGATTACACCCAGATGACTTCTCGCTTGGCCATCATGATGGCTGGTCGGGTGGCAGAGGAAGTGATCTTCGGCAAGGAGAAGATCACCTCCGGGGCCTCCAGTGACATTCAAGCTGCCACCGGTCTTGCCCGCAACATGGTCACCCGCTGGGGCTATTCCGATGAGCTCGGCACCGTTGCCTATGGCGACAATCAGGAAGAGGTGTTCCTGGGTCACTCGGTCGCGCGCACCCAAAATGTTTCTGAAGCGACCGCTCAGAAGATCGATTCAGAGGTTCGCCGATTGGTTCAAGGCGGGCTGGACGACGCCCGCAAGATCATCGTCGAGCGCTTGGATGACCTGCATGCCCTAGCCAAGGGCCTGCTGGAGTTCGAGACCCTTAGCGGTGATGAGATCATCAATGTGATCAAAGGTATTGCCCCCAATCGCGACGATGCCGACGAGCAGGTGGTGTCCATCGCCGCCTCTTCGGTTCCGCTGTCTCCGACAGCGGCACCCGAACCGGCTTGACGCCGCCGGCCCCCCCATGGGTGATGGGCGTGCTGAATGTCACGCCCGACAGCTTCTCCGATGGCGGGCGATTTCTGGGTGTCGCGGCGGCCTTGGCTCAGGCGCGGACCCTTATTGATCAAGGCGCGAACATCCTTGATGTCGGTGGGGAGTCCACCCGACCCGGCGCGACCCCACTGTCGTTGGAGGATGAACTTACGCGGGTGATGCCGGTGATCACCGGGGTCCGGGGGCAGAGCTCAATCCCGATCAGCATCGACACGATGAAGCCGCAGGTGGCCCGCGCAGCCGTCACCGCCGGGGCAACGATTTGGAACGACGTTTCAGCCCTAGGCGCAGCGGGCGCGCCGGACATAGCGGCGGAACTCGGCTGCCAGGTGGTGCTGATGCACATGCAGGGCGAACCGCGCAGCATGCAGACCTCACCTCGCTATGACGACCTGGTTGGGGAAGTTGAGGCCTTCTTGTTGGACCGGGCCAAGGTGGCGATCTCGGCAGGGGTTGCAGAGTCCAAGATCTGGCTCGATCCCGGCATTGGGTTTGGCAAGACGCTGAAACACAACCTAACTCTGCTGGCCAACCTTGACCGCTTCGTCGCCCTGGGGTTTCCGATATTGCTCGGCGTTAGCCGCAAGAGTTTCATCGCCAGAATCGATTCGACGGCGACAGCTGCTGAGGATCGGCTTGGAGGTTCCCTAGCTTGCGCCCTGGCCGGGGCGGCGGCAGGTGTGACCGCGGTCCGGGTGCATGATGTGGCTCCGACGGTTCAAGCCTTGGCCACCTGGGCGGCGATTCAGGGCGCGCGCTGAGGGCACGATAGGACTAGGTTCGACATTTCTCCAGCTGCGAGCCCGCCATGTTTGGTTTTCCCGATCCCGTCGCCTCTAGGGCCTGGCCTCGCCGGTCAGCCAGCCCGGTGATGGGGAAAGGCGGCATGGTCGCAGCCGCTCATCCGCTGGTGGTAGCGTCGGGCCTAGAGACTCTGCGGCAAGGCGGTAATGCGGTGGACGCCGCTGTCAGCGCGGCCCTCACCGCCGCTGTGGTTATGCCCGAGATGTGTGGCCTGGGTGGCGACCTGTTCGCCATTGTCCACGGGCCGGGTCGGGCACCGGTGGCGATCATGGGCAGTGGAAACTCACCGCGCGCGGCCAGCCTGGAGGATATGCGGCGGGCCGGGGTGCAAACCCCAACGGGTCTGAAGATGTCGCTCCGCGGCCCCTTGTCGATCTCGGTGCCCGGCATGGTGGATGCCTACGAAACCTTGCTGACCGAGTTTGGCACCAAGCCGTTCGCTGCCGTGGCCGAGCCCGCCATCGGTTATGCGCGGGACGGCTATGCACTAACCGCCCTCGGTGCTGCGATGATCGCTGGGTCAGCGGATGACCTGCGACGCCATGCCGATAGCGCGGCCGTCTTCCTGCCAGGTGGTGTTGTGCCCCAGGTGGGCTCTGTTCTGCGTCAACCCGGTCTTGCCCGCACCCTGGAGCGCATTGCCCGTGACGGGAAGGAAACATTCTATTGCGGCGATCTGGCGCGGGAGATCACGTCAGCCCTCCAGGCTGCGGGAGGGGCGCACACCCTGGAGGACTTCGCCGCGCACGCCTCGGAGATTGCCCCACCCATCTCGACCACCTATCGCGGGCACACAGTCTTGCAGACATGTCTTCCCAGTCAGGGCCTGATCCTGTTGGAAGCGCTCAATATCCTCGAGCTCACGCCTTCCGCCGATTTGGCGAGGTGCGATGCCCGCGCCGTACACGCCATGGCCGAGGCCTTGAAGCTGGCCTATGCTGATCGTCTGGCCTTTGCGCGGGATCCGGCGTCCGGCGCAACCCCCATCCACACCTTGATCTCCAAGGCCTGGGCGACCAAGCGGTTTGGGCATTTTGATCCCGGCCGGGCGCAGGATAACGTCCTCGCAGGCCAGCTCAGCGACGGCGATACAACCTATCTCTGCGTGGTGGACAGCCAGGGCCTGATGGTCTCGCTGATCCAGTCGGTTTCTTCAGCCTTCGGCAGCGGGATCGTGGCGGGAGACACCGGGGTCTTGCTCAACAACCGCGTTGGTCGCGGCTTCTCGCTAGAGGACGGGCACCCCAATCTCTATGCGCCGGGCCGCAAGACTATGCATACTCTGAACTGCTACGTGGTCGCCGATCCCAGCGGCACGCCGATTCTGACCGGCGGAACGCCCGGCGGCGACGGACAGCCACAGTGGAACCTGCAGGTCTTGAGCGGCTTGATCGACGGCGGGCTCGACGTGCAAGCAGCTATCGAAGCCCCCCGCTGGACCGTCTGGCCCGGTACCGATCCCCACGACGTACCCAATCCGTATGAGCTGCGGGTGGAGACTCGGCTCGGCGAAACCGTGATCTCCGACTTGGAATCCATGGGCCACCGTGTCCGCCGCACCGGCTCGTGGGGCGGAAGTGGTGCAGCCCAGGCCATTGCCCGCGATCAGAACACAGGCGTGATGGTCGGCGGCTCTGATCCTCGGGCCGAGGGACTTGCGCTAGGATATTAGAGCATGTTCCGATTAGTGGGAACGGGCTCTAGCCCCGCCCAATGAACGGCATCTTGGTGGCCATCACCGTCATGAACTGCACATTGGCCTCCAGTGGCAGGCTGGCCATGAAGACGACGGCGTCGGCCACCGCCTGAACATCCATCACCGGCTCCACAGCCATGGACCCGTCAGCCTGCGGCACACCCTTGACCATCCGCGCGGTCATTTCAGTGGCCGCATTGCCGATGTCGATCTGGCCGCAAGCAATGTTGTAGGCCCGCCCGTCAAGGGATGTGGACTTGGTCAGACCGGTAATCGCATGCTTGGTGGCGGTATAGGCCACCGATCGGGGCCGTGGGCTATGGGCTGAGATCGAGCCGTTGTTGATGATCCGTCCGCCGGGTGGCTGTTGGGCTTTCATCATCCGAATTGCACCCTGGGTGCAGAGGAATACCCCAGTGAGGTTCACGTCCACCACCCGTTTCCAGGCTTCCAGGGTTAGGTCCTCCATGGGCACTGGCGGCGCTCCGGTTCCGGCATTGTTGAACAACAGGTCCAGCCGCCCGAAGTGGTCTTGGGTCTTGGCAAATAGGTTCAGGACCGACGCCTCGTCGGCTACATCGGTGGGGACGACCAGCATCTGGCTGGGGTCAGGGGCGGCATTGGCAGTGGCCGTCAATTCGGACTCACGCCGTCCTGCCAGGACGACGCCATAACCCGCCGCGGCCAGCGCCAAGGCAGAAGCGCGGCCAATACCCGACCCTGCACCGGTCACCAGGGCGGTTTTTAGTGACGGGTTCACGTGATCCCTAGCATGGCGAGTTGATCCGAATAGAGCTTCAGTATCACCTCCTCGCGCTCCATGCTCCATACGTTGCGAACGCCTTCCGTCGCGCCGGGGACGGCATCCAGGAACACATGCCAACCGGCGACACTGCGGGCATATTTGGCGGGCAGTCCAGAATTGGTGAAGCGCAGGCGACAGCCTTCGTCGTCGGGCTCCAGCTCGTAGCGGACCACACCGGATGGGTGGTCAGGATCAGGCCAAGTGTGGGTCAAGAGCCGCAGCGGCTCAAACTCTATGATCTCCCCCATCATTTCCGGATCTTCGGTTGCGAACTTGAGACGGTAGTGGCCGCCCAGCCTGAGATCCAGGTCAACGATAGCCAGCCAATCGGCGATGCGCTCCGGCACGGTCAGGGCGGCCCAGACCTTATCGATGGGTTTGTTGATACGTCGCTCGAAGACGATCTCGAATGTGTCGCCGGTCGGCGACACGGTGCCATTGGCGTTGTCGGTCATTGTTCCCGCTCCAAATGGGCCCCCAAGGCATTCAAACACCCCGCCCGGTTGGCGATCGCCTGGGCCACGAAGAGGGTCATGGATCAATATCGCCATACAGATACATAATTGCGAAACCATGCAAAACACACCGGTTCAAAGCTTCATGATCTGTCCAAATCCTCGGCTTCGCGCTATCGGCAGGGATGGTTCAGTTTCAAGGCCGAGTCCTGATCATCGCCGGCTCTGATTCCGGGGGTGGCGCTGGCATCCAGGCCGACATCAAGACGGTGACGGCGCTGGGCGGCTATGCGGCCACAGCCATTTCCGCACTGACCGTTCAAAATACCTTGGGCGTGACGGGGTTCCATCCCGTGCCGCCTGAGTTTGTCACCGCTCAGGCTCGCGCGGTCTTGGAGGATATCGGGGCCGATACCATCAAGACGGGCATGTTGGGCGATGTCGCGATGGTCGAGGCGGTCGCCGCCATCCTCGACACCGCCAAAGACATCCCCGTGGTGATCGACCCAGTGATGGTCGCCAAGGGCGGTGCCACGCTGCTAAACCCCACGGCTGTGGCGGCCATGCGCAGTCTGTTAATCCCGAGGGCGGCTCTGCTGACCCCCAATGCGCCCGAGGCGGAGGCACTGACGGGTATTGCCGTGGTGAGCCTGGCGGACCAACGCCGGGCAGGTATGGCCTTGTTGGAGCTGGGGGCTCGGGCCGTCTTGATGAAAGGCGGGCACCTGGAAGGAGAAACCCTCATCGACCTGTTGATGACCCCCGATACCGAAACAGCCTTTGAAACCCTGCGGGTCGATACCCGCCATACTCACGGCACTGGCTGCACCTTGGCTTCAGCTTGCGCAGTTGGCCTTGCCCAGGGCTTGTCTCTTACTCAGGCGGTCGCCAGAGCATGGGCCTATGTGCAAGAGGCCATCGCCCGTGCCCCAGGCTTCGGTGCTGGACATGGTCCGCTCGATCACGCTTGGCCATTGCGGGGAAAAGTATGAGCCGAGACACCGAACTCGAAACCATTCTTCGCGCCGCACCCAGCTTGATCCAGGTAATGCAGACCGCTCGCGAACTCGATCTTCCCGATTGGTTGATCTTCTCCGGCGCCATCTATCAGCGGGTGCTCAACCACCTGACCTGCCGGGATCCAGATTACGGCATCAAGGACTACGACTTCGGCTATTTCGACGATGCCGACGTCTCCTATGAAGCCGAGGACACCGTAATCCGGCGCGTGGCTGCCGCCTTCGAACCCCCAATTCGCGAGATGGTTGAGGTGCGCAATCAAGCCCGCGTGCATCTGTGGTTTGAGGGCAAGTTCGGCGAACCCTATGCACCGCTGGGCTCAAGCGCTGAGGCTCTAAGCCGATTTACCGGGACGATGTTTGCGGTGGGTGCGCGACTGGAACCTGATGGTCGCATGACGATCATTGCCCCTTTTGGCCTTGAGGACATGTTTGCCTTGCGACTCGTGCCTAACCCGATGCGAAAGACTAACGGCTTCTTGCGCACGGCAGAGGCGGCCAAACGCCGATGGCCGGAACTTACAATCGTGACCTAACCGACGGCGCTAAGGGCCGCGGCAGGGACAGCCTGGGCCGCGTCATTGAGCGCCCTGCCGATCGCATCATAGAGCTTAGAGATTTCGATAGGCTTGGCCACGTGGCCGTCCATCCCCGCCGCCAGATATTCCTCTACCTGATGGTTCAACGCATTGGCGGTTAGGGCCAAGATTGGTGTCTTTCGGCGACCGCCTTCTGCCTCGATCTCGCGAATAGCCCGGGCGGCTTCCATGCCGTCCATCACCGGCATCTGAATGTCCATCAAGATCAGATCATAGGATCCATCACGCCAGGCCTCCAGCGCCTCGCGCCCATCGCCAACAATGTCGACGGCAATGCCCAAGGATCCCATGACAGCGGCCAGCACCTGCTGATTGGTCGGATTGTCCTCGGCGGCCAGCAGACGTAGAGCGCCCTCGTCGCCCGACACAGTCTCGGTGGGCTCAACGGGCTGTGGGACGATCACTTCCGCGCGTGCCAGAGGCAGGTCGACTCTGAATACCGAACCTTTGCCTTCCTGGCTCTCCACAGCGATGGTTCCGCCCATCATCTGCGTAAGCTCACGGCAAATCGCTAAGCCAAGTCCGGTGCCGCCAAACCGCCGGGTTGCGGAGTTGTCCGCCTGCACAAATTTGTTGAACAGGGTCACGTGCTTTTCCGGGGGAATGCCGATGCCGGTGTCGGCAACCGTCAAGCTCAGCCCCTGCGGCGTCGCATCGAATACGGCGCTGACGTGACCTACGTGCGTGAATTTCACTGCATTGGAGAGCAGATTGCCCAGGATTTGCCGCAACCGATCCGGATCGCCGCGCCAACCGCCCACGGCTGCCGGTGTGATTTTGATTTGAAACACCAAATCCTTCTTAGCTGCCAGCACCGCGAAATTCTGACCGACCGCTGCGAAGGTGGCCTCTAAGTCGAAGTCTTCGGCCAGCAGGCTGAGCTTTCCGGCCTCAATCTTCGACAGATCGAGTACGTCGTTTAACACCGCGAGCAGCAGATCACCCGATTGCCGAACCACATCTAGACGTTCACGCTGCACATCGGCCAATTCGCCCATCGACATCACCTCGGCCATAGCCAAGACGCCGTTCAGAGGCGTGCGGATCTCATGGCTCATATTGGCCAGGAATTGCGACTTGAGTACGTTGGCGGCATCTGCGGCATCGCGCGCCACCGCCAGCTCTCCCAAGGTGTGCCGTAGGGCGCTCTCCCGCGCGTTCAGCTTGACGAGCAGATGGTTGAAACCCTCCGTCAGACTCGCGAACATGGCGTCCTGGCCGCCACTGTCGACGGGAGTGTAGCTGCCGCTGGCCGCCACCTCCTGCATGGCCGACGAAAGACGCTGCACAGGAGCGATCACCCGCTGTGCCAAGCTGCGGGCCAGGAACAGGGCCACGCCGATCCCGGCGAACAGCAGTGCGCCCGTCAAGGCTAGGAACTGAGGCGCAATTTCACCCAGGGCCGGCCGCTCAGCTATGACCACCAATTCGCCTGATCGATGACCCCCGTTTAGGACGGGAATGGAGACAACGTCATCAGGTCCGGTATCGGCGATCGCATGGTTGCGTTCTACCAAGACGGTCCCGTCTGCATCCAAAAGGCGCGCTTGACGAACGTCCAGGCTCGTTGCCAGCACGGCTATTGTCTTCTGAAGTGGGGCCAAGTCCTGTCGTGCCAAGGGTATACTCATCCCGGTAGCCGACACTGTGGCCAAGGCGACTTGGTTCTGATGAGCCTGTTCGCGGGCCACGACCCACTGCTGCAACATGAAGGTCAGGCAGGCGGCGGACAGCACCACCAGAGCCGTTACCAGCGCGGCACCGGCCACATGGGCCTGAAAGGTTCCTGTAGGCGGACGACCGACCAGTTTTGATTGTGAATTCAAGGTCTGAACTTCCGCGCCCGACGTCCGATTGATTCGTTTGTTCTAGGCCGGTTTTCCTAACGCTTTCCTGCGGTGAGCGGCTGGCGGCGGCGTTTATGGAGAATACCACCGTAAGACGATATTTTCACCCCAATTCGGGTAACGAATTCGCTGGCGTGTCGTTAACCTTTCGTTCACACTTTCCCCGATGAGTTCAACTCCAAGGAGGACAATTGTGGAAAAAGTGTTTATCGCTCAAGGTGTTGCGGCGAAACTATTTGCAACTGAAACCTCGGTAGATCAGGCGATGGTGCAAGCCACCGAACTCCTAACCGAAATGCTCAAGGCGCGCATTGAGGTCGGGGCCTCCACGACCTTTGCCGACGAATCGCAAGTCAAACTGATGGAAGCCCTCTCGGCGCTGAGCCAAGCCCGCACCGCCATGGTCAGCGTCCACAGCGAGCTGGCTGAAGCCAAACTCCGCCTGGGCATCCGCACGAAAATGGGTGGTGAACTCGACAAGCCCCCGCATATGACGGTTGCAAAAGAAATGCTTCGCCAGGTCGGCTAGGCGTTTATTCTTTCCAAGGTTTAACTGCCCTACGCCCCTAGTTCATGCTAGGGGCGTAGACATGTCCTCTTGGTATGTTCATCACTCATTGCTCACCGCAATTCTCTTGGTAGCGGTGTTTGCGGCATACAAGGGAGGACCAGCTGAACGTTTGGGCGCTTGTCTAAACGTTCTTGATGCACTCGCCGTGCAGACACTCCAAGTCGCGAGTTCCGGGGCATCACTTGAGCTTGGACTCCTCGTGGTAGACGGACTGATGGGTATCGGGCTTATTGTACTTGCTGTGCGTTACACTAGCCTCTGGATCGGAGCAGCGTTGCTCCTGCAGGCTGCGCAATTTACCCTCCACGGCTTCTACTACGTCACCCACAAGCCCATGGATTGGCTGTTCGCCATCGTGAACAATTCAGTCAGCTGGGGGCTGTTGCTGTGCATCATCGCCGGCACGCTGGGAACCTGGCTGGTCAGTCGCCGCGCTCAAAATAGTCGCTAGCGCACTACAATCCAAAAAACTTTCACTTGCCCTTGAGACGA
>JANLPK010000006.1:0-2045 GCA_031367205.1 Alphaproteobacteria bacterium
CTGAAGTCTTGTGGGAACGATATTCGGCGAGTTGGTCCTTGCCGACCACCGAGCGGCTCGAACGGTTGGCGGAAACCGTTGATCCTGAAATCACCTATACCGATCCGCATATTGCCTTGAGCGGTATAGCGGCCTTTTCAGATTATATGGAAGGGTTCCAGACCCAAATGCCTGGTGCCGGATTCGCGATCAGAGAAGTGCTTGGCCATCATGGTCGCACACTCTCGCATTGGAATATGGTGGGTGCCGACGGCGCGGTCATCGGCACGGGTTCCAGCTTCGCGCAACTGACCGACGAGGGCAAGCTGGCGCAAATCACCGGATTTTTCGGAGCGCCCTAAAGCGTCAAAACAGCGGCCAGAGTGCACATAGCCGGGCAGCAGCAGCGACGCCCATCTATCCCAAAGCCGCCATTCCCAGAGTCCGCTAAGAGCCCGGAGCGGTCGTCTGCTGGCATCCGGGTAATCGTCCGCAAACCCCCCTGAACCCGCATTTGCAGCGTCCGCTTAGAGGTCGGTGAGCCAAAGGATCTTCTGCCGGGCGCTGACCCAACGGTGAGAAACGACCCGTGGCGGACGTTCCGGCGTCGTTACGTCGTCATATCCAGTGCAGACCCTCAGTAGTTGAGCGAGTAGCCGACTTATGCTCAATGATGTGAGCTTCGGCAGGACCAGCGGGACAGATGGGCAGTCTCACAATCTTCGTGGATTTCATGCTGTTTTGTGCGCTTCCATTGGGAGCAATCTACGGCCTCTTACGCATGTACCAGCACCGGCTAAGCGTTCCGCGTCCTGGCGACATCCCGCAGATCAAGGCGGACCTGGAGGCCAACGAACACCGGGTTGTCGATATCCAACCCGCAGGATTTGAACGCGGTTCCCTGGTTGTTCGCGATGGAAATTTTGCCTCCTATCGGAAGTACCGCGTCGTCGTCCGTAGCCCTTTGGGAGGACAGGACAAGGTTATGGTTGTAGGCGTGCAGGCAGGCTTGTTCGCATTTAGCAGGCTCAAATTTTACGCGCGACCCAATGACTTCGCACTAAACGCCCGATCCAATGTCTGTTAACCCCCCTTAACTGCCTTTGGAAGGGTCTGCTATCCGGCACCGAGCCGGAACGTCTGCTTCCTGGCACGGAGCCTTCGGCTGCTCCCGACCCGAAGCGGATATTCGCCGGCCCCGAGTCTGATTTCTGCAAAACGCCAACAACGAAAGTCGGGACCGGTTCGGGCCATCGCCGTTCAGGCCAGCGAGGGTCCGACACCATGAACGGCGGCTTGTAGCTTGGATGCCAACGGTGAGAAACGGCCCACAGCCGACATCATCTACTGCTTTGTGACAACGACTTGGAGGAAAGTGGCAGGTATTTCGGAGCTATCTCCGCCGACACGATTGTGCTCTTCGAAGAGCTTGGTCAGCTCGGCCTCTAGTTGCTCGGCTCTGCCATCCTTCGAGGCCGCCTCAAACGCATTCATCGTCGGGCCGTAATAGTGTTTGAAGGCCTGGAGTAGCTGGCGCGGCGGCGCAGGATAGCGGAAGATATAGGTCGCGCGCTCGCAAGAGATGTTCTCCGCCGGCACGCCAGCTGCACCGAAGCGCTCACGAACGTTGTCCTCAACACCCCACGTTACCGGGCTGATGAACCCCTCAGGCGGCGGCGGGGTGTAGGCAGCGCTCGTTTTCAGGACCTGAGCAATCAGTGTTGGATCGCCGGGAATCCAGTTCCCCATGACGATCCGGCCTCCACTGCGCGTGACTCGCACCATCTCTCTCGCCACATCGAACGGGCGGGGCGCAAACATCGCGCCGAAGATACTCACCACAACGTCGAAGCTCTCGTCGGCGAGATCCCGAAGATCCGATGCGTCGCCTTGCTGGAACCGAAGGTTGTCCAATCCCGCCGCAACCGCGCGCGCGTTGCCGGCAGCCACGAGATTCTCAGCGATGTCCACTCCCAGGACGTTGGCGCCTCGCTGCGCTGCCGGTACTGCGGTCGTGCCGTCGCCGCAGCCAAGATCGAGAATGTCCAGGCCCGGCTTCACGCCAA
>JANLPK010000017.1:0-23213 GCA_031367205.1 Alphaproteobacteria bacterium
CGCAGGGCCGTCAGGGAAGACGTGACCTTGATGGCTGTCGCAACGGGCGCAGCGAGTCTCGATCCGGACCATCCCGTAGCTGACGTCCCTGACGCCGACCACATGGCTTTCGTCATAGGGGGCATAGAAACTAGGCCAGCCTGTGCCGCTCTCGAACTTAGTGTGCGCCCGAAACAGCGGTAATCCGCACAGCCGGCAGCAATAGACCCCGTTTTCTTTGTTATCGAGCAGGCCGCCACAGAAGGCCGCCTCGGTGCCGTGGTGCAGCAAAACCTCCGCCTCGTCGCGGTTAAGGTTGGCTTCTAGGGCCTTGCGTTCCGTTGCGTCGGGGGGCGAGAGGTCAAATCCGGTAGGGGAGGCGGCTGGTTTGTCCATGGGGTCCACTCTAAGGTCGTGCTCTGCTATTCGAAGAGCCTGGGCGGAGGTTACATTTACGATGCCGACAGTCTCCCCTAAGTCGAGCCCTTTGTCGCGCTGAGTTGAAAACGATGTTCACAAAAATCCTGATCGCCAATCGCGGTGAGATCGCCGTTCGCATCATCAAGACCTGTCGCCGTATGGGGATTGCCACGGTTGTGGTCTATTCCGAGGCTGATGCCGACTCCATGGCCGTCGAGATGGCCGATGAAACCGTGTTCATTGGGGGGGCACCTGCATCCGAGAGCTATCTTGTGGCCGACAAGATCGTCGCTGCTTGCCGGGAAACCGGAGCCCAGGCCGTGCATCCGGGCTTTGGTTTTCTCTCGGAGAATGCCGGATTCGCCAAACGTTTGGCAGCAGAAGGCATCGTCTTCATTGGCCCCAATCCCCATGCCATCGAGGCCATGGGCGACAAGATCGAGAGTAAGAAGTTCGCCACCAGGGCCGGCGTGTCGGTTGTGCCAGGTCATGTGGGCGAAATTGATGACACAGCCCATGCCATTAAAATCAGTGAGGAAATTACCTATCCCGTGATGATTAAGGCCTCGGCGGGGGGCGGTGGAAAGGGCATTCGCGTGGCTTGGAACCGCAAGGATGTGGAGGAAGGATTTCCGGCCGTACGGGCTGAAGCTAAGGCCAGCTTCGGCGACGACCGCATCTTTATTGAGAAGTTTATCGAGAGCCCGCGCCACATCGAGATTCAGGTGCTGGGCGACAAGCACGGGCACGTGGTTCATCTATTCGAACGCGAGTGCTCGATCCAGCGTCGCAATCAGAAGGTCATCGAAGAGGCGCCGTCGCCACTGCTCGATCCGGAAACCCGCGCCGCCATGGGAGCTCAAGCCGTCGCTCTAGCCGTAGCGGTCAACTATGACAGTGCCGGCACTGTCGAGTTCGTTGCCGGGCAGGACAAGAGCTTCTTCTTCCTGGAAATGAACACCCGCCTGCAGGTGGAGCATCCGGTGACTGAACTGATCACCGGGGTGGACCTGGTCGAGCAGATGATCCGCTCAGCATTCGGCGAGGCCTTGACCTTCACCCAGGACGACCTGGCCATTAAGGGCTGGGCCATGGAAAGCCGCATCTATGCGGAAGACCCCTATCGTGGATTCCTGCCCTCCATCGGGCGCTTGGTGCGCTATTCACCGCCACATGAAGGCACCATCGGTGACATCGTGGTGCGTAACGACGCGGGCGTCCGAGAGGGCGATGAGATATCGATGTTCTATGACCCGATGATCTCGAAGCTATCGACGTGGGCCCCAACCCGGTTGGCGGCGATCGATGCCATGGGCATGGCGCTGGAAGACTTCCATATCGAGGGTCTTGGCCAGAACATCCCCTTCCTGGCCGCTGTGATGGATCAGGAGCGGTTCCGATCTGGCGTCTTGTCCACCAACTATATCAAGGACGAATTTCCCGAGGGCTTCCACGGGGCTCCTCCAACCGGTTGGCAGAGAGACCTTCTCAGCGCGGTCGGGTGCGCGATGCATCGTATCCTCACGAAGCGAACCGCACCGCATTTGGTTCGCGACGAATGGGTGGTGATTGCCGGGCATGAGAGCCGCCTTGTTCGCCTGTCCAATGGCGGTGACGCGTTCCAGGTCAGTTTTCTGCCAGACGGAGCGACGCTCAGCCTCACCGATATTCGGTGGCAACCGGGCAACCCGACGTTTCGAGGCACCCTAGGCGGTCGCGCCTTTACCGTTGCGGTGAACCCTGCCGCCGAGGGATTTGTGATCCGCCATCGGGCCACGACGCTCAACGTGCTCGTCCTAACGCCGAGATCAGCGGAATTGCATGGCAAGTTGCCGCCCAAGAGAGCTGCAGACACATCTAAGATGATCCTGTCTCCCATGCCCGGTCTAATCGTTGCTTTGGATGTCACGGTTGGTCAGTCCGTGCGTTCGGGCGAGCAGGTGGCCATTGTAGAGGCGATGAAGATGCAGAATATCATTCGGGCCGAACGGGATGGAGTGGTTAAGTCCGTCGGTGCGGGGGCAGGGGACTCGGTCGCCGCCGACGAGGTTCTTATTGAATTCATTTGAGCCGCCCATATGTCGTTAAAGCGCACACCAAGGGAATCCTTATGAACGGGCAGGTCGAAATTGCGGATTTGTTCCTTTCTGCCAAAGGTCGCCTCGCGCGCACCCCGTTCCTCGTCGCGTCGGCGGGACTGATCGCGGCCGTGGTGATCTACGAGTCGATTGTCGGCACAACCTTGCACTGGCTGACCGGTTGGCTCGTCTATCCAGCAGTGTTCTTCTGCGGCGTTTGTGTGCTTTCCAAACGACTGCATGACCGCGGACATTCCGGCTGGTTGGCCGGATTGATCTTGGCTGCTCTGGTCGCAGCTTGGCCTCAGCCCTACGGCTTCTTTGACTTCCTGTTCAGCCTCGTGATTGTCTGGGCTTTGGTTGAGCTCGGCATCCTTAGCGGTGAACAGGGTGAAAACCGCTTTGGGCTTAGTCCCTTAGGGCCAAGCGTGCCCTGACACCTTATCCACCGGTTCAATCGGTCCAAAAATATCCGGAAAACTCGACATGAGGGCTTGGTCGGCTTGATCGAGGCCTATTGTGAGTCCGAGGTCTTGCAAGCTGGTCACCCCGTGTGCTGACTGCCCGCAGGGTACGATCCCCTCAAAATGACTCAGGTCCGGCATCACATTGAGCGACACCCCATGAAATGACACCCATTTCCGAACCTTGATGCCGATGGCTGCGATCTTGTCTTCCCCCGATTTCCCGTTCGGGTCGGAGCGGTCGACCCACACACCAACCCGGTCGGCTCGAATTCCTCCGACGACATCGAGAGTGGCCAAACTGTTTATCAGCCAGGTCTCGAGGGCGAAGACAAAGGCGCGGATGTCCTTGGTCCGTTGGCTTAGGTCCAGCATCACATAGGCCACCCGCTGTCCCGGCCCGTGATAGGTGTATTGCCCACCCCGGCCGGTCGGAAAAACCGGGAAGCGGTCAGGTTCCAGCAAATCTGAGGATTTTGAGCTTACACCAGCCGAATAGAGCGGTGGATGTTCCAGAAGCCAGACCAATTCGCGAGCCCGGCCCGCCACGATATCCTCAACCCGCGCCTCCATGCGGGCCAAGGCCACAAGGTAGTCCACAGGCTCGGTGGATACGTCCCACTCACAGGGCTGGCCGTCGGAACGTCCGAATAGTGTTGAAACCATTCCTGGGTTTAACGAGCGGTCAAGCATGTTGGCCGCAAAGTGTCGGTTCATGGACCTGGGCGCAATAGGCGCTTTGAATTTGTTGAATTTCGAGGAAGTCGCGTCTTGGGTCAGGTTAATGCCGTCAATGTGGAAATATCGGTGGTCCTGGGCCGCTCGATCCTTCCCATGCAGCAGTTGCTCCGCATGGGACGCGGCGCGGTCATCCCTTTGGATACCACAGTCAATGACGAAGTCTGGATATTGGCGAACAATCACCCGGTCGCCCGCGGGGAGATACAGATCAACGAAGATCGCATCTCCATCGCTGTTACGGGCCCTGCCAATGTCTATGATTTCATGGCTGGCGGACATTCCTAGGTTCTGATGCTTCACAAACCCTCAGGGGTTTGCTACGCCCCGCGCCTCACCACGCGCGGTCGTGGCGGAATTGGTAGACGCGCAGCGTTGAGGTCGCTGTGGGGCAACCCGTGGAAGTTCGAGTCTTCTCGACCGCACCAGTGAAGCAGGGTCTTTCGTAAGGCTATAACAAGGTCAAAGGTCGACACATCCAAGGGGAAGGTCCGCATGAACCGCGACGCCGGCAACCCTGTGGCTGACCTCCTGACGAGTCCGGCTGGATCTCCCGCTGTGGAAGATCTGGAGGATCTCGCCCTAGGTGAGGACTATGCGCTAAATCCAGCCTTTGTGGCGATGGTCGTGGATGCGGCTGATCGCGGCGATGCCGAGCGCTTGCGTGAGTTGCTTGCAGCATTGCACCCTGCTGACGTGGCCGACCTGATGGGTTTCCTCTCGGCGGCGGACAGAGAAGAGGTGGTCGCCCACCTTGATCCAGAGGTCCTTGCCGAGGTGCTCTCAGAGCTGGATCCGGATATCCGCGAAGATGTCTTGGATCACGTGCCATCTGCGGCGCTTGCCAAGGCGCTTGGCGAGATGGATTCCGATGACGCTGTGGACGTCATGGAGGACCTCGAGGATGACCGCCGGGCTCAAGTCTTGGCGGCGATGCCCGAGACTGAGCGGACGGCTCTTGAAAGCTCCCTATCCTACGAGGAGGAGACGGCTGGGCGCTTGATGCAGCGCGAGGTGGTCTGGGCACCGCAGTTCTGGACCGTAGGTCAAACGATAGACCATTTCCGTAACGATGCCGACGACCTGCCGGAGCTCTTCTTCGACGTCTATGTTGTAGACCCAACGCACAAGCCGGTTGGTGCCGTGCCGGTCAGTCACCTTCTGCGAGCGCGCCGCGATACCCCGCTCGCGCAAGTGATGGAACCGGTGACGGAAATCCCGATCAACATGGATCAGGAAGAAGTCGCCTACATTTTTGATAAATATCACCTGATCTCCGCGCCGGTTGTTGAGCCTGGCGGGCGATTGGTCGGCCAAATCACCGTCGACGACATCGTCGGTGTTATTCAGGAAGAGAGCGAGGAAGACATCTTGGCTCTCGCCGGCGTGTCTGACGCGGGCCGCGACGCGGGGGTGTTTGGCATCGTGAAGTCCCGACTTCCCTGGCTGCTCGTTAATTTGGCAACCGAGACACTGGCGGTCAGTGTGGTTGGTGCGTTCCAGGAAACGATTGCTAAAGTGATTGCGCTGGCGGTGCTGATGCCGATCGTGTCGTCACTTGGGGGTAACGCAGGAACTCAGGCGCTAACCGTTGCGGTCCGTGCCCTCTCCAGCCGGGAATTGAATGCGGCTAACACCACCCGAACGATTTTGCGTGAGCTCACGGTAGGGCTGCTGAATGGCTTAGTCTTAGCTGGGGCCATGGGGTTGGCCGTCTTTGCCTGGTATCATGACGCGAAGCTGGCGTGGACTATGGGATTGGCGATCATCGCCAACCTCTTTGTTGCCGCATTTGCCGGAATTTTGGCACCCATTGTGCTGGAGCGTCTGGGACGTGACCCGGCTGTAGCATCGTCGGTCCTGGTAACCTTTGCCACGGACTTTATGGGATTTCTCGCTCTTTTGGGTATTGCCAGTCTAATCCTGCTCTAGCTGGTCTGTAACTTGCGGTTGGTGGGGTAGATGCCTCTGCGTCTGTCTCATTCTGGATCATCGGTCATGCCAGCTCGTCTTCAGGTTTCGAAAACCCTCATGGCGTTGGTCAAAGCCTTCGAGGGTTATCGCGCACAGGCCGCGAGACTGTCGGACGGGCGTTGGACGATAGGCTACGGACATATCCTGACGGCTCGTGACGGCGCGCAGGTGAGCGAGGCCGACGCAGATGCCCTGCTGATCTACGACCTGACGGCAACGGCTGCGACGATCAAGCCGCTCATTACGACAACCCTCACCCACAACCAGTTCGACGCCCTGTGCGCCTTCGCGTTCAGCGTGGGACCGGCCAGCTTTCGAGACTCGACGGTGTTGCGCTTGGTGAATGCGGGCCACCTGTTGCAAGCGGCAGGCGCAATGGAGCTCTGGCGTCGAACTGAGTTTGAGGGTGAAGACATCGTTGTAGATGGTTTGGTGCGCAGGCGCGTTGCAGAGATGGCACTATTTCTAACGCCGCCCGGGGGTTGGCTTCCTGCACCATCCGCGGTCCTGAGGCCGAATCTGGACCCGGTCAGTTTCGCCCTTGCCGAAACACCGACGATTTTGACCGTCGCTATGGATGGCCACGAGGCGGTCGCCCGCCGTCTTGATGGAGCCATGACTCTAAGCGAGGCCTACGCTCCCGTCAGCCAGAGCTCTGTCGCAGCAAGCTCGAGACCGAGTTCATTCAGGTCCGCCACGCCACTGGCGGATAGTGTTGTTGACCTCCCACCCCCAAGCTGGCCGGTTCAAATCAATGCGGAGGAAAGCGCATTTGTTCTGACAGCACCGCTCGAAATCGCCGGTGAACCGGTCTTGCCGACCAAGCCCGATTCTGGCCCGGCGATCCTTGTGCCCGACGACGTGCCTGATCTCTTCGATTTGAGCCTCGCGACCTTAGAGCCAAAGCCTTCGAGGGCAATGCCAATCCAGCCTGTCAAATCGGACACTGCGGATCAGAGGACCTCGCTGGCGGAATTCCAGCCGTTTGGCCTCGCTCCCGTTGCCGGCCTGGGACTGTTGGGCGCTGTATTCTTCGGCGGGGGACTCTATTGGTCGGCGAGTGGTGGATCGCCTGGCGGGGTGTTCAATCCATGGGTTGTCGGCTGGCTCGCCTGTCTGGGTGGGATGTTGTTCATGGCCGTCTCAGCTTATTTGCTCCTGCGGCAGCTGGGTCACATTGATCCCGATGAAACTGGTTTCGGGTCGGCCCGCGAGTAGGTCGTCCCCGTCCACGCCCGAAGTATCGCAGGCGCGGTCACGCGTGCTAAGCAGATTGGATGACCCTACACCAAGGCCCCTCGCTAGACTTTGCCCTCGGCGAAACCGCTGACGCCATTCGAGAGACCACCTCTCGCTTTGCGGCTGACAAGATTGCACCGCTTGCAGCCACTATTGATCAGTCCAACACATTCCCCCGGGAGCTTTGGCCCGAAATGGGTGCACTGGGCCTGCACGGGATCACCGTCGAAGAGGAATACGGCGGCCTAGGCCTTGGCTATCTAGATCACGTCGTGGCCATGGAGGAGGTGTCGCGGGCGTCGGCCTCAATCGGACTGTCCTATGGCGCGCACTCAAACCTCTGCGTCAACCAGATACGTCGTTGGGGATCGCCCGATCAGAAGCGCCGCTATCTGCCGGGCCTGATTAGCGGTGAACATGTAGGATCATTGGCCATGAGCGAGGCGGGCTCAGGTTCAGATGTTGTCTCAATGCGCCTGCGCGCCGACCGGCGGGGTGATCACTATGTGCTCAATGGGACCAAGTTTTGGATCACCAACGCCCCGCAAGCTGACACCCTGGTGGTCTACGCCAAGACCAACCCCGAAGACGGCGGCAAGGGCATAACCGCTTTCTTGATCGAGAAGATTTTCGGAGGTTTCTCCACCAGCCCGAAACTCGACAAAATGGGCATGCGAGGATCCGACACGGCTGAGCTGGTTTTCGAAGACTGCGAAGTTCCGGTTGAGAACATCATGGGACCGCTAAACGGCGGTGTCGGGGTCTTGATGAGTGGTCTGGACTATGAGCGCGCGGTCCTTGCCGCCGGTCCACTGGGGATCATGCAGGCCTGTCTGGATGTTGTGCTGCCCTATGTTCGGGAACGAAAGCAATTCGGGAAGGCCATCGGGTCCTTCCAGTTGATGCAGGGCAAAGTCGCCGACATGTATGTCGCCCTTAATGCAGCGCGCGCCTATGTCTATGCGGTGGCCAAGGCCTGCGATGCGGGCCTGACCACACGGTTTGATGCCGCCGGGGCGATCCTGATGGCCTCTGAGAGCGCCGTGAAGGTGTCGCTGGAGGCCGTTCAAGCCCTGGGCGGTGCGGGCTATACCAAGGACTTTCCGGTGGAGCGCTTGGTCAGGGATGCCAAGCTCTATGACATCGGTGCCGGGACGAACGAAATTCGGCGGTACCTTATCGGTCGCGAGCTCGTTGGAGCATAGAGTCCAATAGCAAAGGGCCGACCCCCAAGGAGATCGGCCCTTCCATTGTCGGACCGCTCAGCGGCCCCGCAATCCTATGCGCCTAAACGCACGCCCCGCTATCGGAGGCCCAGACCACGGTTTCCACCTGCGGATGAAGACAATGAGACACTGGGTCACCTCCTTTCAATTGTTGAACAAGACCCCGACTATGAGCGCGGTTCGATAGAGTCGTAAACCCCCCAATTTCGTGCCGAACTGTGCTCAGGTTTCACGCCGACTCATGCGTTTTCGCATGTCGGTGATCGGCTTAGTCAGTTTCGCCAGAGCGGCGGTCATCGCTTCATAGCCGGCGGTCACGGCGGGGTCGTAGGCTGTCCAGTCGCGAATCTCTACGCCCGTCACGTCCGGCGTGACCAAGACGTCGGTTGCATCGCGCGATGCGGCGATATCTCGACCGGAAGAGACGGTGGCTGCCCGCATCAAAAGCGAAACGATAGGAGGTCCTTTCCGCCATTGACCAGACAAGATCCATCGCCACACTGACGACGGTCGCGCCACATCAGCAGCCGTGATCGAGCGACCGCGGGTGACGTCAATCCCGACAATAGGACCAAGCTGCGATGCCCGCATGATGTCAGAGGGGAAGTTCTTCAGAACAGCCCCATCCACCAGGACATTTATGCCTTGGGTAGCCGGGGGCAGCACACCGGGCAGCGAGATCGTCGCACGTAAAGCGTCACGCAGCAGGCCCCGCCGATGCACCTGATAGGCCCCCGTTGTCAGGTTGGACGACACACAGAAGAACGGCAGCCAGAGGTCGGCAATCTTCACATCGCCGAAGTGTCGCTCCAATCGCTCTCGGACCTTGTTGCCATGCGTCATAGCCAGGAGGGGAAAGGCGATGTCGTCCAGAGGGCTTGTGTTGACGAAGGCGTCCTTGATCCGCTCATCCATCTCAGCGGCGTCCCAACCCATGGCGACCCCGGCGGCGATGATGGCCCCCATGGACACCCCACCGATGAAATCGATGGGCGTGCGGCTCTCGCGCAACGCCCGGATGGCTCCGACATGGGCGTAGGCTCGTGCGCCACCGCCGGACAATACCAAGCCCACGGACTGTCCGGTCAGAACCCGGGCGATTCTCGCTGCATCTTCGGTGTTGTCGCGGCGCATGTGAAACAGGCGAGCGGGCAGCGTCGCATCGAGCCAGCCTTCCGAGCCCTTCGGCCACTTGGTGGTTCGCTTCTGAACCAAAATCAGATCGACCAGCTTTTGGGCCTGCATCGGATCGGTGGCGCGCATCAACTCGTGGGTGGGCGGCGACACATCACCGCGACCCACACGGAACAGTCGGTCCACCTGGCGGCCGACCACCGCTCTCCAACCGAGATCCTCGGCCTCGGCGGCATAGAGCACGAAGTCATAGTCCCGCTCGACATTGGAAAACCACTCCGTCGGCGCGTGCTGGGCCTCTGCACCAATGACGGTGACCGAATATCCGAGTTTCCCCACCTCGCGGGCAATCCGATCCACCAGGGGACGTATCGCAGTGGCCTCACCGACCGTGACGAACCCATAGACCGAGGGCTCACCAATGGAGGCCTTGGTGGCCGCTTGACGGCTGCGCAAGATCATCAGCCGCGCGAGCTCGATCATCACCGCAGGGCTGGCATCACAGGCCTCGAAGAAGACATCACGCGGTAGGGCGAATATCTCGGAGTCCCGAAGGGCGACAACGTGTCCGGAATGCGCGACACCGGCAATCAGGCTCATCTCGCCGGCAGGTTCTCCGGGCCGAATGACCCCGAGGAACTGGGGCTCCATACCCTCTTCGCGGCGGAATGCACCAAGTCGCCCAGCGCGCAGGAAATAGAGTTTGTCAGCAGGTTCACCGCTGTTGAACAGGGTGGCACCACCGGGCAATGAAAACCACGTTGCTTCGCCTTGGGCCCGTTCATCCTCAAACAGACGCGCTAGGGCCGAGTCAGTGGGTATGTCAGGTAAGTTTGCCACAACATCAGATGCTAGCCTGCGTCGCCGCGCCCGGCTATGCCTTCCATATGCCTCAGCTGAAATCCTCCATCGACCCCCTGAGTCCCGCGTTTCAGACCAATGCGCAGGTCAATCGCGCGCTGGCCGAGCAACTGCGTGATCACAGCACCAAAGCTGCGCTAGGCGGGCCGGAAGACAGCCGCAAGCGTCATGTAAGTCGGGGGAAGTTGCTGCCACGCGACCGGGTCATGCGCCTGCTGGATCCGGGTTCACCGTTCCTGGACGTCGCAGCTTTGGCGGCGCACGGGATTTACGACGATGAGGCGCCGGGGGCAGGGGTCATCGCGGGGGTCGGCCGCGTTTCAGGTCGCGAGGTGATGATCGTTGCCAACGATGCCACGGTAAAGGGCGGAGCCTATTTCCCTTTGACCGTGAAGAAGCACCTTCGGGCCCAGGAGATCGCGCTGCAGAATTGTTTGCCCTGCATCTACTTGGTGGATTCGGGCGGGGCCAACTTGCCGCATCAGGCAGAGGTGTTCCCAGATCGCGATCACTTCGGTCGGATATTCTTCAATCAAGCCCAGATGAGCGCCCAAGGGATTGCCCAAATCGCCTGCGTGATGGGTTCGTGTACGGCCGGCGGGGCCTATGTCCCGGCGATGAGCGATGAAACCGTGATAGTGCGCGGCACCGGCGAGGAGAGCCAGGGCACAATATTCTTAGGCGGACCACCCCTCGTCAAAGCCGCGACGGGCGAGGTGATCAGTGCCACTGAGCTTGGGGGGGCTGATACCCACGGGCGTCGCTCCGGCGTGGTTGACCACGTGGCGGTTGATGATGAACACGCCCTACAGATCGTACGATCAATTGTCGCCAACTTGAATGCCAGGAAGCCGGATCAAGTGGTCCTGACCGAGCCCCGTGCGCCGGCCTATGATCCAACGGAACTCTACGGTGTGGTGCCCATTGATGTCCGTGCGCCCTATGATGTGCGCGAGGTGATCGCCCGCATCGTCGACGGATCGGAATTTGATGAATTCAAGGCCCTCTACGGCACGACCCTGGTCACCGGATTTGCCCGCATTTGGGGGCAACCGGTCGCGATCTTGGCCAACAACGGCGTCTTGTTTTCTGAGAGTGCGCTCAAGGGCGCACATTTCATTGAGCTGGCTTGCAAGCGGGGGATACCGCTGGTCTTCCTGCAGAACATCTCCGGTTTCATGGTCGGCGGAAAGTATGAAGCCGGGGGCATCGCCAAGGATGGGGCCAAGTTGGTGACGGCGGTGGCCTGTGCCCAGGTGCCCAAGTTCACGGTGCTGATCGGCGGATCCTTTGGCGCGGGGAACTATGGCATGTGCGGACGTGCCTATTCGCCGCGTTTCCTTTGGACCTGGCCCAATAGCCGCATTTCCGTGATGGGGGGAGAACAAGCCGCCAGCGTCCTGGCCACCATCCGTCGCGACGGGCTTGAGGCGCGCGGAGGAACTTGGCCCGTGGCCGAGGAAGAAGCGTTCAAGACTCCGATCCGCGATCGCTACGAGACCGAGGGCGATCCGTATTTCGCGACAGCGCGACTGTGGGACGACGGCATAATTGATCCAGCGCAAACCCGGGACGTCTTGGGCCTGTCTATATCTGCAGCGCTCAATGCCCCGATACCTGAGACCAAGTTTGGTGTATTCCGGATGTAGGATCGGGGCTCCCTGAACGGCGCGCAAGCATGTTCGTTCTGGGCCCGGTGTCCCACTCCCAATAGGAACCTGCAAATGACCAATCCCATCGCTGATCCCCTGGTCGAGGGTATTGATAGCGACGCCTATTCCAAGCTGGTCAGGATTGAATCCACGGCCAACGGCGCTGTGACCGTGACGATGGATCGACCTTCTGCACGCAACGCCTTCAACGCTGAATTGATCGCCGCCCTGCATGAGGCCTTCGAGACACTTCAGGGTGCCGAGGGCGTTCGGGTGGTATTTCTGCGTGGGGCGGGTGAGATATTCTCGGCAGGCGCAGATCTGGAATGGATGCGTGACGCTGCGGAGCGCTCTGAAGCTGATAATCGCGACGATGCCTTTGCAATGGCTGTCATGCTGAAGGCGCTTTGGGATATTCCAGCCTTGACCGTGGCGCTTATCGAGGGCGGCGCTTTCGGCGGTGGCGCGGGGCTGGCGGCCGCCTGTGACCTGGCAATCGCGACTGCCGATTCCAAGTTCAGCTTTTCCGAAGTGCGCCTGGGTCTGATTGCAGCGACCATCAGTCCTTATGTTGTTGGCGCGATCGGTCCGCGTGCCTCGCGCGCTCTGTTTGCGACGGGGCGAGTCTTCGATTCGGCCTACGGGATGCAGATTGGTCTGGTCAGCGAGGTGGTGGCCGATGCGTCAGCGCTTGCCGCAGCAAGAGACCGAATTTCGCGCGAAATGATGGCCTGCGCACCGGGAGCCGTCGCTGACTCTAAGAATTTGGTTTCCTACGTCGCCTACCATCCGATTGACCACAAGATCATGGAGGAGACCGCCAAGCGTATCGCGCGGGCGCGTGTGGGTGAGGAAGGGCAGGAGGGTGTTCGGGCTTTTCTGGGGAAACGCAAGCCGAACTGGGCAGAGCAGACCGTATGATCGATGCGGTTAAGGAGACTGCGGCGGTGGATATGGGGGTGACGGACGACTCGCGTCTTGCCCCCATTTCTCAAGGCCAGCCTATCCTGTGCGCCAACTGTCAAACGCCTCTCCAGGGCGCCTGGTGTTACATTTGCGGTCAGCGCGCTTCGGACACGCACCGCTCCGTTGGCCACCTTTTCGCTGAAGCCTTCGAAGGGTTGACCCATGTAGACAGCAGGCTTTGGCGAACCCTAACCCGACTGGTTCGTGCGCCCGGCAGTTTGACCCGGGACTATCTGATCGGGAAACGCGTTCCGCAGATCCCGCCATTCCGCATGTTCTTGGTCGTTGTACTGATCCTGTTCTTCGCCGGATCGATCGGTGAACTTGGGCCGCTCCATGTCGGATCTCATCTCGATAGCGATGTCCAAGGTTCGTCGGCTTCTTCCGTGAAGGGCACCAGCAAGCTTGTCTTCGACCAAAGCGTTCCGATGGCTAGATGGCTCAATTCGCATGTTCAGCGGGCCCTGGCGCACCCCGAAGCGGTCGCCAGAGTGATGGAGCATTGGGCGCATCAATTTGCCATCCTATCCCTCCTAGTCGCTGCACCACTCATGGCGCTCGTCTATGTGTTCCAGAGACAATTCCGGTTCTATGATCACCTGATCTTCTCGATGCACTCGCTGTCGTTTCAAGGTCTGCTGCTATCCATAAGCATGATTGGAGGCGGTTGGCTGTCCTGGGCAGAGGCTCTTCTCATCCTGGCACCGGTCCACTTGTTCGCCCACATGCGAGGTTTTTATGGCGGCTCGTCTGTCGGCATTCTGGTACGGATGGGGCTTATTTTCGTGGGATCGGTGATTGGATTCATCGCTCTTTTTGCTGCACTTTTGCTCGTCGGCATTGCAGGGGTTCATTGAGGCCTATGTTCAAGTCCGTTCTGGTTGCCAATCGCGGTGAAATCGCACGTAGGGTCTTTCGGACCGCGCGTCGGATGGGTATCGCAACGGTGGCTGTCTGCTCGCAGGCCGACGCCGATGCCGCGCACGTGCGAGAAGCTGATCAGGCCGTCTTGATCGGGGCCGCGGCGGCCCGCGACAGCTATCTCGTCGCAGAACGTATCATCGCGGCGGCTCTGGCAACCGGTGCAGAGGCGATCCACCCTGGCTACGGTTTTCTCTCCGAGAACGCCGCTTTCGCCGAGGCCGTCATGGCCGCCGGTTTGATCTGGATCGGACCACCGCCAGCAGCCATCCGCGCGATGGGTCTGAAAGATGCCGCTAAGTCGTTGATGACGTCAGCGGGCGTTCCGGTGACGCCAGGATATCTGGGCGAGGATCAATCCCTGGATCGCCTGCAGACTGAGGCGGACAAAACAGGTTATCCGGTGCTTATCAAGGCGGTCGCCGGCGGTGGCGGTAAGGGCATGCGCCGCGTTGAGACTGCCGGTGAATTCGCCGCAGCCCTTGCCTCCTGCCAACGGGAAGCTGCCGGATCGTTTGGCGATGATCGCGTGCTCATAGAACAGTATGTCTCTAGGCCGCGGCACATCGAAGTGCAGGTGTTCGGCGACAGCCATGGTCAGGTCGTTCATCTGTTTGAACGCGATTGTTCTCTGCAAAGGCGTCACCAGAAAGTCATCGAGGAGGCACCTGCACCGGGGATGAGTGCCGAAACGCGGGCAGCGATCACCTCGGCAGCTGTCAAAGCCGCTCAAGCGGTCAATTATGTGGGCGCAGGCACCGTGGAATTCATTGCAGACGCCAGCGAAGGCCTGCGAGCGGATCGCATCTGGTTCATGGAGATGAATACCCGGCTTCAGGTGGAACATCCCGTGACGGAGGCGGTCACCGGCGTGGATCTTGTCGAGTGGCAATTCCGAGTGGCATCGGGCGAACCTTTGCCCCTCACTCAGGATCAAATTTTCCTGTCAGGTCATGCTCTGGAGGCTAGGCTCTATGCCGAAAACCCAGCGGCCGGTTTCCTGCCCTCGATTGGTGTCCTGGAACATTTCCAAATGCCGCAGGACATCAGGGTCGATAGTGCTGTCGAGGTTGGAGACGAAATATCTCCCCACTACGATCCCATGATCGCGAAATTGGTGGCGCATGCCTCGACTCGTGAGGGGGCGAGCGACGCCCTTGCGCAGGCCTGTGCGAAGGTCGAGGTTTGGCCGGTAAAAACCAATGCGGGGTTTTTGGTTCGTTGCCTGGATCACCCGGACTTCATCGCCGGTGAAATTGATACCGGGTTTATAGCCGAGCGGCTTGAGCAACTGGCCGACAAACCGCAACCCTCGCTCGAACTCCTGAGCATCGCAGCGGCTGCCGCTCTGGGCGAGGATCCCGATAAATCACCCTGGCGAGCTCTGACAGGCTTCCGACTTAACGGCATATCGGAGTCGACCCTGCGGCTGTACTTGGATGATCAGCCGGTCCAGGCCACCATCCCAGACGATGATTTTGAAGCCGATCTGCTCATTACCGATAGCGGGGTCGTCCTCTTCGACAGCGGCGAAACCTATTGTTTCTCCACCAAACCACCTCCTGGGGTGTTGGCAAAGGGCGCGGTCGGCAGTGGTCAAATCCTTTCGCCAATGCCAGGCAAGGTCGTCTCGGTTACGGTCGCCTTGGACGAAGAGGTTGTGCAGGGACAAAACCTGATGACCCTTGAAGCCATGAAGATGGAGCACGCATTGACCGCACCGTTTGCAGGAAAGGTCACGGCGCTCAATGTCGCGGAGGGGGATCAGGTCAGCGAGGGCGTTATTCTGATCGCGCTCACTGCGGCAGCATGACCCTTCATATCATTCGGCTCTGTGTTGGGTGTGACACCATCGAGGACCTGCTGTCATGGCATGCCGATCACGCGGAGCCCTGGAGGCTGCAAACGCGCATGACGCCCAAGCGTGCCGACGAGGTCCTGGACGGCGGTTCCATCTACCGGATATTCAAGGGTATGATCCTGTGTCGGCAGCGCATATTGGGCATTCGCCGGGTTGGTGAAGGGGCTGCGGCCCACTGCGAAATCGCGCTTGATCCGGAAATCGTGCGGGTTGCGCCCACCCCGCGTCGACCCTTCCAGGGCTGGCGTTACCTGGAGCCCGGGGATGCGCCCCCAGACCTGGGGCGGGGCTCTGACGAAGGGATACCGCAGGAATTGGCGAGGCAGTTGCGAGAGGCCGGTGCTTGGTAGGACGTCCCGGGAACCCAGTCATCCACAGTCTATGGCACCGCTCGCGTTGACGCTTGATGCGCCAAATGCACAGGGTGAGCTAAGGCTCGGCGGTTATTATCCCAAGGGAATGGAGTATCTAAAGTGGCCCAGTCTAAGGTCATCGTCGTCGGCAATGAGAAGGGTGGAGCCGGCAAATCCACTCTGGCCATCCATATCGCCACGGCGCTGTTGCACGGTGGCGCAACCGTATCGGTGCTGGATCTAGACCTTCGTCAGCGGTCCATGGGGCATTTCTTTGAGCATCGCAGAGCGTGGCTCTCTGCGGCCAATGCGACGGCACCCATGCCGCTGGAGCATCCGCTGGACATCACGCTTGCCAAGGCCACGGATGATGAAGCTCTGAAGCGGATGGACGAGGTGCTGGACCAAGCCGCGCAGTCCGACTTCATCCTGATCGATACTCCAGGTGCGGATACCGCGATTAGTCGTGCCGCGCACGAGCGCGCTGATCTGATTGTGACCCCCATGAACGACAGCTTCGTCGACTTTGATACGTTGGGCGTGGTGGATCCTGTGACACTCGAACTCAAGAGACCAAGCCTATATTCCGAGACTGTCTGGAACAGCCGCAAGCTGCGGGCGGCGGCTTCGGGCCAAACCATTGATTGGGTGGTCCTGCGCAACCGGCTCGCGCCGACCGAAGCACGCAACCGCCGCCGGGTCGACGAGCGGGTCCAAGCCCTGTCACGTCGCGTCGGGTTCAGAGTAGGGCCTGGGCTTCGAGACCGGGTGATCTATCGCGAACTGTTTCCATTTGGTCTTACGGTCGCTGACCTGACGCCGACAATCCGGCCGGTCGCTATGAGCCTACAGCATGTCGCTGCGCGGCAAGAGCTTCGCGCGCTGATGGCGTTCCTAGGTATCGGCGAGAGCGTTGAGCTTGATCAGGTCGCAGCACAATAATGCTCTATCTGGTGCTCGGCGGAGCGGTCTTGGCAGCGTTTCTATGGAGCCGAAGTCTCGCGCGGTTTCCACTGCCTCTAAACGAGTGGCGATTGGGAGCCGGCGCTCTGGCCGTGGCCGCTCTCACCGCTGCTGCCTTTATCGGACTACGCGGCGAGTGGGGCAGAGCGGCGATACTTGTCGTGCTTGGTCTCTGGCTGGCTTCGACGGCGCGCATGCGACCTGGATATACGCCTCCGAAGGTCGACGACGTCATGAACGAGGTAGAAGCCAGGTCAATCTTGGGCGTGGCTGCCAATGCAAGCGCCAGAGACATCCAGTCGGCTCATTCTCGACTTATGCTTCGCGCGCATCCAGATCTTGGCGGGACCCACGGCCTGGCGGTTCAGCTGAACTCGGCGCGGGATGTCTTGCTGCGGCGGCGGCAGCCTACCCCGGGTTAATCACCATGCAAGGAATCTTCTTAGACTTCAGGGTAGAGCAGGTTTGCCGCGCTGAGCCCTCGCTGAAGCCCCCAAACTGCGCCTTCCATGCCCCGTTTGAGGACGTAACGGCAGGTGTCGCATCGGCGAGTGCTGGTCGAAGGGCCTTGGATACCAGGGTCAATTGCGATTTTGCCAGGGACTTTCTATCGAATGCCCCGACCTGAATGCGCCAGGGACCGTCCTCTGCCTTGCCCGAACGCAGTCGCGTCGAGCGGGGATCAACAAGCGTCAGCTTCGGAGTCTTTTTTGGGATGGGCGCGGAGGTAAAGACTGCTTTTGGCATCGGTTGTTCGCGATCGCCTTGGTCGATAGACGCCAAGAGAATGGGTTCTGCCGGGGCAGGCTCAAAGAAGTTTTGAGCCATCAGAATGACTTCGCCGTGCTCACGTCGGGTGACAATATCAAAGCCGGTCGTCAACAAGTCCTCGGCATTTCGATCCCGTGCCGCGTTGGAACCGCCACCCATCACCACGGCGACCAACCGATGATCATCGCGGACCGCCGACACAGCGAGGTTGTAGCCTGAGGCGTTGGTAAAGCCGGTCTTGAGACCATCAACGCCGGGCATTCGACCCAACAATCCGTTGTGGTTGTTCATGGTCGTGCCGCGGAAGGTGAACGATTCCTGGCTGAACAGTCGGTAGTATTGTGGGTAGTCGCGCATGACGGCTCGCGACAAAATCGCGATGTCGCGCGCGGTCGTCAGTTGGCGGCTATCTGGCAACCCGGAGGCGTTCACGAAGTGGGTATTGGACATGCCAAGGTCTTGAGCCCGCAGAGTCATCATTGTTGCGAACCGGCTTTCGCTGCCGCCGACCTTCTCGGCTAAGGCCACGGCCACGTCGTTCGCGGACTTGATGGCCAAGGCCTGCATGGCTTGTGACACTGTGAGACTGTCGCCTGGGGGCAGGCCCAGCTTGGTCGGGCCCTGGGAAGCGGCCAAGGGCGAAATGGTGACGAGGTCATCCTCTCTGAGTGTCCCGGACGCAAGCGCCTCAAAGGTCAGATAGAGCGTCATGACCTTCGTGATTGAGGCGGGGTAGCGGGGGCTGTCAGCGCGTTTGGCGTAGAGCACCTCGCCCGACTGGGCATCTACGACGATAGCTGCATATCGGGGTTGGCTCGAAGGTGCGTGGGCAAACAACGACGCGGCTTCAGCCGAGCCGTTGAGCGGCAAAAACGCGACCGCGCCAAGGAGTATCGCGGAAAGAAGATGGCGGGCGCGCTCGAGCAAGAGATTCGTCCGTCGACACAGGGTTGGGCCGACGAGAGTCGACGCTACAGGACTGCAGGTTGGCATCTTTAGTCTTGCGCGAACGTAAACGCGAGACCTCAGGCGACATTATGACCTATGGGAACCATTCAGGCGCAATTTCCCCTGACAGGAGATTGTGCGGTGCACAAATATCTCTTGACTGCTGCACTGCAACATGAAATTTAAGGATCAGTCTTAACGCGCGGTCTCGCGCAACCTCGGTGGCAGGGCGCTACCGCTCGACACATTGGAGTTTCCACCATGGCAACCGCCGCGAAATCCGCCGTTGAACAAATCACCTCTGCCGGCAACACTGCCTTCAAGGATGTGATCGAAAAATCCTTGGCCGGCGTCAATGAATTGAACGCTGACTCCAAGAAGAACCTAGAGGCCATCGTCGCCTCCGTTACTGCCGCCGCAAAAGGCGTGGAAACGCTCAGCGCTGAGACGGTGGCTTATTCCAAGAGCGCCTTTGAGAGCCAAGTCGCCGCTGCCAAGACCTTGGCGGGCGTTAAGAGCATCCAGGAAGTTTTTGAAATTCAGTCGACTTTCGCGAAGGCAGCTTACGAAGGCTACATGGCCCAGATGACGAAGGCGTCGGAAATCATGACCGCGACGATGAAGGAAAGCTTCAAGCCGCTCAACGCGCGGGTCACCGCCACCGTCGAGCGTCTGCAAGCCGCCCGCTAAACTCTCCTCCCGAGGGCGTCAGAGTGTTGACGTCAGCAAAGAAGGCTCGGTCCGGCAACGGTCCGGGCCTTTTCTATTGGGCGGTTGGGGGTTAACCTCGCGCCATGTCACACGCTGAAGATCGTCTCACTGCCGCCGGAATAACTTTGCCGCAGCCCGTTGCTCCAGTGGCCAACTATGTGCCCTTCGTACAGGTGGGTTCGCTGGTGCACATTTCGGGTCAAGTCTCCTTGGATGCGAGCGGTGGAGTGAAGGGAACTGTCGGTCAGGACGTAACACCTGAATTGGCAAATGCCGCAGCACGCCTCTGCGGGATAAATCTGTTGGCCCAAATGCGTGCGGCCTGTGACGGCGATCTCGATCGGGTTGTCCGCGTCGTCAAGCTTGGAGGGTTCGTGCAAGCCGGACCTGAGTTTACCGCCATTCCGCAGGTGGTGAATGGGGCGTCGGATTTGATGGTTCTGGCCTTTGGCGATGCGGGCAAACACGCCCGCTCTGCTGTGGGGGTCTATAGGCTGCCGATGAATTTCGCCGTCGAAGTCGATGCTGTGGTTGAAATCCGATGAAGGCCCAGTTCGGCCCGGCCTGGGAGCAACTCTTTCAACCCCCCGTCGCGCACCGTGGACTATGGCAGCCGGAGGGCGCGCCGGAAAACTCCTTGGGCGCGTTCCAGGCCGCCTGTCAGGCAGGATACGGTATCGAGCTGGATGTTCATCTGTCTGCTGACGGCGAGGCGGTGGTCTTCCATGATCACGGCCTGAAGCGGATGACAGGCGTTGACGGCCGAATTCGCGATCGCACAGCCGCTGACCTTGGTGAGCTTCGGCTCAAGGGTACTGAGGAAACCATTCCCACCCTGTTGGATGTCCTGGCCATCGTCGGTCATCGCGCGATGATTCATGTGGAGCTCAAGACAGCGTTTGGTGAAGTCGGGCCCCTAGAGCAAAGGGTTCACGAAATTCTGATCGATCACAACGGCCCGGTTTGTGTGATCGGCTTCAACCCCTATAGCCACGAATGGTTTGCCGACCGATTTCCCGGCGTTCTGCGCGGCTTGAACAGCTACGCTTGGAGCGAGGACATGCCGCACATCTCGGCGGAGCAGCGCAGGTCCTTTGCGCGTCTGGAGCATGTGGACATCGCGCGACCGCACTTCCTGGCCATGAGCACTGACATGGTCGCCGACCCAAAGGTGGTTGAGCATCGGGCTAAGGGTATGGCTGTGGTGGCTTGGACTGTTCGTGCGCCGAGCCAATGGGTGGCGATCCAGCCTCACTGCGACAACATGATCTTCGAGGGCTTTGCTGCGTGAACTTGAAGCCGGCGGTCAAGGTCAGTCGCCGCATCTCTGAGATCGGACGGGAGGGCTGGGACGCTTGCACTGCCAACCCAGATTACCACGCCAATCCCTTTGTTAGTTTCGACTTTCTAGACATTGTCGAAGAGTCTGGGTGCGCCGTGGAGCGACAAGGCTGGGGACCGCAACACCTCTCCGTGGAAGACGAGAGCGGCAATGTGGCCGCCGTCATGCCGCTTTATCTGAAGTCCCACAGCCAGGGCGAATACATCTTTGATCAGGGCTGGGCCGACGCCTATGAGCGGGCAGGGGGCAAGTATTACCCCAAGCTGTTGTCTGCGACACCCTTCACCCCGGCGACCGGTCCCAGGATGTTGGTGCGGCCCGAAGTCGATGCAGACCAGGCGCGCGCGATCCTGCTGGGCGGTGCGGTGGAACTCTGCAGTCGTTACAACGCCTCGTCCCTCCATATCAATTTCCCCAATGAGGCGGAGTGGACTTGGATGGGCGAGCAGGGCCTAGCTCTGCGCGAAGGCCAACAGTACCACTGGGTCAATCGCGGCTATGTCGATTTCGACGGGTTCCTCGCGGCGCTGTCCTCAGGGCGGCGCAAGACCATCCGGCGGGAGCGGCGCGATGCCCAAGCCCAGGTCGAGGTCTTTGCCCTGACCGGGGCTGATATCACCGAAGATCATTGGGACGCCTTCTTCGGGTTCTATATGGATACCGGTTCGCGCAAATGGGGCACGCCCTATCTCAACCGGCTGTTCTTCTCGCTGCTCGGCGAGCGGATGGCCGACCGGGTCTTGTTGATCATGGCGCGCCGTCACGGGCGCTGGATCGCCGGAGCGCTGAACCTGATCGGCGGGGACTGCCTCTATGGTCGCAATTGGGGCTGCGTCGAGGACGTCCCCTTCCTGCATTTCGAGCTTTGCTACTATCAGGCCATTGAGTGGGCGATTGGTCGCGGCTTGGCGCGTGTCGAGGCCGGCGCGCAGGGGCAACACAAGATCGCGCGGGGTTATCTGCCGGTGGCGGTGCGGTCAGCCCACTATATCGCCGATCCGATGCTGAGAGGGCCGGTCGAGGACTTCGTGCGGCGCGAACGGGCCGCCGTAGAGAATGAGTTGGAGTGGTTGGCGGAGGAGTATTCTCCCTTCCGCCAGGGCTAAGAGGCCTCCCAGGCCTGCCGCAACAGTTCGGCAATCGAGGCATCGACTTGCGCCACATGGGTCAGAATGAGCTTTGACTTTAGGCGCTCCGACCAGCCCTCGTTGCGCGGCTCGACCAATCTGGGGTCGGCGGACAGACTGACGGCTAGGCCGAGCGTCAGGCCGCCATCCTTGGTGGGTTTGGCAGCGGCGAACTGGACCTTACGGGAGAAGGCGGTGAACGCCTTGCGCTGACCGCTCACGGTTTCCGGGAGGCTCGTCGCCGATCGCTCGACCGCCTCAAGGACGGCCAGGCTGGTCGGATTGGCCCAAAGGGTCGCCCGCAGCTTTTCCGGATTTTCCCATCCCTCATCGGAGGGAAAGGCCACGGACAGGACATGAGCGGCGCGGTTTTGGCCCAGGCCGTGGTGCTCTTTCAGCCAGTCGCGGCGGGCGCGCGGCTTGGTTTCCGGGCAGGTCTTGGCGATGGCGACCCATTCATTGAGGGTCTTGCCGGTGTCGCGCTCCAGGCTAGCCTGCACCGAGGCGAACCACTTCCGCTGGCGGTCCGTCATGCGTGTGAGTGCAGCGGTATTTCCCATTGTCGCCTCTCAAGGATCAGGGCACGGTTTGGGCTGAAGGAGCACCACGATGAGTTTGGACGGGACCTATGATCAGGGCAACATCTTCGCCAAGATCTTGCGCGGTGAGATGCCGGCGGTGCGGGTCTTTGAGGATGAGCATGTGCTGGCCTTCATGGATGTGTTCCCGCAGAGCCGGGGTCATGTCCTGGTGATCCCCAAGCATGGGACTGCGAGGAACCTGCTGGAGGTTGAGGTCGATGTCTTGGTGCATTTGATGGCCGGTGTGCAGCGCGTCGCGAGGGCTGTGCGTGCGGCATTGTCGCCGGACGGCATTGTGGTCAGCCAGTTCAACGGCTCAGTGGCGGGACAGACGGTCTATCACCTGCACGTTCACGTCATTCCGCGCTGGGACGGCGTGGCGTTGGGGCGTCATGGGGGCGGTGGGATGGCAGACATGGCCGAGCTGCGCGTGCTGGCTGACCAGATCGCCGCGAAGATGGGGTAGGGCAAATCCTCCCCCAGCGCCGCAGGCGCGCCTGGGCGGAGGTGGCCTGAAAGGCCGGAGGGGGTTGAAGCCCAGAGGCCTGCGCACGGCAACCCCCTCAGGCGCTTCGCGCCAGCTCCCCCAAAGGGGGCGCATTTAGCAATGCTAGCTGAACACCGGCTCTGTATCGGGATCGACGTCTGCGGGGTCGTCGGTCCACTCATCGGGGTCTTCCTCTTCGGTGAGGAGACATCGCGGCTCGAAGTAGGGAGAGTGTTGGTAAGTATGCTCTCGGAACGCCCAGATCTCATCCTCCCCGAGGGACCAATCGATGGTCAGATCATAGGTCTCACAGATATAGCGCAGGATGGTGCTGACCGGCGCCGTCAGGAGATAGTCTTCCTTCTCGAGAACCGGCAGTTGGGGGAGGTCATAGTAGAGCCTGCGAAGTTCGCTGCC
>JANLPK010000019.1:0-14041 GCA_031367205.1 Alphaproteobacteria bacterium
TTGAGCCCTGTTCGCAACTTGGCACCAGAGCTGATTCATTGCGGGCTTTTCACCTGACAACCGCGTGAAACTCTGGTCTCGATAGTGCCGAAGAGCCAATTGGAGGGGCCCATGGCACAGTTTGACCCAGCAGCGGCAACAGCTGCGTATCTGGCGGCGTTGACACCGGCACAACATGCCAAAGCCGCAGCCTATACCCATGGGGGGCATTGGCTGCTGTTGTGGACAGCAATGATTGCCATCGCCATTAGCTGGGGGATCCTGAAATCCGGCGTCCTTGTTCGGCTTCGCGATAGTCTCGAGCGAGGCGGCCCGAAGCCCTGGCGCGTGGCTGTGGCTTTGATGTTGGTCAATGGCGCGATCGAGGCGCTGTTCAGCTTGCCGTGGAGCATCTATTCGGACTGGTGGCGGGAAAAGTCCTACGGCCTCACCAGTCAGGCCTTTGGTGGATGGCTCGGCGAGTGGGCTATCGATGCCGTGATTTCGGTGATCTTGATTAGCCTACTCCTGTCGGGCCTCTATATGTTGATCCGGCGAACGCCGAAAACGTGGTGGATTTGGGGTGGCGCGCTGGTCGGCGCGTCCGTGATGACTTTGATGGTCCTATCTCCGGTCTTTCTGCAGCCGATTTTCAATAACTATACGCCTGCACCTCCTGGCCCGGTGCGGGACGCGGTCGTCGAACTGGCCAAGGCCAATGGGGTGCCGCCCGACAAGATATATATCTATGACGGGTCCAAGCAGTCGAACCGCTACACAGCAAACGTTGCCGGGCTATTTGGCACAGCGCGTGTCGCCATGAGTGATGTCATGTTCAAGAAGGACGCTGATATCGCCGAGGTGCGCGGTGTTGTTGCCCACGAAATGGGCCACTATGTCCACCAGCACACGATTTGGATGGCACTTTCCCTCTCGATCTTGGCCCTGGTGGCACTGTTCTTGATTGATCGATTTTTCCCTCTGCTGCGCGGCGTTCTGCCTTCGGCGGGGGTACGAGGATTGGGCGATCCGGCGGCCTATCCCATCCTGGCCATTATGCTGACGGTGCTGGGGCTGGTGGCCACGCCCATCAGGTCGACCATGATCCGCATGGGCGAGACCGATGCCGATGCCTTCTCAGTCGAGCGCTCACACGAGCCCGACGGCTTGGCCAAGGCCCTGGCCAAGACCATCGAGTATCGTGCCGCGACGCCGACTGAATTGGAGGAAGTCCTCTTCTACGACCACCCCTCGGTCAGTCGACGCATCCGCCGGCTGATGGATTGGAAGGCGGCGCATCTGAAGGGCTAGCGCTTGCGTACGAACACCGTGCCGGCGGAGTAGCCTGCGCCGAACGAGCAGATCAGGCCGGTTTCTCCTGGCACGAAGTCATCATTGGCCTTGTGAAAGGCAATGATCGAACCGGCCGACGAGGTGTTGGCGTATTCGTCTAGGATGATGACATTTTCGCCGGGCGCGGGTTCACGACCCAGCACGCGCTTGCCGATCAACTCGTTCATATTGATGTTGGCCTGGTGCAGCCACAGGCGTTTCAGGGTCGTGGGGTCAATGCCCAGTTCGGCGGCGTGAGACACGATCATTTCGGCGACCATGGGCACAACTTCGCGGAACACCTTGCGGCCCTCCTGAACAAACAGCTTGTCCGATGCGCCGATGCCTTCGGGGGCCGCGCGATTGAGGAAGCCGAAATTGTTGCGGATATTGTTGGAGAACTGGGTCTTTAGCCGCGTACCCAGGATATCCCAGCCGCCCGAGCTGTTTTCTGCCCGTTCAACTATCGTCGCGGTGGCCACGTCGCCGAAGATGAAGTGGCTGTCGCGGTCTCGGAAATTCAGGTGACCGGATGTGATCTCCGGATTGACCACCAACACCGCGCGGGCCGAGCCTGAGGCGATATAGTCCACCGCTGTCTTGATGCCGAATGTCGCCGATGAGCAGGCGACGTTCATATCGAAGCCGAACCCTTCGATGCCGAGTTCCTGTTGAATCTCAATCGCCATGGCTGGGTAGCCGCGCTGCATGTTCGAGGCGGCGCAAATCACGGAGTCAATCTGGTCTGCACCCTTGCCCCAGCGGGCTAGTGCGTCGCGCGCCGCAGCCACCCCGATCTCCGCCATGATCGAAGGTTCGTCATTGGAGCGCTCAGGAATAGCGGGGCGCATGACCTTGGGGTCGATGACGCCGGATTTGTTGACCACGTAACGCGACTTGATCCCCGAGGCTTTCTCGATGAATTCCACCGACGACGGGGTTAGGGCAACGATCTGTTCAGCAGCAATCGCCACGGCATTTTCGACGTTAAAGTCGGCGACATAGGCGTTAAACGCTTCCACCAGCTCGGCGTTCGAGACGCTTTGCGGGGGAGTGTAGAGGCCGGTGGCCGCGATGATGGCTTGGTGCAAGTCAGCATGTCCCATGAAGCACCCCGACGAGAGCGAGGTTGATCTGGGGCCTAGATAGCACGTCCTAGGCGTTTGCCGAGGGGCAGATCAGGAGGACATACCGGCGCGCTTGGGTCCGGCATAGGTCTCTGTGCGGACAAACGGCGTTTGGTCTAAAATCAGGTGTTCGATGCGATTGGCCATTGCCTTACCGGTGACAGGCCGCGCCAGGATTTGATTTACGCCGGCTTCGAGGCAAGCCTTCACCGATCCCTGATCAGTATCCCCGCTGACCACGATGATCGGCACTGCTGTGTAGGGATTGTTCTCGTCGTGGCGTAGCCAATGCAGGAAGTCGAGGCCCTGTTTGATCGGCGTCTTTAGGCTGTAAATGATCATGTCCGGACGAACTTCAGGCAATAGTTTGCGGGCTTCATCACCATTTTCGGCCAAGCGGATGGTTGGAAATCCCAGCGCCCGGATCAGCGACAATAGGATGGTGCGCATGCCTTCATTGTCGTCAACGACTAGCACCGTGACATTGGGGTAGGTCTGGCTCATCTCGATTGTCCCGAAAACATACCCATGATGAGTGCAGCACTGGGGTTAACTGAGTCTTGCCCGACGGCTGGGTGCGCGCCTATGTCGCACCCTCCTGCGGCGGTCAGGAAACCGGCTAGTCGAACGCGCTGACGTATCGGTCCAGGGCGTCAAGGTGGGTCGCGATTTGGGGCCGGGTCAGGAACGAGCCGTTGAAGCTGTTCTGCGCCAGGGTGACGAGATCCGTCCGGTCGAGCTGGAGCGCCTGGGCGGCTGCTAGCCAGTTTGCGCCGAGGTATCCGCCGAAATAGGCTGGGTCATCGGAGTTGATCGTGGCCTTGAGTCCAAGTTCGAGCATGTGCCTGAGTGGGTGCGCCGCAAGGTCATCGACGAGGCAGAGCTTGAGGTTTGAGAGGGGGCACACGGTGAGAGTCATACGATCCGTCACCAATCGGTCGATGAGCCTGGGATCTTCCAATGCACGATTGCCGTGATCAATGCGGTCGACCCTGAGGTCATCAATGGCTTCCCAGACATAGGCCGGCGGTCCTTCCTCGCCAGCGTGGGCCGTGAGTTTTAGGCCTTGGGCGCGAGCGGCGGCGAAGACGCCTTTGAACTTTGAGGGCGGATGGCCGAGTTCTGAGGAGTCCAAGCCGACCCCAACAATCTGGTCCAGGTAAGGCTCGGCCTGCCTCAGGGTGCTGAAGGCGGCGTCTTCGTCGAGGTGCCGCAGGAAGCACAGGATCAGCTTGGAGGTGACCCCGAGCTCGGCCTCGGCACGCGCCATCCCTGACAGCAGGCCGTCGGCAACCACGGCGAACGGAATGCCCCGGTCGGTATGGGTCTGGGGGTCGAAGAAGATTTCGGCATGGACAATGCCGTCCTGGGTCGAGCGCCGGAAATAGGCCAGGGCGAGGTCGTGAAAATCCTCTTCAGTCTGCAGAACTTGGGCACCTTGATAGTAGATGTCCAGGAAGTCCTGCAGGTTGGAAAAGGCATAGGCCGCTCGCACCGCGTCGATGCCGGCGAAGGGCAGGGAAATCTTGTTGCGCTTGGCAAGGGCGAACATCAGCTCAGGTTCAAGACTACCCTCGATGTGCAGATGCAGCTCGGCCTTGGGCAGGCCGACGATGAACCTTTCGAGGTCGTCAGGTGAGTCAGCCACCTATCCGCCACGCCACCGCTTTGGCGAACTCCGTGTAGAATTCAGGTTCGTAGGCACGCTCGGGGTCTTTGCGGACCCATTCGTCCAGAGTGTGGGCGTCGTCGCCGACCAGGATGCGCCAGCGCTCCGACTTCACACCATCCAGAATGACCGTCGCGGCGGCGGCGGCAGTCATCGGCGCATCTTCGAGGAAGCTGCGGGCGCGTTCTGCGGCCATGGCCGAGATCATGGCGTCAGTGACCTGGGTCATGTCCATGCCGGCCTTGGTGGCCCGTTCGCGGGTCTGGGCGATCTCCTCGGCCGACAGATCGTCGGACTCAGTGTCCATCTGGACCTTGCGCGAATTGGACGCGATGGAGGTGCCGATGTGACCGGGCATGACCACTGAACACTTGATGTGCGGCGCGGTGAGGCGCAGGTCGGTGACCAGGGCCTCGGTGAAGCCCTTCACCGCGAACTTGGCGGCCGCATAGCTGGTGTGTGACACGTTTGGTCCGATGGTCGCCCAAAACCCGTTGACGCTGCTGGTGTTGATGATGTGGCCCTCATCCGCCGCCATCAGCATAGGCAGGAAGGTGCGGACACCGAGATAGACGCCGCCCCAGCAAACATTGAAGGTCTTCTCCCACGAGGCGCGGCTGTCGGTAACCATGCTGCCGCCACCGGCAATGCCGGCATTGTTAAACAGCAGGTGGATGCGGTCGGTCTGTTGCTGCTCTTTCAGTTCCTCCCGAAACGCGATCAGAGCGGCTTCGAGGGAGACGTCGGCGATGTGCGTGGTGACCTTGGTGCCTTGGGGACGTCCATCGGCCTCGATGAGCCGGACGGTCTCGGCCATCGCCTTGGCTGAGACGTCACACATCGCGACGTTGCAGCCTTCGGCGGCCAACTGCCGGGCCAATTCGCGGCCCATCCCTGTGCCGCCTCCGGTGATCACTGCGGTCTTTCCGGCGAAGTCTTTCACGGCGCATGCTCCCTAGCTGTTTGGGAGAGACTAAACCTCATTCCGTGGCGGAGCCCAAGGGCCTAGAGCTCTGTTGTCGCTTGCACCTGATGTCGACCTGCGAAACTGTAAGGGAATTGGGGAGAACGCCGTGGCGTCGCAAGACCTTTCATCGACGCCGGACACAAGGTTTGGGGCCTATCTGTTTGCCCATGGTGCGTGGTTCTTGGCGTTTGGCGTTCAGGTGGTGCTGTTTCCCTACCTCATCCGTGTCGTCCTGCAGGAAAGCCCGGTGCGATTTGGCTTGGCACAGATGTGCCTGCAATTGCCCACCACCTTGCTGATCCTATTTGGCGGGGTCTTGGCCGATCGCGCAGATACGCGGCCGATTGTGACCCTGTCCTGTGTTTTCGCGGCGACTTGCTTCCTAGGTCTGGGTCTGTTGGTAGAGACAGGGGTTCTCACCTACGGTCTGATGATCGGCTATGCCCTGGTCGTTGGCAGCATCGGGGCTTTTGCGAACCCGGCGCGTGACTCGCTGTTGAGTTTGGTCGCGCCGGATCGCGGCCTGGGGTCGGTGCAGAGCGCAGTGGCCTTCGCATCCCTTGCCCAATTTGCGGGTCAAATCCTAGGAATGGTTTGTGCGACGGCGGCACCCTTGGTGGGCGTGGGACCGCTATTGTTGGCCCAGGCCGCGCTGATGACCGTTGCCACGGCGACGACCCTGCGGATTCAACCGCGTCCAAAGATCGCTCGCAGCCAGGTCAGTGGCGGCAAACCAATCCTAAGGATATTCACTGAGATCGGCAGCGGTTTTGCGGCGGTAACAGCGTCGCCGGTGATGCTGGCTGTCACCATCTGCGCTACCGCCATGGGCATCTGTTTCATGGGCAGCTTCTTTGTGCTGCTGCCGCTCATCGTGCAGGACTACTTCCCAAAGTCCGGGGGTGATCCGACGCGGATCGCCTCGGCGCTCGGCCTATTCAATCTGTGTTTTTGGGTGGGGTCGATGATCTCGGCGGTCATCCTCATGCGCGTTGGGGCGCGGCTGCAGCACAAGGGGTTGGCCTATCTTCTGGCCTTGGCGGTCGGGGGAACGGTTCTCCTGCTCTGCAGTTTGCGACTGCCCTTTCCGCTGTTTTGCGGATTGAATTTTATTTGGGGGCTGGGCGGCGGGGTGGCGATGACTCTAGGGCGTGGGTTCATCCAACATCATGCGCCCGAGGTTGTGCGCGCCAGGGTGCTCGCGGTCTTTACGCTTGGCACAATGGGCGGTGGACCGATTGGCGCGGTGATCGATGGTATGCTGGCTCAGTCATTCGGAGCTCACACAGCGGTGCTCATTCCTGGCACCCTGATGTTGCTGATCGTCGGCGGCGTTCTGGTCTTCACCCGGTTTGGGCGGAACATGGACTCGCTCACCACGGCATGAATCCCACCGATGAAAGGTCGCTGCATTGAATTCAGCCTTCCTGCTTCAGTTCGCCGGATCGGCAGTGGCTGTGGCCCTCTTGGTTGCCTTGGCGGCTTGGCTCGGCCGACCCAAAGCTCTGCCGGTTCTCGATGATGCCTATGCCAAGATGCTTCTTGCCGAGGAGTTTCCGGGGCGGGTGATTGAGACCCTATGGGTGGCCGTCGATGGTCGGGGGGCGGTGGGTCGCTCGGGGGATCTCGCCCTGATCATCTATGCCGCCGGCGACGGGTTTGTCGCGCGACATCTTCCTTGGGCACACGCGATGGCATCGAAAGTTCAATCCGGAAAGGTTATCATCAGACTCGGAGATTTTGCGGCTCCGCATGCCAGGTTGGCCTTTGAGAACTGGCCGTTGGGGGAGAGTGCCTGATGCTACATGCGCCGTTTGACCCGGTGACCCTGGCCGTACCGTTCTTCGTGCTGGCCGTGATTCTTGAGCTTGTCCTGGCCCGGCTCAAGCTGACCAAGACCAACTACGAAACCAAGGATACCCTAACATCTCTGGCGATGGGGTTGGGGCGCGGGATACCGCTATTGCTGACCGCCGGGATCAGTTTTGCCGCCTTGGTCTGGGTTTACCAACACCGCATTTTCGAGGTGCCGTTCACCGCTTGGTGGGGTTGGGTGGCGATCTTCTTCCTGGAGGATCTGACCTATTACGCCTTCCATCGTTGGAGCCATGAGCGGCGGTTCTGGTGGGCGGCGCATGTGAACCACCACACCTCCCAGCACTACAACCTGTCGACCGCCCTGCGGCAGACCTGGACCGGAGGGCTGGCCGGGACATGGGCACTCTGGTTGCCGCTGGCCTGGCTGGGTTTTTCGCCCGCTCAGATCGCGATCCAGCAAGGGATAAGCTTGGTCTATCAGTTCTGGATCCACACAGAGGCCATCGGCCGGTTGCCGACCTGGTTTGAAGCGGTGTTCAATACGCCGTCGCACCACAGGGTCCACCATGCACGCAACCCGCGATACCTGGACCGGAACTATGCCGGCATCCTAATTATCTGGGACAAGCTGTTCGGCACCTTTCAGGCGGAGCTCGATGAGGAGGCGTGCCGATACGGCATCGTCAAGAACCTGGGGGATTTCAATATATTGAGGGTGGCGTTTCACGAGTGGGTGGGGATCGGCAAGGACGTACTGAGTGCCCGGTCGCCCCGCGAAGTCTGGGGCTACCTGTTCGGCGCACCGGGCTGGAGCCCGGACGGCAGCCGCGAGACCAGCGCCAGTCTACGGGCGCAGTGGGAGGCCGGGCGGGGGGAGGGGTGAGGACGGGCCTTGCGCCTAACTGTCGGGGTCAGGACGTCGCAATAGTGTCCCGAATGGACTTAACCCGCCGCGTGAGGCGCGGGTGGCTCCTGAAGATTTCAGTAATGAAACCGAACACCGGCGGCACCATGGCTTCCTGAGCGATGAAGGCCTCGCAATTCATGGTCTGGTTCAGCCGTCGACAACCACAGCCCAGCATTTGAAGCGCGCTGCGCGAGGCGGCCAGATCGTTGGACAGGTGAGCGCCGATCTTGTCGCAAGTGTATTCGCGCGATCGGGAGTAGGCGCTTCCGAGGAAAGGCACGACGTGACCAGGGAATTTGAGTAAGTTCATCCAGCCGTTCAGGTGGCCCGCTGCGTGGTGGCCGAGTTCGTGGCCGATGACAAACTTGACCTGTTCGTCGCTGCTGGCATCAACTAGGGCCGAGGTCAGGAACACAAACCGACCTGCAAAAACGCGGCGAGCGAACGCGTTGAACATACCGTTGGAATTGAAGAGGAAGGTCTTCGGCGGCTCTTCAAATCCCAATTCCTTTGAGCCAGCCACGACCATCGCGTGGAGTTCTGGGAATTGCTCGGGACTGAGCAACATCATGTTGCCAAAGGCAGTGGCGCGGTAGGCCAACCCTGAGATGAAATAGAAGAGCGCAATGGCGATGCCGTAGAAGAGATAGACGGCGGCAATTGTCGAAGCCTCGGGACTGGCAAGCGCAGCGATGATCCCAACGAGGAACATGAACCAGAGCGGGATGCCGAAGATCAGCATTAGGAGCCCATAGGTGGCCTCTTTGGAGGTGCGAAACTTTCTGGCGATGTTTGACATTGGACCTTCCGGCTTTGTGTTGAGATCGGCGAGAAGTGTTGAAGACCACCCGCGACGATGACTGATCAAGGTAGAGTTCCACAGAAATGTGCGTCGGAATAGCTCTTACAGAGGGCGTCGCCTGCCTTGCTGGCCTGAGCTGATAGTGGCACGATCCATGCCGCTAGGTGAGGAGAAGGCTTAGTCGCTTGGGGCAGTATCGTTTGATTCAGAGTGTGGTGCCGGAGGGCGGGACTGTAGCCATGTATGCGGCGTTTCCGCTGGGGCCGCGTGTTGCGCCTTTGGTGGTTGTTCTCCACGGGGCGCTGCGGGATTTCAGCTTTGTTGAGGGATGGGCGGACCGGCTAACCGGGATTGCCGATGTGCTGTTGGTGGAAATGCCGGGACATGGTCGCTCAACGCCAATCCTGCCGGCCAGGGTTGAGGCGCTAGCCGATGGCGTTTTGTGGGCCCTGAAGAAGGAATATTCGTCGCGCGATATCTTGCTGGTCGGCGAGTCCTTAGGGGGATTGGTGGCTCTGATGATCGGCGGGCGGGCAGATCGGGGGCCGGTTCAGGCGATACTGGCCGCAGACCCGCCCATGACGACCGCCAAACTCTGGGGTGTTGTGAAGGGTTTCAGCCGGGCCGTCGCGCGTAACCCGACCAGTGAGTTCCTCCGTTCGCTGGCCTTCGAAGCCTTTGGCCTTACCGCGACCGACACCTATGAGCGGATCTATTACCCTGTTGTCGGCGAACTCAAGGTGCCGACCGTGATCGTGACGGGCGACGTCAAGCTCCTACCGCCCCGGAATACGGATCGCGCGGCCTGCATCTTCGATGATGTGGACCGGTTTGTTGTGGAGACCCACTATCCCGGCAAGGTTGAGGTACGGCAATTGGCCAATACGAGTCATTTCGTCCTTGAGGAGGCCCATGTCGCGTGTCGGGAAATCATAGATGAGATGGTTTGCGCACATCTTGGCGCGGACTCTGACTCGTAACCTGCGAATGGTTTCTACCGCCCCACTAATCCCTGCTGCACCGGCCGCCATTTGAACTGATCGAACCGGTCCTGGCCGAAGAAGGTTCGCCAGCAGAGGCGATCATGGGGACGCCGTAGTGGCCGACGATGCGTTGAGTAATTTGGCGTTCCTCGATCATGGAGTGAAGGCGTTGCTCGGGCGAGTACGGATAGGCGCAGGCGGCGCGAGCAGGGATTGCCCGCGCCCCTGGCGTGCTTGAGGCCGCTGTGGCGATATTGCTCGCTTAGTCCGCCAGTCGAATGATCATCTTGCCGTTGTTCATCCCGGCGAAGAGACCGATCAGGCCTTCGGGGCCGCGGTCGAAGCCGTCGAGAACGGTCTCTTGATACTTGATCTTGCCCGACTTCAGCCAGCCGGTCATGTCCGACACATAGGCGGCGTTCAGGTGGGGGAAGTCGCTGGCGACAAAACCCTCCATTCGCACCCGGCTATAGATCATGGTCGAGAGATTGCGTACCGGTTCACCGCCGCCGTTATAGGTGGAGATCATCCCGCAGACGGCGATACGCCCGCGCAGGTTCATGCGCGGCAGGACGGCGTCGAGGTGGGAGCCGCCGACGTTTTCGAAATAGACGTCGATGCCGCCCGGCATGGCCCCGCGCAGGGACTTGGTCAGCGGTTCGGTCTTATAATTGATCGCCGCGTCCAGGCCGACTTCATCGAGCAACCAGCGTTTTTTGTCATCTGAACCGGTGGAGCCGGCCACATAGCAGCCCTTGATCTTGGCGATCTGGGCGACCACTGAGCCGACGGCGCCCGCGGCGGTGGAGACAAACACCTGTTCGCCATCCTTGAGGGCTCCGGTTTCCAGCAAGCCGCCATAGGCTGTGATGCCGGTGCCGCCGAGTGCGTGCATGTAGACTGTGAGGGGGAGGTCGGGGTCCACATGGATGATCGATACACCCTGGCCGGTACTGACGAACCGCTCCTGCTGGCCCATGCCGTGGCGCACGATGTCGCCGACCTTGAACTTAGGATTATCAGACTGAGTCACGCGACCGATGCCGCCGCCGAGCAGGGGGGCGTTGAGCGGCTGATTGGCGTCGAGCTGGGGTCGCATATAGGGGTCGACCGACATCAGCAGGTTCTGCACCTGGATATCGCCTGCACCGGCGTCCGGCAGCTCGGTGCTGACGATGGCGAAGTCATCCAGCACGGGCACGCCGGAGGGGCGACGGACGAGGTGGATTTGGCGATTGGTGGTCATGGTCGGAGGCTCTCAAATGGGGATCGAAACAATGGCGGCACAATGCACATGCCCGGATCAGGGTGCAAAGCTTGATCGGCCTTGGATACCCCAGTGGCCGTTCACACGGGTAACAATATAGATGGAGTCAAACCCGCCGATGACGGAACCGTCCTTGCGATAACGGACGAAGCGCGTGTCGATGTGGACCTTGTCGGGGCCCGCATGAATGACGTCGCGCCGGGCCCAGGCCGAGTGATCCCAGTCGACCAGCGCGCCGCTGGTGAACATTGCCGGCTTGTTGTCGCCGGGCTGCATGATGGTGACCTTGCCCGACGCGAACCGCACATGGGGGCAGTTGAAGGTCGCCTCGTAAGCCACGGCGTCGCGGGCGTTGAAGGCGGACATGAAGGCGTCGAGCCGGTCTTGGGCCGCCGCGACCTCCGCTGCATAGGGGGCAAACCGTGCCTCAATGGGTGGGGCGGGAACCGATTGCGCTAGAGGGGGCGGGCTGACCAGGAGCGCCATGGCGATCAAAAGACTTCGAATCATATTCTAGCGCCCCACAAACACTGGCTCGCGCTTTTCGAGGAAGCTGCGCACCCCCTCGCGGTGATCCTCGGTGGCGAACAGGCGGTAGATGATCTCGATGGCCCAGCCGCCGATTTCGCGGGGGTCGCCATAGGCGGTCTTCTTCAGGCCCTGTTTCATGTAGCGCAGGGCAAGGGGGGAATTGGCGGCGATGCGGGCAGCGAGCGCGCGGGCGCCGGTCATCAGTTCGGCATGGGGCAGGACCTCAGTGACCAGGCCGATGCGCAGGGCCTCAGCGGCGTCGATGGGATCGCCAGTGAACAGCAGCTCGCTGGCCTTGGCCGGGCCGACGATGGCGGGCAGCCGCCAGAGGCCGCCCAGATCAGCGATCAGGCCGCGCTTGATGAACAGTTCGGCGAACTTGGCGTTCTCGCTGGCGATGCGAATGTCGGCGAAGAGCGAAAGCTCCATGCCCCAGCCGACGGCCGAGCCGTTGACGGCGGCGATCACCGGTTTCTCGCAGTCGAGCGCGGCCATGGCGGCCGGCGTCGGCTCGAACTTGACGCGGGGCGTGCGGACGGGGGCCGAGGCGGTCTCCCCGGTCATCATCTCCTTGACGTCTTCGCCCGAGCAGAAGGAAGGGTCGGAGCCGGTGACGATGACGCAGCGGACCTCCGGGTCTGCGCTGGCGGCTTTGAACGCCCACTCGATCTCGGTATAGGCGCGGGGGTTGAGCGCATTGCGGCGTTCGGGGCGGTTGAGGGTGATCGTGGCGACGTGGTCGGTGACGTCATAGAGGGTGCAGGTGAATTCAGCAGGCGTCATGGTGAGCTCCGGTCTTGACCTTAAGGCTGAACCGAAAAGGCCGTGCGCGCTAGCCCTTGGCGTCGGTGAGGAAGTTGGGCACTGTGTCGGCAATCAAAAAGACTTAGCAAGAAACGAGGGGAGTAGCGGTCATGAACGCGTCCATCCGCATTGATCCGGAAACCGGCTTCAAGCTGTTCAATACCCGCGCGGCCAAGGCCAATGATCGGATTGCGGGCAAGGGTTATTCGGTGGTCACCGATGACGCGCTGCGCACCCTGCCGGACTTCCCGCCGGGGGCCACATTTAATCCCGAGGAACAGGCCAAGTACCGGGCCAACAAGGAGGCGCGCCGGGGGGCTGCTGACTACATGTCCATGGAAGGTGAGTTCGCGCGCTATCTGGATGATGTCTATTCCGCAGACCCGGTTGAACGCGAAGCCCTGAGCGACGAGTGCGAGATCCTGGTTGTGGGGGCTGGTTTTGCAGGCTTGTTGCTCTGGCAAAAGTTGAGTGAGGCGGGCTTTACCGACATCCGATTCTGCGAAAAGGGCGGTGATGTTGGCGGCACTTGGTATTGGAACCGCTATCCCGGCATTGCCTGTGACGTTGAATCCTATAGCTATTTTCCGCTGCTGGAAGAAACAGGCTATGTGCCCAGCATGAAGTTCGCCTCAGGATTTGAGATCCTGGAATACTGCCAATTGATGGCGACGAAGTTCGGGTTCTACGACCATTGCCTGTTCCACACCACGGTGGACGGCACGGCTTGGGACGAGGCGAGCGCGCGGTGGACCGTCACCACCAATCGCGGCGACAAGATGCGGGCGCGGTTCGTGATCCTGGCCAACGGCATCCTAACCACGCCGAAATTGGCGCGGATTTCGGGCATGGAGACATTTGAGGGACAGAGCTTCCACACCTCACGCTGGGACTACAATATCGACCTGGCGGGCAAGCGGGTGGGGATTATCGGCACGGGCGCAACCTCGGTCCAGGCGGTTCCGGAATTGGCCAAGATCGTCAAGGACCTCTACGTTTTCCAGCGGACACCGTCGTCGATTGACGTGCGCGATCAGCGGGCGACCACGGATGATGAACGCGCGACCTGGGCCACCGAACCCGGCTGGGCGCGGGCGCGACGAGCGCGGTTTGCCAAGATATCGGCCGGTCGCACGGCGCTACAGGCCAATGACGACTATCTGTCGGGCAAGGTTGATGATTTTAAGGTCCGCAAAGAGCACGCCGAGCGGCTGAGCCCCGAAGCGATGCTGGAGAAGCAACTCGACACCAATTTCAGGATCATGGAGCAGATCCGCGCCCGGGTGGATGCCATCGTCAAGGACCCGAAGACGGCCCAGGCGCTGAAGCCCTATTACCCGTTCGGGTGTAAGCGCCCGACCTTTCATGACGAATATCTGCCGGCCTTCAACAAATCCAATGTGCATCTGGTGGATACCGCGCCGGGCGGGGTGGCGCAGATCAATGCGCGCGGCGTGGTGCATGACGGGGTGGAGTATCCCCTCGATGTGCTGATCTATGCCACCGGGTTCCAATGGATGGCGACCTCGACCTTTAACATGATCACCGGTCGCGGCGGGCGCACCCTGAAGCAGAAGTGGGCCGATGAGGGGACCAAGACCTTTCTGGGCCTGCACAGCCAGGGCTTTCCCAACATGTTCATCATCACCGGCCCACAGGGCGGCGGCAGCAGCTTTAACTTCACCGACGGCATCGAGGCGCACGGGGACTATGTGGTTTGGATGCTGAAAGAGATGCGTGAGCGGGGCGCGCAGACCCTGGATGTCTCGGCTGAGGCGGAAGCGCGATATGCCGACCACTGTCGGCAGGCTGACATGGCGACGGCTCCGCTACGCGATTGTTTTTCCTACTATAA
>JANLPK010000062.1:0-3220 GCA_031367205.1 Alphaproteobacteria bacterium
AGGCGGAAAGCAACCCTCCCGTCCTCGACCATGAATTCATCACCACCCACACCCACGGATTCTCCGCTCTGGCCGCCCATCTCGCCGCCCAAAGCTGGGAAAGTCTGGAGGCTGAGGCGGGCATTCCGCGCGTTCAGATCGCGGAGGCCGCGCGGCTCTATGCCGAGGCCAAGGCGACCATCCTCTGCTACGGCATGGGCCTGACCCAACACCGTAGCGCCTCCTCGACGGTGCAACAGCTGACCAACCTGCTGTTCCTCAAGGGTAATATTGGCAGGCCCGGTGCCGGCGTCTGCCCCCTACGCGGCCATTCCAATGTTCAGGGCGACCGCACGGTTGGCGTCTGGGAAAAACCCTCAGAGTCGTTTCTGGCCGCCATGGACCGGGTCTTCCAAATCAAGGCACCGCGCAAGCACGGCCATACGGTGGTCGAGGCAATTGCCGCCATGGAGCGGGGCGAGGCCAAGGTGTTCGTCGGTCTGGGTGGCAATTTCGCGGTGGCAGCCCCTGATCCGCTGCGCACCTTCGCAGCCATGCGCAGGCCGGAGATGACCGTCCACATCGCCACCAAACTGAACCGCACTCACCTGCTGCCCGGTCGCCAAAGCCTGCTGTTGCCTTGCCTCGGACGCACTGAGATGGACCTCCAGGCCAGCGGTCGCCAATCCGTCACTGTCGAAGACTCCATGTCCATGGTCCACGCTTCACGCGGCCTCAATCCCCCAGCTTCAGCTAATTTGCGCTCTGAACCGGCCATCGTTGCCGGACTGGCCCAAGCGCTGTTTGGCCCGCACGACCCGGTCGATTGGACTGGCCTCACGGCCGACTATGACGCCATCCGAGACCTGATCGAGGCGGTCTTCCCAGAGCTGTTCACCGACTACAATGCCCGCATCCGCACCCCCGGCGGGTTCCGACTGCCGGTAGCCTCATCAGACCGGGTCTGGCTAACACCCAATGGAAAAGCAAACTTCCTGATCCATCACGCAGACGGCCAGGACCCAAGGCGCGGTGATCCACAGGTGCTGTTGCTGACCACCCTGCGCAGCCATGATCAGTACAACACCACCATCTATGGCTCCGACGATCGCTACCGCGGCATCTTCGGGCGGCGCGACGTGGTGTTCATCCACCCTGACGACTTGGCGGAGCGCGGTCTTGCGAGCGGCGACCTGATCGACCTATGCCCGGCCTTTGATAACCATCGAGATCGCGTCCTACGCAGCTTCACCGCCGTCGCCCGTGACCTGCCGCGCGGCTGCGTCGCGGCCTATTATCCCGAAGCCAACGGCTTGGTCGTTCTCGACGACCACGACACCCGCAGCGGAACACCGGCCTACAAGTCGGTCCCGATCAGGTTGAGCGCAGCAGCCGTCTAGACCCCGTAAGCCCCGCGCTCCAGCGCCGCCAACAACGCCAGCACCTCGCCGTCCGCGAACGGCAACAGCTGTGCCATGATCACCCCGCCCAATCCCGTCGCCGGATCGACCCAGTAGTAGGTATTGGCCAAGCCGGCCCAGGCCAGGCTGCCTGCGCTGCGTCCGTCGCGGGTGGCCTCCGGCGTCACCATGGTCGCCAGACCATGGCCGGCGACCATCTCCGGATAGGGATCAAAATCGTTGCTGAGCATCGGGTTGGCCGACTTGATCATCGCGCGATCCGAGCCGGTCTGAACCTCCGACAAGCTCGCAACTGTCGCACGCGACAGCACCCGCACGCCGTCCAACTCACCACCGTTCAGCAGCATCCGCACAAACCGCCCATAGTCCGGCGCGGTACTGTAGAGCCCGCCGCCGCCCGACAATACCTCCGGGTCCGCCGGCATGCCGAAGGGGAACGGGACCAGGGCACCGTCGGGGCCGCGCACATGCACCCCGGCCTTGCGCGCCTCTTGCTCGGCGGTCTGTGCAAATCCCGTATCGTTCATGCGCAGCGGACCCAGCAGATGGTCCCGCAGATAGGCATCCAGCCGCTGCCCGCTTGCCGCCTCAACGGCCACACCGACCCAATCAATGCCGATGCCGTAGATGAAGCCCGCTCCCGGCTCGAACAACAGCACCTGCTTCAGTCCCGCCCGCGTGCCGTTATTGGGATCTAGTCCTGAGGCTTCAATATAGGCTTGGGCCGCAGGGCTCGTGAACCCATAACCCAAGCCTGAGCTATGGCTCAGCAGGTGGCGCAGGGTGATCCTTGCCGTGGCAGGCCTCGTCTTCGGCTTACCTGCGCCGTCCACCCCATCCACCACCTGCAAGTCGGCTAGGTCCGGCAACACCTCCGCCAGGTCGCCGTCCAGGCTAAGCTTGCCCTGCTCTACCAACTGAAGCGCTGCCACCGACACCACCGCCTTGGTCATCGAGGCGATCCAGAACACCGTGGCTTGGTCCATGGCCGCCGGGCCGCTCACCGAGCGCACGCCCGCAGCATGGCTATAGGTCACCCCCTCGCGATCGGTCACCAGCGCCACCGCGCCGGCGATGCTCCCCTCAACCACAGCCTGCGCCAACTTATGTTCAAAGCTCTCGTACATCGGGGTCCCGCTTCACGTTTTCGGATCGTGGAGGCACTTTGGTGGTCGCTACCCTTGCCGACAATCCCTAGTTTGCACCCAGACTGAATCGCAGAAGGCCTAGACTCATGACACGCGGCGGGATGTTGGCGCTTATCGACGTCGCCACTATGCGTGGCCTTGAGATCGGTGCCCTGGCCGCGCCGATCATCACCCGCGATATGGGCCCGGTGGAATATGTCGACCGCACCTCCACCGAGGACCTGCGCAAATGGTATGCGCCGAATACCGAGGTCGACACCTCTAAGATCGTCGAAGTCGATCACGTCTGGGGCGAGCAGACCCTGGCCGAGTGCGTCGGCGGTCGCAAATACGACTATGTGGTCGCCAGCCATGTGATTGAGCATGTGCCCGACCTACTGGGCTGGCTGGTAGAGATTTCAGCGGTCCTGAAGGACGGCGGCATCGCAGCCTTCGCCGTGCCCGACAAGCGCGCCACCTTCGATATCCTGCGCCGCACCAGCACCGACGCCGAGATGGTTGACGCCTATGTGGCAGGTCTGCGCCGCCCCAATAGTCGCCAGATTTTCGATCACTTCATGGGCTTCCGCGATCTGGGTTCCGAGCCCATTGCCAGCGGCCGCCTCACCCCGGCAGAGGTTCCCAGCCAGCACGACGCCAAGGACCTCCTGAAGTTCTGCCAGCGCACCCTGG
>JANLPK010000110.1:0-2143 GCA_031367205.1 Alphaproteobacteria bacterium
CAGTCGACGGGGCACACCTCGACGCAGTCCATGAACTTACATTTGATGCAGGCGTCCATGACGATGTAGGTCATCGCGGGCTCCAATTCTGGCGACCATCCGGGCGCGGGTTTTCGGGGGCTGGGGGCCAGTTGTCAATGCGCCAGGGCCGCAAGTTATCTGTAAGCCTCGATAGGGTGGGCTATTTTGCAGGCGTCAGAGTGATGACCCGCTCGGTGACGGCCTGCACGGCTGCGCGGGAATAGCTGAGCGGCACGTACTGGCCCGTGATCCACAGCGGGAAGAGATCACCGAAGTGCGGGCTTTGTGGGTCACCTGATTGGCCAGGCGTATTGATGGTGCGGCTGGCATCCCAATTGCCGACATCCAGCACCATGCGGAACGACGCCCCGGCAATGACGCGGAAATCGTCGGGTCGCCAGGTCGCCGCCATGGGCGAATTGGCGGTGCCGCCCATAGGGGTGGGGCCGACCTTTAGGGCTGCGCGGTCATCAGGCTTTGCGAGCGGTGACAGGGCGTGGGTGAATTCCGCTTGATGCAGCTTGCCCCAGGCCCAGGTGGTCGGGTCCGGGCCAAGCCGTCCGGCGACCTCATCATAGGCGGTGGCTAGGCTGGTCAGCAGGGCCGCGTCTCGCGTGGCGGCAGGGAAGGCGGCGTCGGGGTGGTCCAGATAGTCCATCACAGCCGCCAGATCGCCCGAGCCGATGAGCGTCTGAGCAGCGATGGGTGCGGCACTGGCGACGACGGTGCGACCCAGATGCTTGGTGGCCCATGTCTCATAGAGGGCGGCAGGGGCGCTGCCCGTGGTCGTGGCACCGTCCCAGCCCCTCAGCAGGGCTAGGGCTGAAGCCGTCTTGGGGTCGGCTGAGCTGAGCTGGGCCAATAACGCAATCAGCCGCCGCGACGTGACGTCGGTAGGGTCGGTCTGTAGCGCCATGGCGTCGGCGAGACTGAACTTGGGCTTGGCGGCCAGGACCTCGTTGATGCGGGTGATCCGGGCATTGTTGGACCACTCATAGCCCACCTGATGCTGATAACCGGGGGGTAGGTTGAGCGCATTGGCACTGGCGATCCAGCCGCGCGCGGGGTCGTGATCGCTGGGCAGTTGGTCAAGGCGCAGATAGCCCTTCCATTCATATCGCCCGTCACCCGGCACCGGCAGCAAGCCGTCCCAGCCAGGGCGATTTGGCACGCGACCTGCTGCCACCCAGCCGATGTGGCCAGAGGTGTCGGCATACATCTGGTTCTCAGATGGAGCGCCCCATTTCGCCAATGAGGCCTTAAACGTCGGCCAAGTCTTGGCGGTCATGTAGCCGGTGGAGCCGAAATAGGCGCTGGTGCCAGGCTGGCCCCAGACGCTGCGGATGGCATAGGCGCGGCCGTCCTTGGCCGCGATCACCGGCCCGTGACGGGTGAAGTTCAGGGTGACCTGGCGCGCAGCTGCGCCTTTGACTGGGATGGTCTCGGTGACGCTCGTCATCGCCTCCCAGCCCCGGCCATAGCGGTAGTGGTCGGGTCGCGCGGGGTCGACCTCATAGACATAGAGGTCCTCCTGGTCGGCCGGAAATATGGTCAGGCCAAAGGCAATCTTGGCATTGTGGCCGATGGAGACGCCGGGCAGGGCCGGTTCGCCTGCGCCGATAACCGAGAAGCCGGGGGCCTCCATGTGAACGATATAGCGCAAAGACGGCGCGCCATGCTCTCTGTGCGGATCATTGGCCAGGATTGGGCGGCCGGTTTCGGTGCGGCTGCCTGAGACGGTCCAGTTGTTGGAACCAACGGCCTCGGCAGGGAGTGAATAGGCGGCGATCTTGTCGGGCCCGCCGACGAACTTCACGCCCCGGGTCGCGAGGTCGTAGTCGCTGAGCACATCGGCAGGGATAGCGCAGGGGTCCAGACCAGCGGGGACCTTGGGCGTCCAGGCCGGTTCCAACAGCTTATAGAGCCGCGCTGCGGGCAGGCCAGCGGCGCAGGCGATTCGGGCGCGGGTTACTTCGGCGGGGACATTGCGGGTCAGGCCGTGACTGCGGATGCGCACCACGTCGTCAGCGGTCCATAGGTCAGGCGCATTGCCCGCCAGCTTGAACTCCATCGGCAGTGGGGCCTTGCCCGCCGCGATCTCGGCAACATAGGCGTTGACCCC
>JANLPK010000133.1:0-3949 GCA_031367205.1 Alphaproteobacteria bacterium
AGCGGCAGGCAAACCACTAGGCCGTCGCCCCCGACCCGGCGCTCAGACAGAGCCCAGAACCCGCCTTGCCCCATCACCGCCCTGACATGGTCGTCATGCCGCGCAAACTTGGGCAGTTGGTCATCACCGATGCCGGCTGCCACTCGACGCCGCAGTTGCCGCTCCATCCTCGCGGCCTGAACCTCAGTCAGTCCAAGTTGCGCACAGGCCCGCTTCGCCTGCGTCCCACTTTGACGTAGGACCGCGTAATCCTGCGCATTCGCCGTTTCGGGGGTCAGATCGTGTTCCATATCTCAGACTGTATAGAACATACAGCGAACGTGCAAGCATTTTCTTGTATATTTTATACAGCCTCTGCGCTAAACCACCCCTCAAGATGGACCAACCCCACCAACGCCTGCGTCATGCCCGCACCGAGCATGGGTTCGACACCGCCGCCGCGGCAGCCGATGCCTTCGGCTGGAACCGCAACACCTATGCCTCCAACGAGAACGGCAATGCGCCCTTCTCCTACCGCCGGGCCAAGGACTATGCGGTGGCTTTCGCCGTCCGGCCCGAATGGCTCTACGACGCGTCAGGCCCAATGCGCGCCTTGGGCTTGGCCCGCGTGATCGGCCATGTGGGTGCCGACCCCTCCGGCCAAGTCCTCTATGCCACGGGCCAGGAACCCCAGGACCTCGCCCCCATCCCGCCGGGCGGCACCGACGACGCCGTGGCACTCAAGGTCACCGGAGGATCCATGCGCGGACTGGCCGATGACGGGGCCCTGATCTATTTCGAGGACCAACGCACCCCGCCGACCCCAGACATGTTGGGCCAGATCGTCGTGGTCGAAACCGACACCGAAGAGGTCTTGGTCAAACGCCTGCTCAAGGGCAGCCGTTCCGGCCGCTTCGACCTCGAAAGCATTGACGGGGCCACCCGCCACGACGCCCGCCTGCGCTGGGCCGCCCACATCACCGCCATTGTGCCGCCCTTCCAGGCCCGACGTATCCTGATAAGGGGCGGCTAACCCCTATTGCGGCCCCCTTGGGGAAAGCGCCTAAGCTCACGCCAATCACTTTGGGAGCGCCAGCATGACCGCCGATCCAGGAACGCCCAACCTCGGCGATATCCGCCCGGCCCATCGCCTTGACGAGGCCGCGCTCGCGACTTGGCTGGCCGCCAATGTCGAGGGCTATCAAGGCCCCCTCAGCATTCGCCAGTTTCAGGGTGGAGCCTCAAACCCCACCTACCTGTTGACCGCCGGCGGCCACCGCTATGTCCTGCGCAAGAAGCCGCCGGGCCAACTCCTGGCCAGCGCTCATCAGGTCGACCGCGAGTACAAGGTCATGAGGGCGCTCGGCGACGTCGGCTTCCCGGTGCCCAAGATGCGCGCGCTGTGCGAAGACCCCGCCGTCATCGGCACCAGCTTCTATGTGATGGACTTCCTGGAGGGGCGCATCTTCCGCGATGCTCGGCTGCCCGGCATGACGCCCCTCGAGCGCGCCGCCATCTATGATGAGCTGAATGCCGTCCTGGCCCGTCTGCACAGCATCGACCCGACCGCCATCGGCTTGGCCGACTATGGCCGCCCCGGCAACTATTTCGCGCGCCAAATCGACCGCTTCACCAAGCAGTATCGCGGGGCCGAGACCACGCTCATGCCGGCCATGGAGGAACTGATTGAGCGCCTCCCCGCCCTGGTCCCGACCGACGTAACCGTGACCATCGCTCACGGCGACTACCGCTTGGAAAACGTGATGTTCCACGCCACCGAACCCAAAATCATCGCGGTGTTGGATTGGGAGCTCTCGACCCTGGGTCACCCCCTGGCCGACATTGCCTATAACTGCATCCTCTGGCACTCCCGGTCCGAAAGCTGGGGCACCTTCGACGGCATCGACCTGGCCACCTCCGGCATCCCCACCGAGGCCGAGTATGTCGCGGCCTACTGCAAACGCACAGGCCGCACAAACATCCCGAATTTCAACTTCTGCCTAGCCTTCTCGATGTTCCGTCTCGCCTCGATCTCCCAGGGCGTCTTCAAGCGTAACCTCGACGGCATCGGCAATTCCGACGCCGGCGGCGACAATTCCGGCGCGCAAATCCTTGCGGAGTCGGCGTTGGCCGTCTTGGATCGCTAGAGCTCCACCCCGTCCCTACGCAGGGTCCGAACTTCTAGCGCCCCGGCCTGCGGCTGCGCCAGGATCTTCGCCTGGGGCCCGGAAAACCGCAGCCAGTCCAGACCTGCCACCGGGGCCAGCGGCACGATCCCTCGGCTGTGATAGGCGGCCACATCAGGGCCGGGCTCGGTGGTCAGCAGACTAAACGCGCCCTCCCGCACCAGCCCGGCCATCCAGAACCACGGATGATCCACCATCGTGAATAGATGCCGGTCCTTCAACTTCACCTTGGGCTGCTTCGGCGTCGTGTATTCATAGAACCCGCTGGCCGGGACCAGCACCCGGTCCGCCCCGCCAAAGTCCCGCCCCTCCGTGCGATAGTTAAACACCGGCGCGCCGCTCGGACCCTTCCACGCCCAAGGCAACATGGCCCCCGACAACTGTCCTTCCCGCAGCCGCACCACCGGCGAGACATCGCTGATCCGGATACTGGCCTTACCCGCCGTGTCATTAGGCAGCAGGCCACCCTCCCAACCGAACAACGGTAATTCAGGGGTCCCGGCAAACAGCGCCGCCAGTTCCTCTAGGTTTTGCTCGAGGGCAAATTCGTTGCACATGCCGCCAGTCTAGCGAACTTGCCCATCGGAGTTTAGCCTGGGTTTCGCTTGCCAGCCGGTCTTTGCCTGAGGCCACAGCACCTCGCACGACCAGCGCAGCTTGCCGCACTTCGGGCAGGGCTTTTTCAACTTGCTCATCAGTTCCACATGCAAGGTGCTCTCATCGCCGCTGGACGAGGCCTTCAGGTGCGCCGCGATCTGCATCGGCGGCACCGCCTTCTCCCAGCGACAGTCGGTGCAGCGCAGCCGCACGCTCACCCCCTCACAACGCGCCAACATCGACAGCGGCAGCCCCGACCCCTTCACCCCGTCATGAAAGGCCATGGCGCAACCGCCCGGCTTGCGGCAGGCCAACAGCGCCTTCAGCTCACTCACTGGAAACGACGCATAGCCCCGCCGGATCAGCCCATCGAAATCAATCCAGAACCGCCGCCGACAGTCGCGCTGATCACACGCCCCGCGCACATCCTGCCCCCGCGCCAGATAGCCGCCAATGGTGCTATCAGCGATAAGCTGACCATTAAAGCATCGCCAACCCGGCGGCGGAACTGAGGAAGGAGGCTGTGACATTGAACACCGAACAAAAGCAGAACTTTTAGCTCTTGGCGATGGGTATTGTGCGAGAATTATCCCGCGACAGGCGTCGGGCTACCCGGCGCGTCGGTCTGAACTTCGCTGCTCTTCAGCCACCTAATCCGACTGAATCTCGCATCGTTCGCCAATGCGGTATTCAATTTGGTCAACACCTCGGCATGGACATCAAGGCTCCGGCGACGATCAAACAACCCGCCGTAACATTTGCTCTGCAGAATGCACTCGTCGCCAACCTCCGCGCCATCAATAAGAGAGATCAGAATCCATATCCGCTTTCGGTCGGTCTTGACGTGAAAATCCCAACCCATCTCTTGTTGATGCTCCGGTGCCGAAACGTCGAACCCAATGGCCCGGAGAGTATCGGCTATGGCTTCGGTGACACCACGCCCGGGAAATTCCACAAAACCCTTATCATCTTCGATCCCGTCATAGGGAAAATCTGCCACGAATTCGGCGTCAAATAGAAGTCCCATAACTACTCCTCCCCCCTCGGAGCTGCGTACATCATCCCGCCAGCCGCCGCACCAAGACCGCCAACGCGAGCCTTAAGCGGCGCCGGCAGTCCATGCCAAATCCGGCCGGGCAAAGCATATTTTTTTAAGCCTAGACTCCTCCCGCTCCACCCGGAACCCT
>JANLPK010000163.1:0-30900 GCA_031367205.1 Alphaproteobacteria bacterium
GCGTCAGGGTCGCAATGCCCTCCGACACGTCATACAGCACCTCCGGCGTCACCTCAGCCCGCACCTCGGTCAGCGTCTCGCTCATGTTTCGTCCCTTTCGATTGTTGGGTGGCAGTTAACACCGTGGGGCCGTAGTTGGGCAACCCACCGGTCCGTTCAGGACCGCAAGAAGGTAATCAAGGCGTCGCTCACCCCATCAGGCTCATCGTGCGCCAGCCAATGGGTTGCATGGGGAAAGTGACGGACCTGTGCGGTGCGACAGAGCTCCACACTGGCCTCAGCCATCTGCGGCCCGGCGAAAGGGTCCATATCTCCCCACATCACCAAGGTGGGTGGCAAGATCGAGGCTGGGGTAGGGATCGGCAGGTCTTGCATAAACAAAGCGCGATACCAGTTCACCGCCCCCGTCAGCGCGCCGCTTTCTGACCAAGAGGCTTTGTAGCGGGTCATGGCCTCGGGCCCAAAGGCCTCCGGTCTTGAGGTCGAGGCAAAGGCACCAGTCAAGGCTTTGAACCCGCTGGCTCTCATCATTGCCTCCGGCAACCAGGGCATTCGCATCATCTGAACATATTGGCTCTTCCGACGCTGTTCAGGATCGTGGAACATGGCGTCACGCCAAAGGGCTGGATGTGGCGCATTGAGGATCGCAAGTCGGTTGATGGCATCGGAAGCAATCGTCGCCATCCACCAAGCAACGGCTGCGCCCCAATCATGGCCGACCAAGCCAAAGGTCTCGCGCCCATAGCTCTTGGCCAGGGCAAAGATGTCCGCGGCCAATAGGTCCAAAACATAAGACTTCGCTCCCTTGGGCTTGTCGCTGAGATTATAGCCCCGCTGATCAGGCACCACGACCCGGAAGCCGGCCTGCGCCAGGGGTTCAATCTGCGCCCGCCACCCAAACCAAAACTCAGGGAACCCGTGCAAAAGGATCACCAGCGGTCCGTCCTCCGGCCCAGCCTGCGCCACATGCAGCCGCACCCCACCGACATGTCGGTGGCTGAATGTTATGCCGTCTAGAGACGTTTCCACCTGACCCTTACCTCCATTTCCCCATCGCAACCCTAAAAACCGCCCCACGTCCATCTCGACCTACTTCTCCGCACTCACATCACCGCGCCCCGCACTTGGAACCTCGGCTCGCGCCACTCCCCTTTCTCCATCACACCAGCCAACACCGCCACCGCATTCCACACATCCACAAACCCCACATAGAGCGGGGTCATGCCAAACCGTACGATGTCCGGTGCGCGGAAATCGCCGATCACCCCGCGCTCAATCAAGGCCTGCATGATCGCATAGGCGCTCTCGTGGGTGAGCGAGACTTGGCTGCCGCGCCCAGTGCTCGGACATGCCACATCAAACCCCATGCCACTGCAACGCTCAGCCACGAGATCGAGGAACAGATCACCCAGTCGATCGGCCTTCGCCTTCAGAGCCACCAAATCGACCCGGTCAAACACGCCAAGCGCTGCCTCTAAGGCCACCATGCCAATCACCGACGGCGTGCCGCTTAGTGCTTGCTTCACCCCTGCCCCGCCCTCGTAGTCGTCGTGGAAGGCGAACGGATCGGCGTGCCCCATCCAGCCGGTCAACGGAGAGCGGAATTCGGCATGGTGTCGCTTGGCCACATAGAGATAGGCTGGAGCCCCGGGTCCGCCATTCAGGAATTTGTAGCCACAACCCACAGCCAGATCGGCCTTTGCGCCACGCAGATCCACCGGCATGGCCCCAGTGCTGTGTGACAGGTCCCAGAGCGTCAGCGCGCCCACGGCGTGGGTGCGGGCGGTGAGGCCCACCATGTCGTGCACATGGCCGGTCTTGTAATGCGACTGGGTCAGCAGCAGCAGGGCGACATCGTCACTGAGGGCGGCGGGCAATTCCTCGGCGGTCACCACCCGCAGGTTCACATCGCCCAGCATCTGAGCCAAGCCCTGCAACACATAGAGATCGCTTGGGAAATTCCCCGCCTCGGTCACGATCACCTTTCGACCAGGCCGCATCTTCAAGGCCGCCGCCGCCAACTTGAACAGATTCACCGAGGTGGAGTCACAAGCGATCACCTCGCCGCGATCAGCCCCGATCAGCGGTGCGATGAGCCCGCCCACCCGCGACGGCAGATCGATCCAGCCTGCGCTGTTCCAGCTCTTGATAAGATCGCCACCCCACTGGTCTTCGACGCAACGTGCAACGGCGGTTTTCACCGCGTGCGGCAAGGCACCCAGCGAATTGCCATCCAAATAGATCACCCCTGCCGGCAAATCGAATAGGTCGCGATGGGCCGCAAACGGATCAGCCTCATCCAGTGCTAGGCAATCCTCGCGGGTCAGCATCTAGGCGCCTTTAGGCCCTGGGTCGGGGTTATAGTTCGGCTGATCAACGGCGATCTGGTCGGTGATATTGGCCTTCAAGGCTGCCAACAGACCCGGAGTCGCGGCGTCCATCTCGCCAGCTCGTAGGCGCTCGCAGAGCTCAACACTCAGCGCCTTCAGGTCGCCCTCGGACCCAAGCAAAGCGCTCAGCCGCTCCGTCGCCGCCACAGCGGCAGCCGGGCCCTGGGTCAGCTCACGCCCGACCACGCCCAAAACATTGACCGCTACCCGAGCGAGGAAGGCGTCGCGCGGCGGCAAACTGCCCCGCACCGAGTCGATCCACTTGGCCACAGCATCAACCAGTTCATCGGCCCGAGGATGCTCAATCACAGGCCCGCCTCCAGCAAATTGATCAGGTCGATTTCGGTTTCGGAAACCCGACGGCCAATCATCGGGCGTTCCACTGAACTCTCCGCGCCGGTAGCGTAGCTGGAATACATCATCAGGCACATGATGCCCCAGCGGAGCGACCCCAGCGCCTGCCAATAGAGCACCCGGCTCAGCGGCACGTCCACACCTCCGGCCTCAGCATAGCCATCGAGTAAGTCTTGATACTCACCAAACCCGCCCACCGGCTTATCGGCCCGCCCAAACCGCCAGGAATTGACGCAGATCCACGACAGATCCTCCGCCGGATCACCCCAGTGCGAGAGCTCCCAGTCCAGCACGGCCGCGACCCCCTTCTCTGGATCGAACATGATGTTGCCGTTGCGAAAATCTCCGTGCAGCAGGACCGGGGCCATCGGTGGCGGCGGGTTCTTCTTCAAGTGCTGCAGGGCCAGCTCCAGGATAGGCCGTTCAGCGCCCGAGGCACGATAGACCTCTTCATAGCGGGCCAATTCTTCCTGGGCATTGGCGTGTTTTAGGGGAATGCCCTCCCCGGTCATTGTGTGGATTTGCGCCACCACGCGCCCGCATTGACGCGCCAGCTTTGGTCGCACAGCTTCGAACCGCGCGTCATTGACGATCTTGCGACCCAGGGCCTCGCCGGGAATACGGATGGTGATGTGCGCCTCCCCGACCCCGTCATCCGGCTGACACAACCGCACCAAGGGCGCGACCGGGGCACCGACCGCAGCGGCACCCTGGATCAGGGCCGCCTCAGTGGCCAGCGAGGTGGAGCGCGAGGTCGCCTCGTCAAAGGGCACATTGCGTCGCCGCAGGATCATTTCTTGGCGGCCAGACGGGCTCACCACAGCGAAGGCCCAGGTATGCATGCTGGCTCCGCCGGACAGCCTTTGGATGTCCTCAACCGAGGTTCCGCCGAGCTTCGGCGCGAGTTCGGTCAGGGCTTTTACGATATCGACTTCCATGACGCAGCGGCACCTCGGGTCTGGTTCTACTTGACGATCTGGACGACAGAGCGCGGGGTTGTAAACCTGCAAACTGAGCCGAAACGATCCTACCCGACCTGACCCTAGGACAAGACCATGGACTTTAATCTGCCCCCCGAACTGGTTGCCTATCTTGGCGAACTCGACGCCTTCATTGAGCGCGAGATCAAGCCCATCGAAAACCGCGACGACAACATCAAGTATTTCGATCACCGCCGCGAATATGAGCGCACCGATTGGGACGCCGGCGGTCTGCCGAAAAAGGAATGGGAAGAGCTTTTGGGCGAGGCGCGCCGGGTGGCCGATGCTGCCGGGCACCTGCGCTATGCTTGGCCCACCGAGATGGGCGGCAAGGGCGGCTCCAACCTCGACATGGCGGTGATCCGCGAACACTTGGCCGCCAAGGGCCTGGGTCTGCACAACGACCTGCAGAACGAGCACTCCATTGTCGGCAACAACCCCTTCATCCTGATGTTCAAGGAGTTCGCCACCAATGCCCAATATGCCCGCGACGGCGAAAGGCTGCTGGCCGGCAAGATGCGCACAGGCTTTGGCCTCACCGAGCCGAACCACGGCTCTGACGCCACCTTTATGGAAACCACCGCTGTCCCCCAGGAGAAAGACGGCAAGCCAGGCTGGCTAATCCAAGGCGAAAAGATGTGGACCACGGGCATGCATGTGGCCACCCACATCATGGTCTTTGCCCGCACCAGTGGCAAAGACGGCGACGCGACAGGTATCACCTGCTTCATCGTTCCCGCCGACACCCCTGGCGTCAAAGTTGAGGAATACCTCTGGACCTTCAACATGCCCACAGACCACCCTCGGGTCAGCCTGACCAATGTCTGGATCCCAGAGGACAGCTATTGGGGCGTCATCGATCGGGGCCTGGGACTGGGCCAAAGCTTCGTGCACCAAAACCGAATTCGTCAGGCGGCTTCGTCGCTTGGCGCGGCGGTGTTCTGCATCGAAGAGAGCGTCAAATACGCTCGCACCCGCAAACCCTTCGGCAAGCCGTTGTCGGACAACCAAGCGATCCAATGGCCGCTAGTTGAGCTCAACACCCAGTGCGAAATGCTGCGCCTGCTGATCCGCAAGACCGCCTGGGACATGGACCACATGGAGCACAAGGAGATCGAGCGCCAGATCTCCGACAAGGTCTCAATGTGTAACTATTGGGCCAACCGTTTGGTCTGCGAGGCCGCCGACCGGGCCATGCAGGTGCATGGCGGCATCGGCTATTCGCGCCACAAACCCTTCGAGCACATCTATCGTCACCACCGCCGCTACCGGATCACTGAGGGCTCGGAAGAGATCCAAATGCGCAAAGTCGCGGCCTTCTTGTTCGGCTATCTGGGCCCGCGCCGGAAGATGTTTGCGGAGCTGGAGGGAGCGTAGAGCACGTAGTCTGCTGCGGGGCGTTGGCTATCGCGCCACTATTTCGCCTCGTGCACGGCACACTGTGACCTCTCAGGCGAAGTGACGATACCCTTGGGTCGGCAAGCCCTCGTTCTGACGAAAGACAGCTGACAAACATGCGCGTATTTGTGACCGGGGCCACGGGCTTCATCGGGACTGCCGTCGTTCGAGAGCTTCAGGGCGCGGGCCATACGGTGCTTGGCTTGGCGCGGAACGAAGACAACGTCACGTCACTGACCAAGGCCGGGGTTGAGGTTCACCGCGGCGAGCTTGCTGATCTCGACAGCCTCGTCGCCGGAGCCAAGGCCTGTGACGGGATCATTCACCTGGGCTTCGTCCACGACTTCGCCAACTTCATGGCCAATATCGAGATTGACCGCCAAGCGGTTGAGGCCCTGACCGGGGTCATCGTCGGATCCGGCAAGCCGATGGTAATCGCCTCGGGCACGATGATGGTGTCTCACGCAATACTGGCGACAGAAACCGACGAACCCGCAAGCCGCGAAGGGCCGCGCGCGGCAGCCGAATACATGGTTCTTGAGACCCCCGGCATCCGGGGCTCGGTGGTGCGTCTTGCGCCATCTGTGCACGACAAGACCAAGGCCGGCTTGGTGACAATAGTTGCGCAGTTGGCCAAGGCGAACGGTGTGGCGGCCTATATTGGTGACGGCGCGAACCGCTGGCCGGCGGTGCACGTTCTCGACGCGGCCCGGCTGTTCTTGCTGGCGCTGGAGCGAGCCGAGCCAGGCGCGCGGCTCCACGGGGTCGGTGATGACGGCATCCCGATGCGCCAAATCGCCGAGGCCATTGGCGCAGCCCTGGACGTCCCGGTAATGAGCGTCGGGCCGGAAGCGGCGTTCACCCACTTTGGAAACTTAGCGATGTTCGCGGGTGTGGATAATCACGTCTCAAACGCCATCACCCGCCAAAGCCTGAGCTGGGCTCCCCGCGAAATTGGTTTGCTGGAAGACATTCAGGGCAGCGAATACGTGCGGTAGGACTCAGCACGTTAGGTCTCGCTCAGTCCTGCTGGAATCATTATCCCTGTGAGTCTTCTCCTGAAGTCTGCCCAACCCACCCAGGAGCGATATGGAGAATAGCCTCTAGCAAGAGTTATCTCAGCCTGTTGACGACCAGCGCCGCTCCGAAGGCGTTGTCGGCAGTTTGCCGGCAGATATCTTGGACACTCGGCATCGAGGCTGTCATTTCATCACACCAAATCTGCCAGCAACTCCGGATGTCGATCAAGCAGCACCATGAGCTGCACGGTCGGACCGCAGGGCTCAATTAAGCCGCGCTCGTATTTGTCGAACGCACCAGCGCCATATCGTCGCCAACCCGCACGCCGTCGCCCTCACCTGCAGGGTCGTGTCTCGACTGCATGCAGGTGATAGTTCGCCTGCCGTGCCGCAACGGCGCGCCGTGCTCCCCGCGTTGCGCGGCGCGGAACTAAAATGGTTCTCGCAGAGTATCTCAATTGAACTTTCGCCTAGCCCGGTGCGCCGCACCAATCGACTTAGGCCTAGGGAGTTTCAGGAGAATACCTATGCGCCTCATAATAGTCGCCTTCGGAATTGCCACGCTCAGCGCAGCGAGCGGAATTGCCATCGCCGCTGCGGCACCCGCCCACTATGTCGGTCAGGAATTGGCCAAGACCGCCAAGATCAGCTTGGCAAGTGCCCGCATGATCGCCGTGAAGGCTCGGCCAGGTGTGATCATTGACCAAGAGCTGGAGAAGGAGGCCGGTGGATCAGGCCTGCGCTTCGCCTTCGACGTGAAGAGCCACGGGAAAACCTATGAGGTCGGGGTTGACGCCAACACCGGCAAGATCCTCGAAAACGGGACCGAGAGCATGATGAAAGAAGCCAAGGAAGCCGTTCAAGAGACGCTGGAATCCAAGCCCAAATAATCCGTCTGCGTCTCCTGCCCTCTAACCAAAGCGGGGCAGGAGCCCAGCAGTAGGCCCGACGACAAAAGCAATACGATCTCGTTGGCCTGGAGAGTTGAGAGCGCAGCGATTGTCGCCCCGTGTTCAGCTCGCGGGTATCCCGAAGCTCAGCCAGATCCAAAATCAACCTGTCAACACAAGGTCAAATGCTTGCGGGTCAATTGATGTCCATGCATTTGGCACAAGCGCGATCTCGCCTTCCCATCAGTTCGAATGACGCAATGGCAAATTCGTCGTCGAGTTGGCGTCGATGCAGTAACAGCCCTCGACTGCCAGCTCATTGCCATCTCAGGAACAATCTCGCATGAGGAACGGGGCTCTGGCAGTCGCCGGGGAGCATATGCACTAAAGAGACGGGGAATGTACGAGATCCGACAAACAGAACTTTCGGACTGGAAAGCCATCGAACGTTTTGTCGCCGCTACCTATGGTGCGAGCGCGCCATATAAGGGCGCGGCGCGGTGGCGTTGGCAGATGGTTGATACTCCCTATTTCATTGCCTCGGAAAGTCGCCCACACTCCTGGATTGCATTGCATGCTGGTGAAGTTGTAGGTCAGATTTCGCTGCAAGACGCTCAACTGTGGATTGGTCAGCATAGCGAGGACGTCGGGTGGATAGTCGATGTGATGATCCATCCTGAGCATCGAGGCCAGGGGCTTGGGCACAAGATCTACCGCGCCATTCATGACACGGGCAAGACCATGATCACCTTGACCATGGCGGAAGCGACGCGTCGAATGGCCGAGCGTCTGGGATGCATTACCCTAGCTCCCGTCGATCATTTGGTGAGAATTGAGCGACTGTCGGCCAAGACGGTGCGTTCACTTGTCCTTGCTCGAACCGAGATCCGACCATCACTGCGAAAGTTGGGCCGGATATTCTCAGCAACCCGCTTCGGGCCGGCATTATTGGGCATGGTCGCGACCGTCGTCGCAAGGTTGCTCAGTGCAGCGGCACGTCCAGTTCAGATTGAACCTGACGTCGTCGACATTGAGCGCTTTTTGCCCGAGTTTCTCGACAATATCACCACAGATATGCGCGCCAAGCTTCCTGCGATGTTTGATCGCTCTCCGCAATTTTGTGCTTGGCGCTTTGATGCGGTTCCAGATCTGGTGTACGGTAGAGCGCAGCGCATACGTGACGGCAAGCCGGTGGGTATGGTGGTGTGGCGACTGCCGCAACGCGATGAACTATCAGTTGGGACTATCGTTGATATACTTGTGGATCCCGATGACAACGAGACGATAGAAATACTCGTTTCACACGCGTTGGCGCGAATGTCTGGCTCCTGCGATACCGTTGTGGCTGGCTCATCACATCCGTCCTTCAAGGCCGGTCTCGCTAGGATGGGCTTCTTCACCATGCGCCAACATCGACCGACGGTTGTAAGCAACTCACCCCGAGTGCTGGAATTGTTCGAAAAACTCAACACTTGCGTGCATATGAGCAAGGCTGACCACGACTGGGATCAAATCCATGCGGTCGATCACTGAGCGCGGTATCAGGCTGGTTCGCGCCTCCAAAGCTGAACTTCCCAAGTGGTTTCCTCGACAACTATGTCGTCGAGCCGCGTCCAACCAGGTTCCTGAAAGTGCTCCCGCATCGCGTCAGCGCGCGCGCTATAGTTGGTAACAAGCATATATTCGCCGAGTTCTTGGAGAGTTGCCAGCGTAGTTGCTATGTCAGAGACGTAGTAGAGCACTTCGAATGCTGTCACCAAATCGAATCGACCCTTGCCAAACCCCGCCGAAACATCCTCAATCTTTTCGTGATGAAACTGTACGTCGGGACAGAAAAGTCGCGCACGCTGAACTGCTGATCGGCTAACTTCAATGCCAGTCACTTGTTCCGAAACGAGCTGCAGCCATCGAGTCTGAACTCCTTCGCCACTTCCCAACTCTAGTAAGGTACGGCAGTCTGGCACGTACTTGGCGATCACTGCGTTGCAAGCCTCAAATCGCCGCTGTTCTTTGGCGCTTTTGAGCTTCCAAGGATCATTGAGGGCGTATAGGCGTTCCAAATTATTGTAGCGACCGCGAAAACTGACGTTTCGTAGCCAAAACCGCGTCCAGAGTTGCGAAAGCCACCCATTCCAAGAGAGATGCATTGCCTACCCTACACAAGATTACGACGGGCGAATTTAGAGAGCGTGCGACGTAATTTTCGATCCAGCGGCTCACGACATGCCAAGATATTCAGAATATCGGCGATGTTCATCTCGGACTTGATCGAAGTGCGGTTGCGGATCGTGCCGCCACCAGCGGGACCTCCGTCGCTCGTGTAGATTGTCTGGAACCCATGGCGTTTAAGATGGGCGATTACCCGCCTATTATAAGCACCAAATGGAATTGCTACGCTATTGACGGGTGTTCCAGTTGCGGTTGCGACAAGGGTTCGAGCATCCACAGTTTCGTGAAGAAGCTTCGAATTATCGATCTTTCGCCAGTCTACATGGTCGCTGCCATGCAACCCAACGTTCATGCCCATAGAAGTTAGTGCCTTGCAGTCGGACGCCGATAGGTACTGCGACAGACCAATTCGACCAGCGAGAATGAAAAATTCGCCTCTCAAACCCCGCGCCTTGAGGGCTGGTGCCCCAATTTCCAAGTCTGAGATATTGCCGTCGTCAAAGGTGAAGCCAAATTCTTCAGGGCGCACCTGGCCTGCAACTAGATCTACGATCTCTCGATAGAACCGCTCTTCGATCCAATACGGTCTCTCAGCGTCATCGACGCCAGTATGCGGCCTTCCGATGCCGTGAAAATTAAGAATGACGAGAGGCTCGGTCATGCGCGTCTCCCAAAAGCCAATTTACGTGCCTTTGGGTGGACGATTCGCGAGCTTACCGAAGCGGGCGGGGCAAGTTCGAACGTCCCTGCCAGCAATGCCCAGGCCTCTCTCGGCGAAAATTTCAGCAGAAGTTGTGCAGCTTTGGCGATCCCATGAAGTCGGGCAAAGTGGAGCTTCTCCGGCAGGTGCCTGCGCACGAACTTTATCCGATTGCGATGATTGAAATAGCAGGAGAATGAACTTGAATTCCGGCTCGGTGTGCCAGTTCCGATTGATGTACCACCATGGTGGTACACAATTGCGTCGGCCAAACGCACAGGTAAGTCTCCCTTGCGCATCGCCCAAGCCGGTTCTTCGTAGTAGAGGAAATAGTCCTCCTCCATCAGTCCGGCACGCTCGATGAAGGCGCGCGAGACCGCCATAGTCGCGCCGCTGACGAAATCGATCGAGGTCTCGTCAGGTGCCGCGGTGTCGGTCAAGCGTTGCCAGGCATTGATCGATACGCAGACGCCCGTGTGGCGGTTGAGACGAAATGCGTCGGTCTGGATGACGTCGGGATGTTCGTAGAAGACTTGTCGCAAACCGATCATCGAGAAAGGGCCGCGTTCGGCTGCTGCCACGAGTCTACTCGGAGTTAGCAACGGTACGGCGCAGTCCGGATTGAGGAGCCAGAAAATATCGATCGAATCGTCTGCAAGCAGGACTTCAAGCCCGCGATTGACGCCAAAAGCAAACCCGCCGTTGATGTCCGCTTGTATCAGCGTTAACGGAGTCTGTGGCGCGGACTTGTCATCGATATCACGCTCCTGGAAAGTGATCGGGCGCGACGCCGAAGCAGAGCCAGCAAGAGGACTATTGGAGGGACGAGCGAACGCAGTACTCCCCATTGCCCATGCTCGCACGGCTTCCTGACTGGCGTCCAAAGAATCGTTGTCGACCACGACAACCCGAAGTTCGACATCGACCGCCGCGAAAAGACTGTCGAGGCATTCCGCAATTACATTTGCGGAGTTGAATGTAACAACAACTACCCCAAGACGTGGGACGCTTTGGAGGTGGTCTGTCACGGATACATTTCTATCAATGTGGATTCCGTCTGCCTACTAATCAAAGGAACAACGTGAGTCCAGCATTTGAGAGAAGGGCAAGTCGCACCCATCGCCACGAAGGCCTGCCCCGGTGTGATCACCGATCAAAAACTGGAGAAAGAAGCCAAGGAAGCCGTTCAAGAGACGCTGGAAACCAAGCCCAAATAATCCGTCTGCGACTCCTGCCCTCTAACCAAAGCGGGGCAGGAGCTCAGCGGCGCGGCGACGGATGAGCTCAGGCGTACAGCCGTTCAAACACCCCCGGCAGACTATCCGGCAAGCCCAGCAGTGGGCCCGACGACAAAAGCAATACGATCTCGTTGGCCTGGAGAGTTGAGAGCGCAGCGATTGCCGCGTCTGCGTTCTCAAAGCCCTCGCTACGAATTCCCGTCGCGGTGACCCGCGCCAAGATTTCCGCAAAGCTCGTTTGATCAATGGTCGCTGCCCCATGCCCCGGCGGTGGGCAAATCAGCACCCGCGCGCAACCTTCAAACACCGTGTCATACCAGCTGAGCGCATCACGTGAGCGCCAGGAAAAGGTGTGGGGCTCGAAGACCACGATAAGCGGCCGCGTCGGGAAGTGCAGCAACACTGCCTCGATGGCCGAGCGCGCCTTCTCATATGACGAGCCAAAGCCCTCGATCACCGGGATACGCGACGCCTTGGTCAGTCGGTCCAGCCGACGGCGAATACCCTGGAAACTCGCAACTGCGGCGGTCAAGGCATCCTGCCCCACCAGACCGCGCTCCAACAGATAGGCCGAGACGCCAACGATGTTTTCGATGTTGTGTTCGCCCAGCAGGCTGGTCGTCAGAGCCAGTTCCGAGCCATCAGGGGCCACGAGCGTGAAGCTTGAGGTCTCACCATAGGTCACATCGCGGCTGAACCAGCCTTGGCAAGGCACAGTGTCGTACCAAACCACCCGCGCCCCAGTCAGTCCCGCCACCGCGCGGATCGCCGGATGATCACGCATGACTGCAAGTCCAGTGCTCGGCAAGCCAGCCAGCAGCGCCCGAAACGGCGCCTCATAGTCCGCAAAAGCCGGGAACACATTCACATGGTCGTGGATCAACGATGTCAGCAGTAAGTGGTCAGGGTGATAGAGCGCGAATTTCGAACGATTGTCGCCGTTGCCGACGATGTATTCATCGCCTTCCAACACCATGTCCGAAGCCGTGCCCCAATGCCCCGTGGCCGGCAGCGAAGGCGAGATGGCCCCGATCATCCAACCCGCGTCCACCCCCGCCTGCCGCAGGATGTGGGCCACCAAGGCAGTGCATGTGGACTTGCCGAATGAGCCGGCCACGACGGTGTTGATCCGGCTTGCGGTGGTCTCCCCCACCAAACTCGCGAAGTCTGTGATCTTCACGCCTCGCCCACGCGCCGTGGCCACCTCCGGATTGTCGGTGCCGCCAAGCTTGGCACTTGCCCCCAACACCAGCAGATCCAATTCAGCAGGCAGGTTCGCAGCATCAAAGTGATAGGTCACCGGAAACCCCAAGCCTGCCACATAGGTCGACATCGGCGGAAAGACATCGGCGTCGGACCCCGATACCTGATGGCCTGCATCACGCATCATCAAGGCCACGGCGCTCATGCCCGCCCCGGCTATGCCCGTGAAATGGATATTCATCCCGTCTCGCAACTAAATTAAGCCCGCAGGCTGATCGTTAACCTTTGCGTAACCATGCAGGCAGATTCTGTCCTGGTCTTCCTTGAAGACACCCCACCATCACTGACTTTCATAGCCCGGCTCCGGCCGGGCTCTTTTTTTGCCTTGGCGGTTGGCACCCCTTGGGGAAAGGGGCTTAACTTCACCCTGAACCTTTCGGGAGGATTGAGCATGGCCACGACAGCACCTGGCTTCAGGACGCGCCTAGATCCGCATGACGAGTTCCCACATGATCCCGGAACCGTCGAAAACTATAATGAAAGCATGTACTTCAATGTCTTCGATCCCAAGTCGAAGACCGGCGGCTGGTTCCGTATCGGCAATCGGCCCAACCAGCACTATGCCGAAATGACCATCTGTCTCTATCTGCCGGACGGGCGGATCGGGTTCATGTTCGCCCGCCCCGCCATTGCCGGAAACACTGAAATGAGCGCCGGCGGCCTGAAGGTCGAGGTCCTTGAGCCGTTCAAGCGACTCAAAGTGACCTATTCCGGCAAGGCCCTGATTCTCGCCCGACCCCACGAAATGGCCGACCCCAAGAAGGCCTTCCGCGAGAACCCTTCAGTGCCCTGCACGGTTGATCTCACCTATGAGGGCGTTTCGCCGATGTATGGCGGGGAAACCGTGCGCGAGGATGGCGTCGAGATCGTCATCGACCCCGAAAAGTCCTTCGCCAAGGCGCACTATGAGCAACACTGTGCCGCCACTGGATCTTTCACCATCGGTGACGAGACCTTCGAGATCTCCGGCTACGGTCTGCGCGATAAGTCCTGGGGCCCTCGCCACTGGCAGGCGATCGACTGGTATCGCTGGTGCCCCATGAACTTCGGCCGCGACTTTGGGATGATGTTGTCGGTAATCGGCAACGGCAAGGGCGGTGCCTATCAGGGCGGCATGGTGTTCAAGGACGGTGTCTACGACCTGATCTCCGAGTGCGTCATCGACAGCGATTGGGATGAGAACGGGTATCAGACTGCCTTACGGGCCCAGGTGAAGACGAAGGCCGGTCACGACTACACCGTCAGCGGAAAGGTCATGTCGCTGATTCCCCTACGCAATCGCCGCACGACCCCAGAGGGTGTGGAAATGCAGACCCGAATTACCGAAGGCATGACGGAGTATCGCTGCGGCGATCTGGTGGGTTACGGTCTAAGCGAATATCTCGACCAAATCATTGAGGGCAAACCCAACGGCAAGGAAGCTGGATATTAGACGCCGGACCTGACTTGCGCGACCGCCCGGCGCGGTCTAAAAGCCGCGCCTCTAGCGATGTTCCCCGATAGCTCAGCTGGTAGAGCAGTCGGCTGTTAACCGACTTGTCGTAGGTTCGAGTCCTACTCGGGGAGCCATCCTAGCGCCCATTCCCTGTAGACGGTATCGTCAAAAGGGATACGAAGGACTTTGAATCATAAAGCTAGAGCATGTTTCGATGCGATAACCGGTTCCCACTTATCGGAACATGCTCGAGGCGGCGTCAAGAACGCAGTTTCCGCAACATGGCTTTTAGCTTCGGGCCATTGGCCGCTCGGAAAGCACGTATTCCGATCCTGATCTTGTCAATCATCAGCGCCACGTAGCCTTTGGCCGTACAAGCGATCCAGAAGCCCTCATAGTGATCGTAACCGTCGATCCAGCGCATCTTATACGCGTCGCCGGTGATCCGAAAATCGAAGTCCACGCCGCGTTGGATGGCAAGGTCCAGACAGTCTTGAGTGAGCAGGCTACCTGGAGAATAGGCTCCGTACTCCGGATTCACGGCCATGACGTAGAACTCAACCTTGTCAGCCGACATGAGGCATATGGACGCCGCCAGGGTGATATCACCCGCCTTCAGGGCATGGACCAACACATCACCGACACCGATGACATCGTGAGCCGGCTCGCTGGCGAGTGATGTAAAGAATACTCGCCCTTGCGCCTCATTGATCCAACTGGGATGGCGAGCGTGACCCTTCAGCCACCGGCGCTTCTGTTCAAATATCCAGTCGACGCAGGCCGGTCCATCGACTGGGCCCGCCATCCGAACAAATCGAACATCCCCCAGTGCGCCTAACCGTCTTCGATCCGCGCGCAATCCCTGTCGGAAGGAGCGTGATTTGGTGGCCAGCCAGGTGTCCATGTCAGCCACCCCCTTCACCCGCACCACGGGAGACCGAGCGTGCCCACGGTGCCGGAAGGTGGGGCTCGCACAGAGTTGCCGATAAGCTGGCGAAGCTTCGGAAACATTGAAGACCTTCAACATATCCGACAACGACTTCGCGCGCATGAGGGCCAGATCAAAGACTTCGGCGGGGTTGTCAGAATGGATTAGGGGTCCGGCATATTCTTCATTGCTGCTGGATCCCAGATGATATGCCACCATCTTCCAACCATCACGACGCACATAGAGCGGCCAAACGCATTCTAAAGTCTGGCCGCGCCAAACGGCAATGACGGCCAAACGGGTTTCCCGCACCGCGGGCATCGATTGCCAGCCTGCAACGGCATATTCAAAGGACTGCGCCGCCGACGCATAGCCCACCGCACGCAGCAGTCTGTCCCACGGTTCTCCTAGTTCAAGAACGCGCTCCAATTCGGTTAGACACTCGACCCGCAGATCGACGCTCGAGGCGGTGGGTTGGCTCAAGTCCGGATGATCCAGTTATCGGCTCCTCAATAGAACAGCGAAGCGCAAAAGTCGGATTAACGTCAACCGGGTTGCCGACGCTAAGCTCCGTGGGCCGCGTTCTATTGCGTATGACCTCGTGCGCGCCGTAGACAGGACAAAGAGATTGGAACCTATGGCCTGGACACGTCGCTATGAAGAGACCGAGCCCCAACGGGTCAATCGTTGGTTAGCTCAGAGCGGAGTGTGCTCGCGGCGCGAGGCCGAGGGACTGATTTCTCAGGGCTTGGTCTTCATTGATGGCGAGCGTGTTGATGATGCCGGACGTAAGATCTTGCCGGGTCAGACCCTCGTGCTGAACGACGGTGCTCAGGCTCAGCTCGAGGCGACGCTGAGCGTGGTCTTTCACAAGCCCGTCGGCATCGTGTCAGCGCAGCCCGAAGAGGATCAGATCCCGGCGATCCGGTTGCTGACCCGAGAAGCCCTCATGGGTGAATGCTCTGCGATCCCGGACAAAGATACCCGCCTGGCTCCGCTGGGGCGGCTCGACAAGGATTCCCGTGGCCTACTGATCCTCTCCGACGATGGTGTGTTGGCCAAAGCGATCATCGGACCGATCTCGGAACTCACCAAGGAATACCTAGTCAAGGTCACAGGCCCTATCACCGAAGGGCGGCTTAGCCTTCTGCGCCACGGATTGCGGCTGGACGGACGCAAACTCCAACCCGCCAAGGTCAGTCGCGTGCGCGAGCAAACGCTGCGGTTCATCCTTAGCGAAGGTCGCAATCGTCAAATCCGCAGGATGTGCGACCTGGTCGGGCTGAGTGTGGTCGATTTGTTCCGGGTGCGGATCGGAGACTTGTCACTCGGCGACCTGCCGGAAGGGCGATGGAGGATCCTAGCTCCCGAGGAGCGGGCCGCGTTGATCGGCGTAGCGCCTCCCCCTCAAGTCTAGAGCGCGTTCCCTTTAGACGGAATCGTCTAGAGGGAGAAACTGCGCTCTAATTCAAATATTTAGAGCCTGTTCGTCTCCGATAACCGGTTCCCACTTATCGAAACAGGCTCTAGGGCCGACGATAGAATCCGGCAGAGGCGTCGGGGGGCAAGAGCCGCGCAGCCGGATAGGTGATCACCGTGAACAGGTAGGTCGCGATCGCCATCCACAAGGGTGTCTTGGCATACCGAATGCGCGCCCACAGCCCTGAGAGCGTTACCGTCTCCAGTCGAAGCATGGAGATGGGTTCAAATCCCGCGCGCCTAGCCGCGCTCTGCAGCAATTCAGGGGTAAAATACCACACATGGGGTGAGGGTAACCCGCGCTGCCATAAGCGATCATATGGCCCGCTGACGCCGATCCGATCCAGGAGGGACGCCGTGCGAAAGAACAAGCCTCGCTGATCTGGGCAATTCAGGCACAGGACACCGCCCTGCCTCAGATGCTGAAGGCTTGCCGTCAGCGCGCCAGTGAGATCGGGAATATGCTCAAGAACATCGTTGAAGACGATGACATCGAACACGTCGTCGGGGTCCAGTACCTGAGGAAAGTAACCCCACAGAACCTCACCATCCACGCCGCTGACCCCAGGGGCCACACTGACGTCGGGCTCAATACCCAACACCTCAAAGCCTGCCTCGGAGGCTAGCGCCAGCAAGAACCCAGGACCGCAACCGACGTCGAGGACTCGACCAACTCCGGGTGCCAAGTGCCTCAGCTCCGCCACCAGTTTGGCATTGTTTTTGGCTCGGACACTCTCCAATCCCTGAGCTCGCAGCGTCTCATCGAGGGCGGTTGGGCCAGCGATATCTGGAATGGAAATAGGTAGGTCAGCACTCAGTACGCCGCACACGCTACATCGCCGCAGCCACTCGTGCCGATATCGAACGACGGCACCTTCGCAGACTTGGCAGGACGCCAGAACCTTCATGTCAACCACCCAGGGGCCCCTACACTGCTTGCCCAGCGCACCATCCACTGGCCCAAGCCCACTGGAAGTTGTAGCCACCCAGCCAGCCGGTGACATCGACGACTTCACCGATGAAATAGAGCCCCGGCACCGCCTTCACGGCAAGGGTGCGGCTATCCAAAGCGTCAGTGTCTATCCCACCCAGGGTCACCTCGGCGGTTCGATAGCCCTCCGATCCCACCGGTTTCACGCGCCAGGCGTTTACGGCGGTGGCCAAAAGCCGGAGCGCCTTGTCGGAGCAGTCCGCCAGATTGCCGGTCAGACCGATCTCCTCGACAATGTGCTGAGCCAAACGTTTGGGCACATGGTTCGCTAGGGCTGTATGCGGGGCCTGGCGTGGCACCTCGGTGCGCCCCTTCCGCAGGGCCTCGAACACTTCGACGCCTGGGGCCATGTCCAACTCAATCTCCTCGCCCTCCCGCCAGTAGGACGAGATTTGCAAGATGGCAGGGCCCGAGAGGCCACGATGCGTGAACAACATCGCCTCAGCGAACTTGGTCTTCCCCACCTTGGCCACCACGTCGGTAGCGATACCGACCAAGGACTTGAGCCGATCTAACAGCCCAATCTCGAAAGTCAGCGGCACCAAGGCTGGGCGAACAGGAGTCACTGGAACGCCGAATTGCCGCGCCACCTCATAGCCAAACCCAGTGGCACCCATCTTGGGAATGGATTTGCCGCCGGTGGCGATGACCAAAGCATCGCAGCTGATCTCGTGACCCGCGACCTGCAATCGGAACCCAGTGGCCGTCTTGGCAATCGCCTCGACCAAGGTCGATAGTCGCAGCGTGACGCCACCCTGCGCCATCTCACCGAGCAGCATGTCGATGATCTGGCGGGCTGAGCCGTCGCAAAACAGCTGACCGAGAATCTTCTCATGCCAAGCGATCCCGTGACGATCAATCCAGGCCACGAAATCCCTTGGTCGGTATCGCCGCAGAGCCGAAATCGCAAAGCGCGGATTGCCGGAAATGAAATTCGCCACCGAGGTATGGCTGTTGGTGAAGTTGCACCGACCGCCCCCGGAGATGCGAATCTTTTCCCCCGCCGCCTTGGCGTGATCGATCACCAGCACCCGACGCCCGCGTTTACCTGCCTCGATAGCGCACATCATCCCTGCGGCCCCGGCCCCGATGATGATGACGTCGAAGGCTTCCGCCACGTTTGAACCTAGTCCTTTGCGCGTTCCTGATAGGACCCGTCTTCGGTCAGGATCACCACCCGCGTGCCCGCCGCGATGTAGGGCGGCACCATAATGCGCGCACCATTCGTCAGGATGGCCGGCTTGTAGGAAGACGAGGCTGTCTGGTTCTTTACCGCAGGCTCAGTCTCGACGATCTCGAAGGTCACCAGACGGGGCAATTCCAGGGCGATCGGCACTTCCTCATGGGTCGACAGGGTCACAATCATCCCGTCCTGCAGCCAAGACGCTGAATCGCCCACCACATCTTCACTCACCACGACCTGATCGAAAGTCTCTGGCTGCATGAAGTGATAGCCCTCTCCGTCCTGGTAGAGGAAGGTGTAGTTGCGGTCGTCCACGAAGGCGCGCTCGACCTGCTCGGTGGTCCGCCAACGCTCCGAAACCTTCACACCGTCCGAGATCCGGCGCATGGCCAGTTGGGTCACCGGCGTCCCTTTGCCCGGATGAATGTTCTCCGCCGTCAGCACCACATAGAGGCGACCCTCCATATCGACGACTGCACCACGGCGTAGAGAGCTAGCGGCTACCTTCACGTTGTTCGTCCTTGCACCTATAGGGACCACACAGGTCCGCACCCGGGCCGCCATGCGGCGGTCTTGGCGCGCAGGTATAACATCGCGGGCGTTCTCGCCAGTCTCTTCGCCTCAACCGCTAAGGTCGCGCCATTGCCGAACGTCACGCCCTCCCCTTGGTGGAACCCCCACCGGCACCAGGATCGACGGCCCCGATTGCTGGCGCGCAATGCCGTGACTCGGGCGGTGCGCAATTGGTTTGAGACCAACGCCTTCACAGAGGTCGAGACCGCAGCCTTACAGATCTCGCCGGGCAACGAGGCCCACCTGCATGCCTTTGCCACCCAGGCCCTGACCACCTCGGGCGAGCCCTCCTCACTCTTCCTGCATACCTCCCCGGAATTTGCCTGCAAAAAGTTGTTGGCGGCGGGTGAAACCAAGATCTTCAGCCTTGGCAAGGTATGGCGCAATCGCGAGCGCGGGCCGCTGCATCATCCCGAATTCACCATGTTGGAATGGTACCGCGCCGACGAACCCTATGAGCAGCTGATGGCCGACTGCGCTTCATTGTTGGCTCTTGCCGCCGCAACCGTTGGCACCAAAACCCTTTCTTATCGCGATCACACCTGTGACCCCTTCGCAAAGGCAGAGCGTCTGACCTTAGCCGAGGCCTTCGACCGCCATGCCGGGATCGATCTGTTAGCAAGCGTCGGCAAGGATGGGACCACCGATGCTGAAGGCTTGGCAGGCGCTGCTCGGCACGCAGGTATTCGCGTGGCAGTCGACGACACCTGGACCGACCTGTTCAGTCGCGTGCTGGTCGAGCGGATCGAGCCGCAGCTGGGCATGGATCGCCCCACGCTCCTTTGCGAATACCCGATCCCGGAAGCGGCTTTGGCCCGACCAAAAGCCAGCGACCCCCGCGTGGCCGAACGCTTCGAACTCTATGCTTGCGGCGTCGAGCTGGCCAACGCCTTCGGCGAGCTCACCGACCCCATTGAGCAACGCCGTCGTCTCTTGCTGGAGATGGACGAGAAACAGCGGGTCTACGGTGATCGATATCCCGTCGATGAAGACTTCCTCGCCGCGTTGGCAATCATGCCGCAGGCTTCCGGCGCAGCCTTGGGCTTCGACCGACTCGTCATGCTCGCGACCGGTGCCGATCGCATAGACCAAGTGCTCTGGGTGCCGGTCGTCGACTAAGCTACCACGCCCCGACATTGGGCATCGAGGCCCAGGGTTCAGCCGGGGCCTTGGATGGCCCGGCCTGCAAGAGCTCAATTGAAATCCCGTCCGGGGAGCGCACGAAAGCCATGTGCCCGTCGCGCGGCGGCCGATTGATTGTCACGCCGCCAGCCTGCAAGCGCGCGCACAGCGCGTAAATGTCGTCTACGGCATAGGCCAGATGCCCAAAGTTGCGGCCACCCTGATAGTCCTCGGTATCCCAGTTATAGGTCAGTTCGACCATGGAACCGCGCGAAGTTTTGGCGATCTCTTCGTCGCCCGGCGCGCAGAGAAACACCAATGTGAACCGTCCCATCGGGTTCTCAGCCCGCGACATCTCCTTCAGGCCCAGCTTGTTGCAGTAGAAATCCAACGCGGCATCGAGGTCCTTCACACGAACCATGGTGTGCAGATAGTTCATCTCTCGGGCTCCATTGTTTCAGTCGGCTGACCCTTGAGGTCATTCTAGCCAAACCTATCTGCGAATTCATTTGTCTTCGCAATGCAGTGGCATCAAGAACGCCTGCAACCTATTTTGGAGGCTGGGCGGAATCCGATTCCTTAGGAATCAACCGCACTACGGTTAGAGCCGGGGATCGACTGTATGCGTTTGAAAACTTCCCATTGGTTTGCGATCGCTGTGGCGGTCTTCGTGGGACTCTTCTTCCTGATCGGCGGCCTGTTCCACATGGGCAAAAAGGCTGTGCCGAAGGACAAGGCCGAAGCAGCTGTGTCGGTGGCGGTGACAAGCGTCCAAGTCAGCCAAGCTCTGGAATCTCAGCATCCCTACAGCATAACGGTACGCGGTCGCACTGAGGCAGCGCGCTCAGTCGTTGCGCGATCTGAAACGGCAGGAATCGTCTCGGCTACGCCCGCCACCGAAGGCAGTTATGTCGCCAAGGGCACCGTGCTGTGCCGTCTAAAGGTCGATGCCCGCAGCGCCGGTGTCGACCAAGCCCGCGCGGCCCTCCGCTCTCGCGAGCTCACCCAGAAAGCCTCAGTCGAGCTCGCTGCCAAGGGCTATCGTTCTGAGACCCAGGTGCTGCAAGACAAGGCCCAACTCGATGGCGCGCAAGCTAGCCTACGTCAGGCCGAGATTGCGCTGGAGCAAACCAACATCCGCGCGCCCTTCAACGGTGTGTTCGACAAGCGCGAAGCCGAGGTCGGAACCTATCTGGCCCCCGGCCAAGCCTGCGGCACGATGATTGAGCTGGATCCGCTGTTGGTCGTTGGTGATCTGCCCGAAACCGAAACGAGCCAATTGCACATCGGTGCCTCTGCGGTGGCGAAACTGGTCTCGGGAGAAACCCTTAATGGTCGGGTCCGCTATGTGGCCCGCGACGCTGACCCGCAAACCCGTACCTATCGGATGGAGGTCACCGCGTCCAATCCGCGCCTCACCCGCTCGGGCCTGTCTGCGAGTGTGAAGGTGGCGTCTGGTGTCGGCCCGGCACACTTGATCCCAGTTTCCGCCATGGTCCTCGATGCGGCCGGACGCCAAGGCGTGCGATACGTTCAGCCTGACGACAGGGTAGCGTTCTCTCCGGTCTCGGTGATCGAAGAGGGTGTTGGAGGCGTTTGGGTCTCGGGCCTTCGCGGCACGGTGCGGGTGATCACGGTTGGCCAAACCTATGTCTCTGAGGGACAAAAGGTTAGGGTCGGCAACGTCCGTTGATCGCCGGTAGGAGGCAAATCTCATGATCGGATCTTTGATCGACGGCGCAATTAAACGGCGCAAGGTCGTGCTCGGCGTAACCCTGATCGCTAGCCTGTTCGGGTTAATGGCTTACAATTCGATGCCTCGGGAATCCAATCCTGACATCACCATTCCGTTCGTCTCCATCGTCGTGCCCTATCCCGGCGTTAGCCCGGAAGATGCTGAGCGTCTGTTGGTCAAACCCCTTGAAACCAATCTGCAGAGTATCGAGGGCGTCAAGGAAATGAACGCGGTGGCCCGCCAGGGCATCGCGGTCGTTAGCCTGGAGTTCGAAGCCGATTTCAACAAGGACAAGGTGCTTGAGGACGTCCGGGCCAAGGTCGATTTGGCGCGCGGGAAATTCCCGCCTGACGCCGAAGAACCGATCATTCAGGAAGCCAATATCTCTGGTGAACCCGTTGTCGGGGTCGTGCTCTCCGGAACAGCTCCAGAGCGCGAACTGGTGCGGATTGCCCGCGAACTGAAGGACCGCTTGGAGGCCCAACCCAATGTTCTTGAGGCCTACCTCTCTGGGGGTCGCGAAGAGTTCCTAGAGGTTACAATCGATCCGGTTCGGATGGAGGCCTACAACATATCTACCGGCGAGGTGGCCCAAGTCATCGGCCGGAATAACCAACTCGTGCCGGCCGGAGACATGCTTTCCGGCGGGGGGAAATTCGCCATCAAGGTCCCCGGCGTCGTCGAAAAACCCGAAGACATCCTGTCCTTACCCATCCGCAAAAGCGGTGATCGTCTCATCACGGTTGGCGACATCGGTGACGTGCGGCGCACCTTCAAGGACGCGCAATTCATCGCCCGCTTCAATGGACAGCCGGCCTATTCGCTGGAGGTTTCCAAGCGGATCGGTTCCAACATCCTCGATACCGTCAAGTCGGTGCGCAAGGTCGTTGAGACCGAGGAGAAAAACTGGCCGCCAACTGTGAAGGCCTCCTACACTTTCGACCAGTCCGACTTCATCTCCCGCACACTCTTGGTGCTGGAAGGCGGTCTGATTTCGGCGACCATCCTGGTGATGATCATCATCGTCGCCAGTCTGGGAATCCGACAGGGGTTGATGGTGGGCTTGGCGATACCCGCTTGTTTCGCTCTGGCCTTCCTGATGCTCAACGCCCTGCACATAACGCTCAATCAGATGGTCATGTTCGGCATGGTTCTGGCCGTGGGCATTCTGGTCGATGGCGGCATCGTGGTCGTGGAATATGCCGACCGCAAGATGGCCGAAGGTTTCTCCAAGGAGGAGGCGTTTGCGGCAGCCGCAAAGCGCATGTTCTGGCCGGTTCTGAACGGCACGCTGACGACGCTTTGCGCCTTCCTGCCCTTCCTGTTCTGGAACTCGATCCCCGGCAAGTTCATGAGCTTCCTGCCGCTGACTCTGTTCTTCGTGCTTGGCTCATCGATTTTCGTAGCCTTGATCTTCACCCCGGCTCTGGGCTCGATCTTCGCACGGAAAACGGCCGTCGATGCCGCTCACCTGGCTGAGATCGAGAAGTCGGAACATGGCGATCCGCGTGAAATGACCGGCTTTATGGGTTGGTATGCCCGGACGATCAGCTTTCTAGGTCAACACCCCTTGCGGGTCATGGCCTCGACCCTGTTCATCATTGTTGGCGTCTTCATGTGGTTTGGCGCCACGAAACACCGCACGGCCTTCTTCCTGGAGTCCGATCCGGCCTTCGCCTCCGTCTATGTGAAGGCCCAGGGCAATATGTCGCCAAGCGCCATGGACGTCTTGGTCAAGCAGGCCGAGGCCAAACTGGTCGGCATCAAGGGGGTTGAATCTGTCTACGTGGTGGTGGGCTCAAACGGCGGTGGGAGCGGTGGACGCAACCAAATCCCCAACGACACCATCGGTCGTATCCAGGTCGAATTTAAGAAGTTCGAGGACCAAAAGCTGCTGGGACTGCGCGGCACCGATATCATCGCCGACATCCGTCAGCGTCTCAAAGACATGCCTGGCATGCAGGTCGAGGTGAAGGAGCCCCAGGATGGGCCCCCGATCGGCAAGGACGTGCAAATTGAGCTGCGCAGCACCGACATCCCTGCCCTGACACGCGCCGCCAATCTGATCAAAACCAAGTTTGCTAGCGACCCACAACTGTTTGAGCTGGAAGACAATCGAGCCTCCCCGGGCATCGAGTACAACCTGGCAGTGGACCGCGAAGCTGCGGGCCGCTACGGCGTCGATGTTCTGGCTGTGGGCCAGGCCATCCAATACACCACCGGGGGCGTCCTGGTCGGGCGGTTCCGCCCTGACGACGCTGAGGAAGAATTGGATATTAGGGTTCGTTTCACACCTGAGAGTCGCAACGCCGCGGCATTCGAGGCCTTGAAAATCACCACACCCAATGGCCCGGTTCCGGCCAGCTATTTCGTCAAACGGATCCCCTCGCAGCAGGTGACCTCGATCCAACGACGTGACGGACAGCGGTTAGTCCTCATCCAAGCCAATACCCCCAAGGGTATTGCCGCCAATCAGAAGATCGCCGAGCTGAAACCTTGGCTGGAAAAGGCCAATATTCCGTCTTCCGTCCGCTGGAAATTCACAGGTGCCGACGAACAGGGCCAGGAGGCCGCCGTCTTCTTCCTGACCGCAATCTCTGCCTCGCTGTTCATGATGATGATCATTTTGCTTTGGCAATTCAATAGCTTCTACGGTGTGCTGGTCACCCTTTCGGCGGTGGTGCTTTCCACGGTCGGCGTGCTGCTCGGCGTGCAAATCAACTTCATGCATACCTTCGACTATATCTCGGTGATCATGCTGGGCACCGGGGTGGTCGCCTTGGCCGGTGTCGTCGTGGGCCACAACATCGTGCTGGTGGACACCTATTATCAGTTAAGACGTCAGGGGTTCGAGGCTGACGAAGCCGCCGTGCGCGCCGCTGCCCAACGGTTCCGTCCCGTCATGCTGACGACCTTGGTGACGGTGGTCGGCTTGCTCCCGCTGATGTTCCAGATTCACCCCGATTTCGGCAAGGCGGTCATCGAATACCGCGCGCCGGGCTCGGAATGGTGGGTGCAACTTTCGGGCGCTGTGGTCTGGGGCCTGTCCTTCGCGACCCTGTTGACCCTGATCCTGACGCCGGTCTTGCTGGCGGCACCAAAGGTTCTGTCCCGCAGGTTCCACTGGCTGTTTGAGGCACTGCGCGGTCTTGTCGGCATGAAGCGGAAGGATGGCCGCCGCACCGCGCCTATCGCTCATGGCAATGACGACATCCCTCGGGCGGCAGAGTAGTCAATTAGTCGGCAGGCCTCCGCCCAAGCCAAGCGCAGGAAGCCGCCAAGCGCTCACCGAGGGTGATGGAAAGCATCAGCTCGTCGCGCCCGGATCGGCCAACCCCTATTGGCGCGAGCGCCGTTGTCCTGGCAAAGCAGTGGCTGAGTTTGGACGCCGGTTGACGCGGAGTCGTGATGATCAACGCATCGCGCCCGACCAAGCTGCCGATGTCTCGCCCATAGGCAAAACCCCGCGGATCATCGGAGCCGACGATGACCTCCGCGCCTTGGCCCAAGGCTTGCGATATCTTGCCGGCATCCATCCACTTGGCACCGACGATGAACAGCCCGGGTCGATGATACTCCGGCACCGACGCCAGGCTTGGTGCCAAAGCTAACCACTCCACCATCTCCAGGGTTGGATCACCCTTCGCGAAAGCCCCGGGCCACGCGCGGCCAATCCAACCGGTCGCCGAGTCACTGACCATCAGGCCCCAAATTCCCAACAGTCCGGCCAGTGAACATGCCGCCCACGCCTTGGGCCAGGCTCGATTGAGCGATGTTCTCGCCAGTACGTTCCCAAGCAGGGGCATAGCGAATAGCCATGACGGCATCGCCCAGTGCGGCAAGGCTGCCGACCCCCAGATGGGCGTGATCGCGAACGCGACGATACCCGGCACGCTAAGCGCTAGGCAAAGCGTTCGCCCGGCGGATCCCTCTTGCGTCGGAACCCGTTGGAGCACGGCAAACATCAGGGGCACGAACACCCATGGCAACAACAGCAAGGCTTGGCCCGCAAGGGCCGGCAAGACAGCCGCAAAGCGCACTCCATGCGCCGGCACCGCACGTCCGCCTTGAAACTCAAACGATGCCCAACCATTTTGGGCATTCCAGACGACGACCGGCAGGATAATCACCGCCGCCAAGACCACCGCCAAGTATGGCCCCGGATGGCGCAAGTGCGCGCGCGCCTGCGGCGTTCCCAAAACCCATCCTGCCGCCCCGAGCGCGAACACAATCGCCTGGTATTTTGAGAGCCCAGCCAAGCCCAGCCATAGCCCGAACAGCAACCAGGTTTTCAGGGTTTCGACCCCATTGGAGGACGGCTCTTCGAGGGCGATCTTTGACAATTGCAATGCCGCGGCCAACAAGCAGAAGATCAGCGGTCCGTCGGGAACAATCCACCCTCCGGCGACCACGCTGAAGAAACCCGACAGATTGAGGGCGACCACCGCCCAAAGCCCTGCCCGCTCACCGAACAACCGGCTGGAAAATCGAAACAACAGCCACGATGATGCTGCGAACATCAACACGAAGGGCAGCCGGGCTGCGCGTCCGTAACCCAACATCCCGCTCAGGCCATGAACGATCCATTGGTGGAGCGGTGGATGATCAAAATACGAGAGCTGCAGATTTCGTGAGATTGCCAACGTGTAGCTCTCATCGACGCCGAGCCCCGCAAACCCGGCCGCGGCCAGCCTCAGGCCCAGAAACCCCACGATCCAGACCAAAGCCCACTGCGTCGCGCGAGTCCGGTCCGTAGGGTCAGAGATCGCGATTAAGGGTGCGGCAAAGGTGTGGGTCCTTGGCCCGGTGACTGCAGCTGGGGTGGGCATTTCAAAATCACTCTCAGAAGGCAATGGTTCGACGCCGCCGAAACCCAATCGCCTCAAATTTACCCGCCACCGCCTGCTGTGCGCCCGCTATTACGCCAACACAATGAGCCCACCCCACGGCGGGCACCTGTTATCCCGCCCGGGTCTGCCGTCGCCAGAGGGCCGCATACTCCGCGCCCTTCTCGAGCAGGGCCGCGTGGGTGCCACGTTCCACCACACGACCTCGTCGCAGGACCAGGATCTGGTCGGCGTCAACAATGGTGGAAAGCCGGTGAGCGATCACCAGGGTTGTTCGACCCGAGCGCACTTTGCGCAGGGTCGCTTGGATCGCCTCCTCGGTCGGGCCATCCAGGGCACTGGTGGCCTCGTCCAATACCAATACACGGGGTTCAGCCAAGAGGGCACGGGCAATGCCCACCCGCTGTCGTTCGCCGCCGGAGAGTTTCAGACCGCGCTCGCCCACCACCGTCGAGAATCCGTTTGGCAGGCTGTCGATGAACCCGCCCAGCTCCGCCGCATCCGCTGCGGCCCTCACCGCTTCCGGCGTCGCATCCGGGCGCGCGAAGCCGATATTGGCATAGAGACTGTCATTAAATAGCGCCACGTCCTGCGGCACCAGGGCGATAGCCCGGCGCAGCTCAACCTGCCGCACCTGGCGCAGGTCCACGCCGTCCAACGTCACCCGACCAGACTTGGGATCAAGCAGTCGCAACGCCAACCGCACCGCCGTCGTCTTCCCGGCTCCTGACGGCCCGACAATGGCGGTGGTGGTGCCCGGCGGCACCTCAAAACTCACATCGCGCAAGCCTGTCGAGCGCGCGTCGTGCTGGAATCCGACCCCCTCAAATGCCACCCGCGCACCGTGACTAGAGGCCGGCGGCAGGGGCTGTGCATTCGGCGGATCGGTGATCTCCGGCGGCACCCCCGTCAACCCCACCATCTGCTCCATATCGATGAAGGCCTGGCGGATCTCGCGGTAGTTGAAGCCCAGCATGTTGAGCGGAACATAGAGGCTGGTCAGCAGCAGGATGGCAGTGGTCACGTCGCCAATCCGCATGCGTCCGGCCATCACCTCCATCCCAGCCATCACCGTCATCCCGGCCAGGCCGAAATTCAGGATCACCGACTGCACCGCATTCAGCAATGACAACGAGGTATTGGCCTGCACCGAGGCCCTCACATAGGTGCCCATGGCTTGGTCATAGCGCTCGACGATCCGCGTCTCGGCCCCGAAAGTCTTGATGGTCTCATAGTTTATCATCGCGTCCACAGAGAGGCCGGCGGCGCGACTGTCGGCGTCGTTCAAAGCCCGGCGATGGCTCAGACGCCAATCGGTGATCCGGAACGTCAGCAAGGTGTAGATGACGATTGTGCCCAGAGCCACGGCGGCGAACCGCCAGTCCAGTCGTGCCGCCATGACCCCCATGGCCAAGATCAGTTCCAAGGCCGTCGGGCCGAGGCTGAACACCACACTGCGGATCAAGAAGTCCGTGGAGCGCGAACCCCGGTCAATGATCCGCGCCAAGGACCCGGTCTGTTTGCTCTGATGGAAATCCAGGGATAGGGCCAGGGTGTGCCCGAACGCCTCTGTCGCCGCCTTGGCCATAGTCGCCTGCGAAACCGGCGTGAAGATCGCCTCCCGTGCAAAGGGCGCGCACGAGGATATCAATCGCAACGCGGCAAAGGCCAACGCCAAGACCACGAAATCCGTGCCGATCTTCACCATCGACCCTGTGCTGGGAGCCAAGGTATTGATCGCGTCACCCAGCATGACGGGTCCCCAGACCCCGGCCGCCTTGCCCACAAAGATCAAACCCAGCGCCGCCGGAATACGCCAAGCCAGCCCCGCCGCGCCGCTGCGCAGAACCAGAGCCACCAGCTCGGCCATCGATGTCCAAAAGTCGAACTTCACGCTGGGCGGCGACACCGCGCCTGGCGTGCTGAAGCTCCGCATGGTGCCTGGATGGTGAAAACTCATGGGTTTACCGTCGGTAGGGTCTCAGTCACCAGGAAGGTGGTCTGGGTTCCACCGCTAGGCGTCATCCATTCGATCTGTAGGCCCCCTGGTGCCGCTGTGACACGAAAGGGACCGTGCTGCAGCGGCGCGGCAGCGTGAAGGGTCACGGCGAGGCTGGCGTTTAGACCGTCACCAAACACCTTCACCACGTGACTTCCAGCCGCCACCGGCCCGGTCAGAGGCAGTTCAAACCGACCCGTGCTGTCGATGCGGCCCTGTCCCACCTTTCGCCCGTCCACATAGGCACTGACCGATGTCCCCGCCGCGCCGCGCCCTGAAACCACTGCCGCACCCTCGCGGTCACTGTCCAAAGCCGTCAGTCCCGCCTTCGAAGCACTATCAAACACCAGGGCGCCGGCCCCGGACCGCATCAACACACCGCGCCCCCCGGGGGTCACCAGCAAATATCCTTCGGCCTGCAGAGTTCGATCCTCAACCTTCTGAGACAATCCATAGATCGCTGCCGGTGCAATCACTGGGACCGACAATTTCCAATGTCCCGCCTGGTCCACCAGCGCGGCAATTGCCCGACCATCGGGGCTGGCCAACCGGATGCTTGCGGCGGGCGCGGCGTCGCCGGCGATGCTGATCCCCACCGAGGTCAGCTGCACCTCCGTCACCCGTGGGGGAGCCAGGCCGTGCTGGTCCGCCGAGCCGACTTTGCCGACACTCTGGTCTTTCGCCGTCGGCCCGCCACAGCCGCTGACTGCGCAAAGTATAGCCATAGAGGCGATGGGAATTGTCAGGAAACGGGTCACAATCTGATTGATACTCCTTAACCCGAATCCCAGCTAATCGATCCGCGCCATATCGGCACCAGATCATCCCGGAGCCCAGACCATGGGGCAAGCCCTCACAACCATCTGCGTGTTTTGCGGAGCCTCAGAGGCCGCCGATCCGACCTTGCTGAGTGCTGCGGCAGACCTGGGCCGCACTCTGGCGCAAGCCGGGCTGGGCCTCGTCTATGGCGGCGGCGGGGTCGGCCTGATGGGGGCCTGTGCTTTGGCCGCCCATGAAGCCGGCGGCAAGGTCCTGGGCGTCATCCCCGAGTTCCTCAAGGTTCGCGAACGCCGCCTGGACCTGGTGGAAACCATCACCGTCACCTCAATGCACGAGCGCAAGATGATCATGTTCGACCGCGCCGACGCTTTCGCCATTCTGCCGGGCGGCATCGGGACTCTGGAGGAAGTGGTGGAACTGCTCTCCTGGCGCAGGCTCGATCTGCACGCCAAGCCGGTGGTATTCTTTAATCCCGACGGCTTCTGGGACCCGCTGTTCGCGCTCTTCCAACACACGGTGGATCAGAATCTGACTCCACGCGAATTCATGCAGAGCTGGGTGTCGGTGGATCAGGTGGCGGAGATTGTGCCGGCGTTAAGGCGCGAAGCCCTCAAATTCTAACGACTCTACGTGACCGCGGCCGATGCCTTTCCATAGAGCCTTTCGCTTTCGCGTGATCGCCAAGCCTTCCGAGACTCCTTGAGCTGAGGAAGCAGGTCGGACGGATTGATCTCCAACCCGTTGAAACGAAGGAGCCCTCCACCATCGCTCCGGAGGATCCATATCCAGGTATCACCCGACAATGCTGCCCTCAAAGGCCAATCGCGACCTGAGTAGGCCCCTAAATCGACCTTCGCAACATGACGCCAGTTTATTCGAGTGCTCTTGCCCTGGCGGGTCAAAACAATGCCGTCTTCAGAAACACTCAGCCCGCCACCACTCCGAACTAGCGTGAGATTCAATAGGATCAACTGGATTAGCTTCGCGGCAATGCCCAGAACGATGACCGCGAGCACCACCTCAAATGGATCATCGTTCCTCGGCAAGAGCGCCAACACACCTCCAAACCAAAGGTCTAGGATCAAGAACAGGCCAGCGAACGCCGCACGGGCCGCAAGCTTGCGATGAGAAAACGGAAAAACCTTGTCGGTCTTGGAGTCCGAATTGCCCACAGATTGAAAACCTCTGCTCCGCGTTTGAAGCTCATGTGTGGCTTCGGATCGAGCATCAACCCTTTGTCACCACGTCCCTAAACCCATTCACGATCGGATATCGCCGATCCCGCCCGAACGCCCGCGCGCCAAGCTTCACGCCGGGTGCCGCCTGCCGACGCTTATACTCCGAATTGTAGAGCAACCTCTGCACCCGCTCGACAGTGGCGGCCGGATAACCCCGCGCGACGATCTCATCCAGGGTCGCCTCTTCCT
>JANLPK010000190.1:0-3069 GCA_031367205.1 Alphaproteobacteria bacterium
AAGGAATTGTCGCGGTTGTCGCCCATCATGAAGTAGTGCCCCTCAGGCACCACGAAGACCGCGGTGTTGTCGCCCTCGCCATCGGGGCTGAGGTCGTAGGTCACGTAGCGTTTGCCGTTGGGTAGCACCTCAGCGAACCGAGCCGCCCGGTGGGGGGCGTAGCCGTCGTCCACCATAACCGGCGACATCGACGTGCGCGGAACACCCACCCCGTTGATAAACAGCTGACCGGAACGCATCTGGATACGGTCACCGGGCAGACCGATCAGCCGTTTGACATAGTCGGTGCGGCCATCGCGGGGCAACTTGAAGACGACGACATCGCCGCGCGCCGGGATCTGCTCGAAAATTCGCCCGGAGAACAGCGGCGGGCTGAACGGAATGGAGTGGCGCGAATAGCCGTAGCTGGACTTTGCGACGACCAGATAGTCGCCTTCAATCAGGGTCGGCTCCATGGACGGCGATGGGATCGTATAGGGCTGAAAGATGAATATCCGCAGGATCAGTGTGATCAGCAACGCGTAGAAGATCGTGCGGACCACTTCGGCCACGTCGTCGCGAGCGCCGGGTTGCGGCGCGCTCTGCGGCAATTCTGAAACCTGTGTCATGCGCGCTTTGTCACCCGGCCCAGCCCATTCCCAGGCCGACAACAGGACCTAGACGTTCCCTAAGACCTGAGCAAGGCGGCGGGATTAGTGCAAGACCCGGAAGAACCGGCTGGGTTGCAGGTTCAGAACCCAGGTCCAGGGCTTGAACAGAGAGGCACCCTTTGACCAAGAGATCAGCACCATCCTCGCTCGGCCGACCAGATTTTCCTCCGGCACAAGGCCGACGCCTTCAGACTGAGGTAGGCGGCTATCGGCGGAGTTATCGCGGTTGTCGCCCATGAAGAAATAGTAGCCTGGCGGGACCGAGAACTCTTGGGTATTATCGAGGTCGCCACCGGTTCCGAAGTCGTTGGTCATGAAAGTGCGGCCCTGAGGCAGAGTTTCTTGGAAACGCCCGACATCGAGCATCATCGGCGTGCCGCCGCTCTCACGCACAACACCTTCTGCCACACGGGGCACAGGAATGCCGTTCAGATAGAGCAGGCCTTCCTTCACCTGGACCCGGTCACCCGGAACGCCGATCAGGCGCTTGATGTAGTCGGTGTGATTGTCGCGGGGAAGTTTGAAAACAATGATGTCGCCGCGCATCGGCGCGTGCCCAAAAATTCGCCCTGAAAACAAGGCCGGGCTGAAGGGAATGGAGTGTTTCGACCAGCCGTAGTCAAACTTCGTGACGAACACATAGTCACCCTCATAGAGGTTGGGTTCCTCTGAGGCCGAGGGGATCGTAAAGGGCTGAAACAGCAATACGCGCAGCACCAGGGCGATCAATAGGGCTACGCCGACGGTCTTGATCAGCTCGACGGTTTCGTTTGGGCCGGTGCTGGGCGGGGGCTTGGTGCGGTCGTAGGCAGCGTTCATGAGTGTCCCTGGGGGAGAATCCGGCGAACCGGGAAATGCGTTGGGCGCGACCATGCATAAGCCAGGCCAAGCCGCAAGGCTCGTGAAGGTTTGGTCAGACGGGCAGCGCCTCAATTATCACGAAAGCCTGGGCATAGGGATGATCGTCGGTGAGGCTTAGATGTATTTTGGCTGTATGTCCTACCGGGGTCATCTCGTTTAGTCGTGCGAGGGCCCCACCGGTCAGCGCCATGGTCGGTTGGCCCGAGCGCATATTGACCACACCCATGTCGCGCCAGAACACCCCGCGCCGGATGCCGGTGCCCAGCGCCTTGGCGCAGGCCTCCTTGGCGGCGAAGCGTTTGGCATAGCTGGAGGCGGCGTCGGCTTTGCGCTCTGAGCGGGTGCGCTCCAGTTCGGTGAAGATGCGGTGCGTGAACCTTTGGCCGAACCGGTCGAGGGTGCCTTGAACCCGGCGGATGTCAGAGAGGTCTGAGCCGATACCTAGGATCACGCCGCCCGCTCCACGCGCGCTTCATCCATCAAGACCCGCATGCGCTGGATCGCCGGAGTTAGACCCGTGAAGATCGCCTCACCAATCAAGAAGTGCCCGATATTGAGCTCCACGAGTTCAGGGATAGCCGCGATGGGACCCACAGTTTCAAAATCAATCCCGTGGCCGGCGTGGACCTCGAGGCCCAAGCGGTGGGCTTCCCGCGCCGTTTCACGCAGGCGTTCGAGCAGGACTGGGGCTTCAGGTGAGCCCTCGCGCACCGCGTCACAGAAAAAGCCGGTCGTCAGTTCGACGATATCGGCCCCCACCGACTTGGCCGCCGCCACTTGATTGGCATCGGCATCCACAAAGCACGAGACTCGAATGCCGGCATCCACAAACCGCCGCACCACCGGGGCAATGGCGTTGTGGCCTCTGACCACATCGAGTCCACCTTCCGTGGTGATCTCTTCGCGCCGCTCAGGCACCAAACAAGCCGCGTGCGGCCGATAGGCCAAACACAGGGCTTCCATCTCAGACGTTACGGCCATCTCAAAGTTCAGCGGCAAGCCACGCTTGCGGGTGATCCGCGCCAGGGTTTCCATATCGGCATCGGAGATATGCCGGCGATCTTCGCGTAGGTGGGCGGTGATACCGTCAGCACCCGCGGCCATGGCCATTTCCGCCGCCCGCATAGGATCGGGGTAGGCGGCACCCCGCGCATTGCGGATGGTCGCCACATGATCAATGTTCACACCCAAACGCAGACGGTTCATCACCAACCCCCGCTCATCCGCGCAGTCGCTTGGAGCCGGGCTCCTCGGCGGGCAAGGCCGCTAGTTCCGGCGGAATTTCGTCGGGCCCGTAAGACGCTACGTCCACCGTCGCCAGCGCCACCAGGGGCCAACCGACCTGAGCCTTGCCGCCCGAGCGGTCCACGATGCAGGCGCAGCAGAGCACAATGCCGCCCGCCGCCTCGATGGGCTCCACCGCCTCGCGGAATGACCCGCCGGTCGTGATCACGTCTTCCACGACCACAACCTTGGCACCGGGCTCAATCTTAAACGCGCGACGCAGCTTAAAGACCCCGTCCTCCCGCTCCACAAAAATCGAGGGCACCCCCAACCA
>JANLPK010000191.1:0-27874 GCA_031367205.1 Alphaproteobacteria bacterium
TGGGGGCTATGCTCTCCGGACGGGTCGCCCAAACCCATGGGCATGCGGGGCTGCCGGAAGATACCATTAGTCTCAGCTTTACAGGCCAGGCGGGCCAGAGCTTCGGGGCATTTGCGGCTCGGGGCGTAAGCCTAGAACTGATCGGCGACGGCAACGACTATGTCGGCAAGGGTCTATCAGGGGGCCGGGTGGTCGTGCGTCAGCCGGCAAACTCCAAGCGCGACCCGACGCAGAACATCATTGTCGGCAATACGGTGCTCTATGGTGCCATCGCCGGGGAAGCCTATTTTGAGGGCGTTGCCGGCGAACGTTTCGCGGTGCGCAACTCCGGTGCTGTGGCGGTGGTCGAGGGGGTCGGCGACCACGGTTGCGAATACATGACCGGCGGGGTGGTGCTGGTGCTGGGTGACACCGGGCGCAACTTCGCGGCCGGGATGTCGGGCGGCATTGCCTATGTCTATGACCCAAAGGACCGGTTCTCTGCGCTCTGCAACGCTTCGATGGTCGACCTTGAACGGCTAAATGCGCAATCTGCGGCGTCCGACGAATGCGGACGTCCCAGCCAGAGATCGGTGTCGGTGGAAAATGCCGGCATGGGTGACATGCTGGGCCACGATGCTGAGCGGCTGAAGATTCTGGTCGAACGTCACCTGCTGCACACCGGCTCCAAGCGCGCCAAACTGATCCTGGACAATTGGGACGTGAGTCTCGGTAAGTTCTGGAAGGTGATGCCGAAAGACTATCGCCGGGCCCTGATCGACCTAGCGGCAGTGCGCACATCCGCCGCCGCTGTCGCCGCTGAATAATTCGAGTTGAGGTAGAGATATGGGCAAGCCCACTGGCTTCCTGGAAATCGAACGGCGGGATCGCGGCTATGAGCCGACGCAAGACCGTCTGCGTACCTGGAAGGAATTCGTCAAACCGCTGTCGAGCGGTGACCTGGCGCAGCAGGCTTCGCGTTGCATGGATTGCGGGATTCCGTTTTGCCACCAGGGCTGCCCGGTCAACAATCAGATCCCGGATTTCAACAACCTCGTCTATCGCGAGCAGTGGCAGGTGGCGCTGGATAATCTGCAATCCACCAACAACTTCCCGGAGTTCACGGGCCGGGTTTGCCCTGCACCTTGCGAGGCGTCTTGCACGCTCAACATCATTGACACGCCTGTGACCATCAAGACCATCGAATGCCAGATCGTCGACCGCGGATGGGAAGAAGGTTGGATCACGCCCCAGATGTCGCCGCGCGGCACCGGCAAGCGGGTGGCGATTGTAGGGTCTGGGCCATCCGGCTTGGCCTGCGCTCAGCAGCTGGCCCGGGCAGGGCACGCGCCGACCGTCTTTGAGAAATCCGACCGCATCGGAGGGCTGCTCCGCTACGGTATTCCCGACTTCAAGATGGAGAAACATCTGATTGACCGCCGGGTTGTCCAGATGGAATCCGAGGGCGTGATCTTCCGCACTAATTTCGAGGTCGGCGTCACGGTGACCGTGGAGCGCTTGCTCGACGACTACGACGTGCTGGTCATGGCCGGTGGCGCGGAGAACCCACGGGATCTGGAAATCGCTGGTCGTGAACTAACCGGCGTCCATTTTGCGATGGATTTCCTCACCCAGCAAAACAAACGCAATGCCGGTGACGACGAACTTCGGGCTGCTCCGAGCGGCGGCTTGTCGGCGACGGGGAAACATGTGGTGGTCATTGGCGGTGGCGATACCGGCAGCGATTGCATCGGCACTTCCAACCGCCACGGCGCGACCTCAGTCACTCAGCTGGAGATCATGCCGCAACCGCCGGCCCGCGAAAACAAAGCCATGACCTGGCCCGACTGGCCGCTCAAGCTGCGCACATCGTCTAGCCAAGAAGAGGGTTGCGAGCGCGACTTCGCGGTGGGCACCAAGCGTGCCATCGGGTCCAACGGCAAGATCGAATCCCTGGAGTGTGTCCACTTGGAATGGGCGGCCGGCCCCGACGGTCGCATGACCATGCAGGAGGTCGCGGGCAGCGAGTTCCAGTTGAAGGCGGACCTGGTGCTTTTGGCCATGGGGTTCCTCGGACCCCGCAACAACGCCTTGTTAGATCAAGCGCAAGTCGAATTGGACGAGCGCAGCAACGTCAAGGCCAATGTCATGGACTACAAGACATCATCGTCGCGGATATTTTCCTGTGGCGACATGCGACGCGGGCAATCCTTAGTTGTCTGGGCGATCCGTGAGGGCCGTCAGTGTGCGCAAGCCGTGGATGCCTATCTTATGGGGACCAGTAAGCTCCCGCGTTAGGGGGTTGTGAACCTCGTTAGTTCAATTTGCTCGGTGAACACTGCGATCTTAGGTCGAGCAATCGATCTGGGACGCGATGGTGAAACCGGGGCACGCGCTTTCGAATGCACAGTAGCTTGCAATGAGTATGCGTGAAGCTAGTCGCGGTGCCTCGCCCAATTCGCGGACTGCGCGCAGCTTGGCGGCATTGCAGAAGAGCGCCTCGACTTCGCGCGTGCTCAACTTGGCCAGTGCCGAACTCCTCAACAAGGACGACCCGACTCGGCTGACGAAGCCCTTCTTCCACAGCCGGGCTCTAAATGCCGGGCTGATTATCAAACACCGCCTGCGCTATGATGAGACCTATCTGTTTAACGGCTCCCGGCAGACCGCGACCAAGATCGTCATACCATTTTCAATTCATGACCTCTCTCTGGGAGGGCAGTCGGTATTCGTCGAACAGACCGGGTGGTTAAATATCCTTGAGGAACTCTGCCCGGACCGCACTGCCTTGGCCCGTGACATCGAGGTGTTGCGGCTATTGGATCTGCTGCCGTCTCTGGACCCCTTCTTGCTCCGCGAGCATCTGCGACAGCACGACTATGATATCGCGGCCTGCTATTTCTCGATCACCGAAGCCGATTTCGAACGGATGCAGGCCTTCGTGGCGACGCAGATCGCAAAACTCATCGCCTTGGCATACCAGGGTACGGGTTCAGCCAGCGTTGCGAGCACCAGTCGATTGGTCGAAGCCCTGCTCTCAACGCAGGTGGACTCCCGGTTGGACCCCTTGCGGCTGACCCTCATGCTGGACGGCGAGGCCTTCCGCGAAGGCGTTTTCTGCTGGAAGGGGTTTCTCTACTATAAGTGGGTCTTGGCCAACTCGTCCTCGGACTTAAGGTCCATTCTCGACGAGATAAAGACGCTGTCGATCACTGGACCTCGCGATATGGAGATGGGCCGCTATGTTGAGGCCGCGCGACTGCGCCTCAACAATCAAATCCTTTCACAACGTCGCGAAATCGTCGTGGCGCTCAAGGTCTATGATGACGCATTCCAAGACCTGACCACCAACGGCAACCCCAAGGCCTTCCGGGAATTCCTGCTGCGCGCACCTGAGATGTTTCTGTCGCTCGGCGAGAAGATCGGCGGGATATCCCACGTGGTCAGTTTCTGGCGTTACCGTTTCCCTAAGGGGACGCCGCTGGTCGCCACCATCGACGACGCGGTCAGCATTTTGCAGGACTTCGAGTCGAGTCTCAGCGTTCGCGTCACCGAGTAGTCGCCTCAAGCATCCGGCGCGGGGCGGGCGCGTTGGTTGTAGAGCAGCGCCGTCCGACGCTTGCGTTCCGCCTCAGAAAGGCTTGCGGGATCTTCGGCGGGGCCGGCGGTTACCGCCATGCCGCGCTCGACAGCCGGTCGGGCCGACAACTCCTCGAACCACCGCTTGAAGTGTTTGAACTCATCGATGTCGATGCCCTGCATCTTCCAACTGGCGGTCCAGGGATAGGAGATCATGTCGGCTATCGTGTAGGTATCCCCGGTCAGGTAAGGGCGGTCATAGAGCCGATTGTTCAACACGCCATAGAGCCGGTGCCCTTCGTCGGCGAACCGACGCTGAGCATAGGACTGGTCGCCGTGTAGCGTGGTGTCCACCCGGCTGAAGTGACCGCGCTCGCCGGTCTTGGGTCCTTGATTGGCCATTTGCCACATCACCCATTGGGTAACTTCGTATTTGCTGGGGATGTCTTGCGGGAAAAACCGGCCCTCCTTCTCGGCGATATACATCATAATGGCCCCGCTCTCGAACACAGCGATGGGCGCGCCGCCGCCCTTGGGCGCGTGGTCCACCAGGGCCGGCATGCGGTTATTGGGGCCGATCTTCAGGAAGTCGTCGGTGAACTGATCCCCGCGCCCGATGTGGACGGGCACGATCTTATACGGGACCCCCAACTCCTCGAGCAGGATCGTCACTTTCTTGCCGTTCGGCGTTGGCCAGTAATGCAGGTCGTACATGGGGTGCCTTTGCTTAGTAGGGGCGGTCGCCGATAACCGTTACCCGCTCCATGCGGCGCACAGCGGGGAAATAGTCTGAGGCGGCATAGTGTTGGCCCGCTCGGTTATCCCAAAACGCGATGGAGTGCCTTTTCCACCGAAACCGGCACTGGTATTCCGGGATCGCCGCCTGGGCGTAGAGATGGGCCAGCAAGCCATCGGACTCACCCTTGTCCATGCCGACGATATGTTGCGTGAAGGCGGCATTGACATAGATGGCCCTGCGCCCGGTCTCCGGGTGGGTGCGGATTACCGGATGCTCCATCATCGGGTATTTCTGATTGAAGACCTCGATTTCGGCCTCGGTCTTGCCCTGTCGCTTCAGGCCTGCGCGGAAGTGGGCGAAATCGTGGATCGCAGTGCGACCTTCGACCTTGGCTTTCACCTCGGCTGATAGGCCCTCATAAGCGGCGTACATGTCAGCGAACAGGGTGTCGCCGCCCACCTCGGGCACCTCAAGCGCGTGCAGGATTGAACCCAAGGAGGGCTTTTCTCGCCAGGTCACGTCGGAATGCCAAGTGTTTTCCCGGCCCTTGGACTTATCGTCATGGGTGATGGCCAGAACCTCGGGATAACCCGGTTTCGACGGTGCGAAAGGGTGAGCCTCCAGGTCTCCGAAATTCCGCGAAAACGCTAGGTGTTGCTCGGTGGTCACATCTTGATCACGGAAGAACAGAACCTTCCAATCCAGCAAGGCGCTCTTCAGATCGGAGACCACGCCGGGGTCAAGAGGCTGGGTCAGATCGATATTGCTGACTTCCGCCCCGATGGTCGGGGTAAGAGGCTTTAGCTCAATGGTCCCGGCTTTGATATTTCCGACAAGTTGGTTCATGAGCGCTTTCCAATTGGTCGTCTGTCTGACTCTCCAGTTCAGGCTAGACCTTCGCGCGAAACCCGCAATCATCGAATTCTGTAAAGAGGCCCCGACATGAAGCTCTTCTATTCCCCCGCCTCACCCTTCGCCCGCAAGGTCATCATGGCGGCCCATGAGCTGGGCCTCGCCGACCGGGTCACCCTGGAGTTGGCCGCTGCCTCGCCCGTGGCCCCCAATATGGCATTGGCTGCCGCAAATCCGCTGGGCAAGATCCCGACCCTTTTGCTTGGTGACGGTCGCGCGCTTTACGACAGCGGCGTGATCGTAGGCTATCTCGATAGCCTCTCGGAAAAGTCTCTCACGCCGGCGGAAGGGCCCGCACGCTGGGCTGTGCTCACCGAGCACGCGGCGGCAGATGGGTTGATGGAAGCCGCTCTCCTAGCCCGATATGAAACCGCTCTTCGCCCGGAGCAATTTCGCTGGAACGATTGGACTGAAGGGCAAATGGGCAAAATCCGCCGCGCCCTCGATCTGTTCGAAACCGCCGAACGCCGAGCCGGGGATGATCTGACCCTGGCCGACATCGGCGTGGCCTGCGGACTGGGCTATCTCGATTTCCGTTTCCCGGACGAAGACTGGCGTGCCTCCCGGCCCAGGCTTGCAGCGTTCCACGCGGCGATTTCAGCGCGACCCTCCTATATCGCCAGTGATCCCAACGGCTGATAAACGTCAGGTGCGGTTGTCTGGGAAGTGTGTTCTGATCCGCCAAAGGTTCAGAATCTGGGAGGCAGGAATGCGTATTGGCTCGATTGCAGCAGCCCTGGCGATGGGCTTAATCAGTGGACTACCGGCGTCTGCTCAGCCCCCAGCTACGTGCAACACAGCAAAGACGCGCTTTTGCGACTCGCTGATCACGCCACCCGCCGCTTGGAAGGGGCCGCTGTTCAAGCTCAGCCAAACCTATCCAAAGACCGCGCCTAAGGATGTCCAACCCTGGCTGAAGTTTGATCCGCAGACGCAGCCGGATGCCTATCTGCGTTCGGTCTTGGACTACTTCTTTGAGGGCAATATTCGCGAGACAGATCGCAGCTTTGACCCCGCGCTCAATACCGTGCGCGGCTGGTACAATGCGCCCTGGATGGATTTCACCAGCAATGGCCGCGAGCCCCTGCATGGTCTGACCCGGGAACGCGCGTCTGCCCCCTACGAACTCACCACGACCCAAGTCAGCGGCTGGGATAACTATGCCATCGGGTTCTATAACGCCCCGGGTGGGGTGACGATCGGCCGGGTCTGGACAGACCATGGTCAGCCGGACGCCAGCAAGGCTGTTATGCCGGAAGGGACTGTCTCTGCGAAACTTCTCTTCACGACGGCATCTCTTGCCGAAGTCCCATTCCTCGCGGGATCACCCGAGTGGCCAGCCTTTGTCTATCTGAACGACAATGACCAGTCGATCTTCCCCAATCCCAAGAACCCGCGTTCCATCCAAAGGCTGCGTCTGCTGCAGATCGACATCGCGGTGAAGGATAAGCGTGCCAAACAGACGGGCTGGGTATTCGGAACTTTCGTTTATGGCGGCGGTCCCGGTGGTGCGCCGGGCAAGGGCTGGCGCAATGTGGTGCCGGTGGGTGTGATGTGGGGCAATGATCCTGACTATTCGGGTTCCGGACCGCTGAAGCAAACCTGGATCAATCCCAAGATATCGATGCTTCATCTCGGCTATCAGAACCGGCTCAATGGGCCAGTCGACAACAAAGCCTCGTCCTGCCTCTCGTGCCACAGCACCGCCGAGAGCCCCATCCAGTTCAACCTATTCCCGCCGACCCCGGCCGACACGCCCTATTGGTTCAGGAACGTGCCATCCGGCACCCCCTTTGACGCGGGAAGGATGTCGCTGGACTATTCCCTGCAACTGGCGTTCGGCATCGCCAATTTTCAGAAGGCCAGGACGCTCTCTGCCGTCAGCGACCCTGCCGCGAAAGCCGTCATCCAGAAGAAGATCGACGCGCAGGCCCGCTTCCCGCCTCGCAGCGGGAAGGCAACCCAATAGAGGCGTTTAAGCTTTAGGGGGCGCGTCCAGAACCAGCCCCTCGGAGATCTGAACATTGGCAAGGGCCTTGCCGTCTCTGCACTTGACGAGATTGCTGCCCTGGATCGTGCCGGCACCCCGGGTCGCCGTGGCGGGGACATTCAGTTGCCAGCGCATCGCAACCATGTCGGCATCACCGACGACCCAAAAAATATCATAGGTCATACCCGGAAATTGTTCGTGCAGCGACTTTACGAAGGCCACATTTCCCGCGTCATCGCTGGGCTGGCCATCGAACGTGTAGTGAGCATCCAGCATCTCCGGAATCAGCTCAACATGCTGATTTTGCAGCACCTCGATAAAGTATCGAACGATGCCCTTCTTGTTCTTTTCCACTGTAGACATGTTTGGCTCCCGTTGATCTGACCCCGCCTGACGCACCATCGTCATCCAGGGTTGTGCATTAGCGCACGACTAAGCGGTACCGTCCAAACCCTATTTGAGGCTAGCGTAGTATGCCTTGGCCTGTTTCAGGCAATCTTCAAAGGCCGAGAGGTCGGAGAACCTCTTGGGCAAGGGCGGTTTGCCCCTGATCATTAGCGCGCCGCTTATGGCCAAGCTGGAATCGATCATCAGGTTGTCGGCATTGCCGTAGTTCTCGATGTGGGATCCGTCGTCATCTTGCCAGGTGACCTGATTGTTGGGGCCAGGCACGCTCTGTTTGGGCGCGATGCGGTCCATATAATCGCCGGACTCGTTGGTGTAGCCGAATGTAGGCTTGCCCAGAGCGGTCATGAAGCCGAGCTCATAGACAGTGCCCGGGTCCGCGCTGACCCCACGAAATGGCGTCAGATGAAATATGCCAAAGTCGGCATCGCGCATGGCCTGGGCATTGTCGCGATAGATGTTGCGGGAGGGGTTGGTATCGCTCGAGGTAGGGGGCGGGTTGCGCGGGTCTGAGGGGATTATGGGTGTAAACCCCGCCAGAACACACGACCCCATCTTGAGGGCAAACAGCTCCATCATGTCGGAGAAGAATACGTCAGGTCCAGACAGATAAACGGAAGGCATCAGCGTGTTGTCCCAGAGTGATTACCTAAATTGGGTCAATCGGAAGCCTCTGGCAAGCCTCGGGCTGCCACCAATTCTAGGGTGCGGGCGCGAAGGTCATAGTGGGGCGCGACCTCGTGCTCGCAGTCTGGCCACCGCCCGGTGGCGACCCAGTAGTCGCAAATGCCCAACTTGTCGCAGAGGTCAACGAATCGTGGATCGCGCCGCAAGTCCTTGCCCATGGCCCCAAACATGATCCCGGGTAGGAACAGGCTGTCTGGTGGACGGCCCTCGGGTGTAAAGATTCGTGCGAACGAACTTCTAGCCAACAGGTCGAAAGCCTCGTCGGCCAACCCAATCCGGTGGATGAACATGATTTGGCTAAGCTCTGCCGAACCGCTCTTTGCCAGCTGGCCCTCTCCGCGGGCCAACATTCGAGCCTGGGCCTCAGGGGTCGGATCGCGATAGTCGTTGACTAGCCCCAAGATCGCTTGGAGATAACCTCTGCCATCGGCCTCTGCCAACGCGATCAATGGTTCCGCAATCGCCCAATCGCCTAGGGTGGCCGAAATCAACAGCGGCGAGGCAATGAACCAATCAAAGTCGGGCCATCGCGCACGTCCCACCTCTGCTGCCTCATAGCTCTCTTGCAGCATCCCGATCTCAGCGAGGGCTCCGGCATGGCGATTGGCAATGATCTTGTTCAATGGATCGATCCCGTGAGCGCGGGCGACCAGGCGAAAACTCTCGCGCGTGCGCCCCACCGCGCCCACAAGATCTGACGCATGTTTGAGGATTTCCGGATCGGAAGGGGAAGCCTCCAACGCCACCTGCAACAGGGTTTCCCTAGCGGAATATGCGGCTGATGCCTCTAATAGGCTGCGGGCCACATAGCTGACCCCCTGCGAAGGGTCCAGGGCCTCGGCCCGGCTGGCGGCCGTCAGCGCCGCAACCTGATGGACGAAGAATTGGCCGGCATCCTTTTGCCAACGTGCGTCCAGCGCCCGCGCTAGGGCCAGGCTGGCCCAGGCCGCCGCGAAGTCCGGCGATAGGGCGACAGCCTCTTCCAGCAGCTGCACACATTCAGAATTTGAGGCCCAGGCTCCCGCCAAGGCTCGGGCCCGCAAATACAGATCGAAGGCTTTGGGGACGACCTTTCTCGGCTCAGCCGCCGGTGCGAACACCAACTGCAAGGCCTCGGCAATAGCCAAGGCAATCTCGTCTTGCAGCGCGAAAACATCTGAGAGATCACGGTCAAACTGGCCCGACCAAACCGCCGTCTGACCCTGGCATTCCAACAGGCTGGCCGAAATTCGCACTCGGTTGCCGCTCCGCCGCACCGCGCCGTCCAGGACGTGGCTGGTCAGCAGCTGCGCCGCCACATTACTGATTGCCTTATCCTTGCCCCGGAATTGAAAGCTGGATGAGCGGCCCACCACCTTCAGGTCCGGCATCTTGGCGACCGTCTGCAGAATCTCCTCGGAGACTCCGTCGGAGAAATAGGCCATCTCCGGATCGTTAGAGAGATTGTCGAAGGCCAGCACGGCGAGCAACCGCTCTCCCGCGGCCGCCGGGGGTGCCGGTAACTCAATGGCCGACGCTCCGGCTCCGAACAGGTCGCCAATGCTGCCCACCACCTTGCGCCAGCCCGCATGGTCATCGGCTCCGGACCAACCGCTCACGTCGGCACATTGAATTTGATCAAAGGGCAGGGGCAGGGGCGATCCGTCCAGGTTCATTTGAACCAGGGTGCCCAGCTGCCTGGCCAGATCGGCCTCCGCGCGCACCCACTGGGACTTCACGGCGTCAGCCGACCAAAGGACCAGAACCGCGCTGGAGCCGCGCAGCCGTTCTTCGATCACATCGGCATAGGGACGATGGGGCGGCAGCTCGTCATCGCGCCAAACGCCATACCCCAAACGGCGCAGCGCTTCGGCCGTCCGATGAGCGCGCGCCTGCTGCGACCGTGCATAGGAGATGAAGATGTCCGGCATCGATGTTCTTTGCGCTGATCCATACGATGGACAGCCTCCCCCGATCCCGTCAAGGTAATGAACCAAATCTCCAAATACGGGCAACAGTAGTTGAATTGTATCTGTGATTGAATATCGACTCTCGACACCAACGCAGTGTGATTGACCTCGGCCCAGTGAGGTTCAGCAGATGGAGAAGACTATGGACGTCCAACTTGGTCACGACGCAGCTTCTATGCGGGCCATTCTACAGGCACAGAAGGCCGCACATCTGCGTGAGGGCGCTCCTGATGCCGAGCTGCGGATCGACCGGCTCAATCGCGCCATCGGCCTGTTAGTCGATCATGGCAAGGGCATCGAAGACGCGCTCAACACCGACTTCGGTGCCCGCTCGCGGGAGGCCACAGCCTTCACCGATGTCGCCGCCTCTATCGGCCCGCTGAAACATGCCCGTGACAACCTGCGCAAGTGGATGAAGACACAGAAGCGCAAAACGACGCCGGCGATCCTGGGTCTCTTCGGGGCAAAGGCAGAGGTGCGGTTCCAGCCCAAAGGCGTGATCGGCGTTATCAGCCCCTGGAACTTCCCCGTGAACCTGACCTTCGCGCCCTTGGCCGGCATCCTGGCGGCGGGAAATCGCGCTATGATCAAGCCGTCTGAGTTCACGCCGGCCACTTCAGCCCTGATGGCTCAGATGTTCGCCGAGGTGTTTGCCGAAGACGAGATCGCAGTGATCACTGGCGGCCCCGGTGTGGGCCAAGCCTTCTCTGAACTGGCCTTTGATCACCTGATCTTCACAGGAGCGACCTCGATCGCGCGCCACGTGATGCGCGCCGCTGCTGAAAATCTGGTGCCGCTGACCCTGGAGTTGGGCGGCAAGAGCCCGGTCGTGATCGGAAAGTCTGCCGACATGGCCACAGCTGCCGCGCGGATCATGAACGGCAAGACGCTGAACGCTGGGCAAATCTGCTTGGCACCGGACTATGTGTTCACCCACCAAGACCAGGTCGAGGGCTTCGTTACGGCGGCCCAAGCCAGCGTCAGCAAGATGTTCCCGACCATCAAAGACAACCCCGACTACACCGCCATCGTCGCCCAGCGCCACTATGACCGGATCATGGGCTATGTGGACGATGCCCGCGCCAAAGGGGCCCGCATTGTCGAGCTGAAGCCTGACGGCGAGGACTTCGCGCAGCAAGAGCACCGAAAGGTGCCGCCGACCCTGATCCTCAATCCCACCGACGACATGAAGGTGATGCAGGAGGAGATTTTCGGTCCCCTACTGCCCGTCAAGACCTATGGCTCGGTGGGGGAGGCCGTGGACTATATCAACGCCCATGACCGCCCGCTTGGCCTCTACTATTTCGGCGATGATGCGGCCGAGCAGGAAGCGGTGCTCAGCAAGACCACCGCCGGCGGCGTTACCATCAATGACGTGGTCTTCCACGTAGCTCAGGAAGAGCTACCGTTCGGCGGGGTGGGGCCCTCAGGAATGGGCAGCTATCACGGCCATGACGGGTTCTTAGAGTTCAGCCACAAGAAGGCAATCTACACTCAGATCAAGAAGGACATCGGCCCGCTGGTGCAGATGCGTCCGCCCTATGGCCCGGCGATCCGCAAGTATCTCGAAGGCGCGATGAAGCGTTAGATCAAACGCCGGACAGAAGTGGGTAACCTCGACGAGAGGCTACCCACTTTAGTGGCCTAGCGCTTCGTTGCGTCTTGGGCCTTGTCGCCGGCCTTCTTGGCCATATCACCGGCCTTTTCGGCTTGCGCCCCGGCTGTGGCTGCAGCTTCACCGGCAGCTTCGCTCGCGGCAGGGGTTCCGGTCGCCATGGCGGCGTCGCTTGCAGCTTGGGCTTGTGCAGCAGAGGTTTCGGCGGCGCTGGCTGCGGCTGCAGCGTCCTGGCTCGCGTTGACCGCGTCAGCGGCCTTTTCAGCGGGTTTCTGGCAAGCAGCGGTGGTCAAGGCGATGGCGGCAATCGCCGCAAGTGTGATGATACGCATAGAAATGTCTCTCCGAATTGGCTTCAGACAGGCATTCCTGTCGAAGGCGCAGGTGACTGGCGCTGACCCAACGTCGATGAAGCAAAAGTGATCCGAAACTAATTGGATTTATTTTGCCGCGTCGCGCGCAACGAAAATCGCGACCAGCGCGTTGGGTTGGCTGGTCATCAATTGGCCGCAGATAATTCAGGACCGGCCGATGATTGCAGTCACGACGCTCTCCGAATTGACCATCGATGGCAAACTCTCACTCGGTCACGGGGCGTCGAGTAAGGGTCTTTTTGCCTATTACGGCGATGAACTGCGCACATGGTTCCACCAACAGCGTGCCGCGCATGATGCCATCATGGTCGGTGCGGCGACCGTGCGCGCCGATGACCCCTTGCTGACTGTGCGATTTGGCGGGGGAACAAATCCGTTAAGGATTGTTCCGGCTTCGACGGGGGATTTACCGCTGGACGCTGCGCTTTTGAACGACGGTCTGCCGACACTCGTCGTGGTTTCAAAAGCTGCACCTGATCCTGTCGTCTTGGCCCTGCGCCGAAAGCCGCAGGTGGAAGTCATCTATTGCGGTGAAACCCAAGTAAGTCTTCCCGAGCTCTTTGACGTTCTCGATGCTCGCGGTGTGAAATCCCTTGTCGTGGAGGGCGGCAGTCGACTGCTGCATAGCCTGTTCTCAGCAGGCCTTGTCGGGCGGATCATCATCAAACACATCCCGGTGATTTCGGGGGACAATGATGCGCCAACTTTTTTGCTGGCCGATCTTGAGCGAACACAATCGCCACGGTCGCGTTGGCGAGTCACAGAATGGTTTGTGTTGGGAGGCGTGGGCGTCTCCATCTATGAGCCGTTCGCTGATGGAGCCGAGGCGACATGATCTCTCAACAGGACCTTGAGGATATCGGCAAAGACTTGGCAATCCGCGCCGGCCCGATGCCTATGGCGGTCTATGATACCCGGGTCGACAGCGCGGACTTGATCGCGATTGATGACCATGCGTTGGAGCAGCATGTTTGCCATCAGATCCTCATGCGGGCCTATCAGAGCCGATACATGCTCCTCCCAAGCGATCCGGTCGGCGGGTCGATTATCGATACCCTCAATCGACACTATGATCCCTGCGCGATCAGCAAGTTGGACGCTCTACGGTCGACACTCGAGGTCGAGCTCATCGGGCCGAGCCTAGATGAGGCGACCCGCGCGGCATTGGGCGTACGCTATGATGACTATGTGCCGACTCTGTTGGCGCAGTTGCGCAATTCGCCCACAGACCCTTTCATAGAATACGTGAGTCAAAACCCTTTTCGATCAGACCATTACAAGAATTTTCTAATCCAATCTTCGGCAGACTTATTGGCCGAAGCTTCGGCGTCTGCCTTGGGCACCATTGGTGAGTTTGGCCCGCCACAGTCGGCCCTGTTTCGCGTTCTCATCGACGAATTCGGCTACGGAGTGCACGACAAGAGACACAGTGTTCTTTACCGCGCGACACTGAGAGATTTTGGACTCTGTCAGGAGTACAACGCCTATTGGCCCCTCTTCGACACTGCAACCCTCCGCCTCCACAATACCATCCACTACCTCTTCCAAAATCCGCGAAACTTCTTCCTGCAAGTGGGCTTTTTGCTGTTTGCAGAGACCAGTTATCAGCGTTCCACCGCCCAACACCACCGCTACCTTAGCCAATATCACCCGCAGGTTGACGCCCGATATTTTGGTGAACATGCCCACATCGACCTTCATCACACGGCTATGGTGCTAGATGAGGTGGCCGCGCCGCTCATTGCGAAATTTGGCGGCGAGGTCGGTGTCGAAATCATCAAGGGCGCAGAGCTCACGCGGGCGGCTTTTGCAGCTGCCGGGTCCCATATGCTCGCCGTCAGTCAAGCATTCGACGTGGCGGTGGGAGAGGGCAAGGCCAGCTACGGGTTACCCCCTTTTGCCGCGCAGATCGGTCGTTGCGTCACCCCCACTTCGGCGGCCAAGGGGGCCGCAGGTCGTGTTCAAGTCGGCGGGCTTGGCCTTCTTAGCCACGCCGCAGATTTCGCCCGCTTCCCAATTGGATCCATTGGCAGATTGGTGGATGGGGCAAAGCAATGACCTCAGAACCCAGCTCCTGGATCGGACGTGACCTGCCGCCTATCTGGCGCGACGGCGAGGCCTATTTCCTACTGGGACATGCGGGGTCGATCTATCTGGTGCGGAACCAGTGCCCGCATCGCGGTGGCCCACTAAAATTCGGCCATTTGACACAAGACGCACAGATCATCTGCCCAATGCATCACAATACTTTTCCTATTGCCGCGCTGATAGCCGCCCCTTCAACCCTGACACTGATGGCGGCCAGCCAATGAGTGGGATGTTCGCGCACATCCTTGGCGAAGGCGGGCAGATTAAGCTTGCCAATTTCGTCACCCTGTCACGCGGACTGGCTGTGGTCCCGATCCTGTGCCTTCTCGGGACGGGTCTCAGGGATTGGGCGATGGTGCTTTATCTGGCCGCTGCATCGACGGATATGATCGATGGTTGGCTGGCCCGTCGTAGCGGCAGGGCCTCGGAATTCGGGGCTCAGTTAGATGCCGCCGTCGACAATGTGTTCTCGTTGGGGATTCTTGTCTTTCTGGCGATGGCCTATCCCGGTCTCTTGGCACGGCACGGCTTGGCCCTGACCATCCTGTTCGGCGCGCCACTTGCCTATCTGCTGGTGTCTTGGTTGATGACGCGACGCCTGATGATGTTTCACTTCTTGTCAGCAAAAGTCGGGGCCGTGCTCTTGTTCATTCTATGGCCCCTCATTGCCGGGACCGGATGGGAAGGTTGGATCGGCCTGACCGCGACTGTGGTGGGTTTGAGTCGGCTGGAGCAGGTGGTGTTTATCCTGCGGGGCGGCGTTGATTTGGACGCGACACACGGGTGGGCCAGAACCGCTTCAAGCAAATAATGATCCAAGCGAGGCTTTGGCGCGTTGTGGTTTCAACGCCACGAAAATGCACCGAAGGAGCACGCGATGAAGCCGATTGAATGGGGGGCCACGTCCGCCCAACTGCGCGGCCCGGTCTTGCCGGGTCAAGGCCGTGTCGCCAATGCCATCGGGGCATATGCTGGTGGGTATGCGCTCTATCGCGGCTTAGCCGAAGCCAGTGGCATTCTCGATCCCGGACATCGCGCCAACCTTGCCGACACCAGCCCCGTCGTTCCGATTGGTCCGTTCAATCAATGGTTTGACGGCGACAAGATCGTTACCTTTGATCCCTGGGGACACCGGGTCGCGCAGGATTTCGCTTCGGAGATTGCAGCGGGCTTTGATGTCCGCCCCACAATCGCTGTGGCTGAGGGCCGCTTGCGAATGAGCGAAATCTCCGCCGCGATGGACATGGGACGACTGAAGGCAGACGGAAAAACCCTCAGTCGCAAGGGTGACATATCCGTGGTCAAGATCTCCATTGAGCCGGTCTGGTGGCTACCCGGTATTGCCCGCCGTTTGGGGTTGGAGGAAGCCAGTCTCCGCCGGGCCCTTCACCGGTCCACGGGTGGTATGTATCCCGACCTCGTCAAGCGCCCCGATCTACAGCTGTTCCTTCCCCCCATCGGCGGCACCAGCGTCTACCTGTTCGGTGACTTAGGTCAGATGGGGAAGTCCAACCCGTCAGTGGCGTGCCGCGTGCATGATGAGTGCAACGGTTCTGACGTGTTCGGATCTGATCTCTGCACCTGCCGACCTTACCTAGCCTACGGGGTGGAGGAATGTATTGCCATGGCTCAGGCCGGTGGCCTCGGCGTCGTTGCCTATAACCGCAAAGAGGGCAGGGCGCTGGGCGAGGTGGTCAAACTCTTAGTCTACAATGCGCGAAAGGCTTGCGTAAGCGGTGACCGTCCCGAAGCCTATTTTGATCATACCGAACGGGTCGCCGGCATTCAGGACGCGCGTTTTCAGGACCTATCGGTCGACGTGCTCCACTGGCTTGGTATATCGCGGATTGAGCGGTGGATTTCGATGAGTAACCTCAAGCGCGACGCTGTAACCTCGGCGGGTATTCGCATCGTCAGACAAGTCGCCATCCCGGAGGCGCTCGTTCCGGCGCGCGCCGACGTCGAAATCGAGGCCAAGAAGGCGGCGGGGTATTTTTCTGAGCCGGCCTAAACGGCACGCTTAGGAATTGGTCTCGGCAATCCGTCGTGCCTTTTCCACCAAGACCTGGGCTTGCCGCACCGATGCCAGGTCGATCATGCGGCCGTCCAGCACCGCGGCCCCGCCCTTGGCGTCGGCACCCAGAGCCTCGAGGATTCGCCGTGCATGCGCCACCTCCACCTCGCTGGGTGCAAAGGCGGCGTTCAAGATCGCAATCTGGTCTGGATGGATGGCCCATTTGCCCTCAAAGCCCATGGCTGCAGATCGGCGCGCGCCGTGCTCTAAGCCCACAGAGTCCTTGAAGTCGCCATAGGGCCCGTCCACGGGGCGGATACCGGCGGCGCGGCAGGCCACGACGATGCGTGCCAGGGCATAGTGCCAAGCATCGCCGAGATAGCGGGCGCGGTGGCCCTGGTCATCGGGATCGCCAAGGATCGCATAATCTGGCACTGGGCCACCGATGGAGGTGCTGCGCGCACTGATGGAGGCGGCGAAGTCGCCGGGGCCGAAGTGCAGGCTCTCCACGCGGGGGCAAGCGGCGGCGATGGCATCGACATTTTGTAGGCCCTGGGCGGTCTCGATCTGCAGCTCCAGGCCCAGCCGTTTGCGCCCGGTGGCGGCCTCGATTTGGGTGAGCAGCGTATCGACCACATGCACATCGGCGGCGCTGTTGATCTTGGGCACCATGATCAGGTCGAGACGATCGCCTCCGCGCTCCGCCACCTCGATGAGGTCGCGGTACATGAAGGGGGTGTCGAGCGCATTGACCCGCACCGACACCGTCTTGGTGCCCCAATCCAGCTCGTGCAGGGCGGCGATCACTGTCTCGCGCGCGGCGGGCTTGTCGGGGATGGCGACGGAGTCCTCAAGGTCGAGCATCACGATGTCGGCGGCGCAGAGGGCGGCCTTCTCGAGGAACCGGCGCTGGGAGCCAGGGACTGAAAGCTGTGAGCGATTGAGGCGGATCGGGCGGTCGGTCATGGTTGGTTCAATACGATCTCGGCAGGCCAAGCACGTGCTCGGCGACGTAGGCGAGGATCAGGTTGGTGGAGATGGGGGCGACTTGATAGAGGCGCGTTTCGCGGAACTTCCGCTCAACGTCATATTCTTCAGCGAAACCAAAGCCGCCATGGGTCTGGACGCACATGTCGGCGGCCCGCCAAGCGGCCTCCGATGCCAGCATCTTTGCCATGTTGGCCTCTTCGCCTGCCGGTTCGCCGCGCTCATACTTGGCAGCGGCTTCGCGCATGAGGAGCTTCGCGGCCCGCACCTCGGCATAGGCCCTGGCAATGGGGAACTGAACCCCTTGATTCTGGCCAATGGGGCGACCGAACACGACCCGCTCACGGGCATAGTTTCGGGCCTTTTCCACAAACCAGCGACCATCACCGATGCACTCCGCCGCAATCAGGATGCGCTCGGCATTCATGCCGTCCAGGATGTAGCGGAACCCCTTGCCCTCTTCACCGATCAGGCAGGATGCCGGGACCTCCAGATCGTCGAAGAAGATCTCGGTGGTAGCGTGGTTGAACATCGTGCGGATCGGCTTGATGGTTAGGCCTTTCCCCACCGCCTCGCGCATATCGAGCAGGAATACCGACAGGCCCTCCGTCTTGCGGGTCACCTGATCTTTCGGCGTGGTGCGTGCCAGTAAGACCATGAGGTCGGAATGCTCGGCCCGGCTGGTCCACACCTTTTGACCGCGGATGATGTAGCTGTCGCCGCGACGCTCGGCGGTGGTGTCGATATTGGTGGTGTCGGAGCCGGCCGTGGGCTCGGTCACGCCAAACGCCTGCAGCCGCACCTCACCGCGGGCGATCTTGGGCAACCAGGTCGACTTCTGGGCCTCGCTGCCGTGCCGCAGTACCGTGCCCATGGTGTACATCTGGGCATGAACGGCCGCAGCATTGCAGCCGTTGGCATGGACTTCCTCCAGGATGGCCGCCGCTGTGGCCAAGCCCAGACCGCTGCCGCCAAAAGTCTCGGGTATCAACACGCCAAGCAGCCCGGCCTGCGTCATCGCCTTGACGAAGGCGGTGGGATAGGCTCGATCGCGATCGCAGGTGCGCCAATATTCCCCGGGAAAGCCTGCGCAGAGACGACGCACGGTCTCCAGGATCGGCTCAATGCCGGGGTCTGCCGCCGTCAGTCCGTCCATTTGTCTGCGCCGTTCCCGATGTCAAAGGTCACGCTTATCGTCAATTTTGCGCCGGGCGCCAGAACCTTCATGCCGCCCGTCGTCCCGCCGGGCGATGTGTTCAGGGCGTTGATCGCGTGGCTGGTCGGTTCGATGCAGACATAGTCTTGCCCCGCCGGCGCATAGACCACCAGGTTAGAGAGCTTGGGTCGGGTGGTCATCCGGACCCCCAAATCCCGTGAGGGCCAGAAAATCTCGGCAAGCCCGTTCCAACCGCCGAACGGGTTATCGATGTGGGGCGTGACAAGTCGGCCCTGAGACCAGTCCAGATGCTCGGGTGGCGCGCATTTCGTCAACGGCAAAAGGGTCACATCGGTGGGAAAGTAGCTGCCGATCTTGGCCCTTAGCTGCATGTCTGGGCTGCGCGGGAAGTAGGGGTGGAGCCCCAATCCAGCGGGCATTGAGGTTAGACCCTGGTTGGCAATGCTGAGGGAGTGAACCAGTCGGTCGGCGGTCAGACGAAACCCCTGTTCAGCGCGATATGACCAGGGCCAATCGTCCGAATGGTGGTCAAACCGCAGGCGGGCGCTGTGGTCTGTCTTAGAGATGACTTGCCAAGGGTTAAGCCAGCCTTGGCCGTGAATGGCGTGATGGGGATCATTGAGGTTGGTCTTGAGGACGACTTGGCGACCTGCAAACTCAAATCGCCCTGCGTCAATGCGGCCCGCGAACGGAACCATCGGGAAGCAGCTGATGGCCGTGGCATCTTGGACCTCCAGATCCGATGGTCGCAATACGTTCAGTCCGCGCCAGGTCATGGAGACAATGCCTCCGCCTACAGAAGGTGCGAGGCTCAAGCTGAGATCCCCGAAACTGAGATGCAGCAATCCAGTGGTCAACTCGTGCGCTGTCATCAGGTGTTCTCACGCCGACGTGTGTCAGAACGCCGCATCCCGGCTATTTCAAGGGATTCGCCGTGGGGCGGTAATCACTTAGCCATAGTCCTCTGCGATCTTGCGGCCTTAGTGATGGGAGCGAGCGGCCGATGCAGGGTGCTGAAGATGAGCCGCGAAGCGCCCCAGCGTCCGCCACTGCTGTGGTGCGCAAGTCGAGCCCGATTGACAATTCCGTCAGCGAGCAACAACGCCTCCTCGAACTGGCCGAGCGCATGTCGGGCGTGGGCCATTGGCGTTATGACCTCACCTGCGGCAAGATTTCCTGGTCCGACGAAGTCTACAAAATTCACGGCGTCACGCGGCAAACCTTCGACCCGGAGCTCGACAGCGCTGTCCAATTCTATCATCAGGACGATCAGGCCAAGACGGCCGCCCATCTCGACCACGCGGCAAAAACGGGTGAGGGGTTTGCCTTCGAACTGCGGATTCGAAGGGCAGACGGGAAAGTTCGGGATGTGGTCAGCAAGGCCGAATGCCTGCGCAACGATCAGGGTGTGGTCGTTACCATCTATGGCGTATTCCAGGACATCACCAATCAGAAAAACGCGCTAAGGTCGCTTGAGCAGGAGCGCGCGCGCCTGCAATTGCTCACCGACAATGTCGCCGACGTGATCGCGCAGATCGGCTTGGACGGGACGAGCAATTACATCTCGCCCTCCATCAAAGACCTGTTGGGTTACGCGCCGAAAGACATGAAATCCTCCGTCGTGTTGGACTACGTCTTTGGAGCGGACCGACCGATCTTGGGTGCCGCGTTCGCTGACATGGCTGCGGGGGCCGACCAGCGCATTGTTCAGCACAGAGCAACCCATAAGGACGGTCGAACCATCTGGGTGGAATCGCGGTTCCAAATGGTGCGAACTGGATCTGGCGAGCCGCTGGAAATCGTGGCCGTGATCCGAGATATCAGCCAGCGCAAGGCGATGGAGGCTGAAAATACAGCGGCGCGTCATGCCGCGCAAGAGTTGGCCCGTCGTGCGGAAGTCGCAGAGGCGATCGCTGGTCTGGGGCACTGGCGGCTTGAGGCGACAGGTCTGGCGATGACTTGGTCTTCGCAGATGTATGCACTCTATGGAATCGAGCCTGGGACTCCTCTGACCCTACCGAACCTCGTTCAGTTTACCCATCCAGACGACAGTGAGATCGTGGCCGCGCGGCTGAGACGTCAGATAGAAACCGGGGCCTCGGACGACAATTCCCTGACCCGGATCATCCGAGTCGATGGTGAAATTCGCTATTTGTCGGGGTCTTCCAAGGCTGAGCTGGATGCGCAAGGCCGTGTGCGCGCCATCATCGGCACGGTGGTTGATGTGACCGAGCAAAAGCTGGCAGACGCCGCGTTGGCGGAGAGTGAGGCCAATTTCCGGTCCCTGGCCGAACACTCGACGGACATCCTCGTTCGTTTCGGACGGGACGGATTGATCAGCTACATATCTCCGGCCTGCCGCATGTTGGGTGTCGAACCCGAGGACGCTGTAGGCCAGTCGATCATTCAGTTGGTGGCACCCGATCACCAGGCCCATTCGAAAGCTTTGGTCGAGGGCCTGTTCCGAGGGATGGAGGTGGATCCCGAGGTCCGACGACTGCATCACCTGATTGATCGTAACGGGCGCGACGTTTGGTTGGAGGGTAGTCCCAAGGCCATCTGTGACGGAACGGGACAAATTGTCGAGGTCGTCACGGTCTTACGCGATGTCACCTCAACCCGACGCGCCGAAGCCGCGCTATCCGACAGTGAGCAACGCTACCGGCGACTGGCTGAAACGGCACCCGACATGATCTGCGAGAGTACTCTGGACGGTACGATCACCTATGTGTCGCCGGCTTGCGTCTCAATGACCGGCTATTCTGCGGCTGAGCTTGTCGGACGATCATCGTTTTCGCTGATGAGTCCCGAAGACGGTGCCGGTATGGTGGCCATGTGCCAAACCGTCCTGGCCTCCAATGGCGCAATTGCGCCGTGGCCGGTGGAATTCCGCCTGACCCACAAGGACGGATACGAGCTGTGGTTTGAGGCCAAACCCACACCCGTGACCGATCCCGCGACCATGGAGATTTGCGGGTTTATCGACATTATTCGCGACATTTCCGCGCGAAAGGCGCTCGAGGCTCAACTGCGCCAAGCCCAGGTGGACGCCGAGGCGGCCACGGCGGTCAAGGCCGAATTCTTGGCCAATATGAGCCATGAGTTGCGCACGCCGCTGACCAGCATTATCGGGTTTACGGGTCTCGCTGTGGAACAGCCTGAGCTCTCGCCCCTGACCCGCGGGTTCGTGGAACGCGTGGCCAATGCCAGTCGGGCTTTGTTGTCTACCGTCAATGACGTGCTGGACTTCTCCAAGCTGGAGGCAGGGCAGGTGACCATTGCGCCGGCACCGGTCGCTATCGAGCAACTGTTCAGATCAACCCTAGACCTATTCACGCCGCAGGCCGGTGTGAGGGATCTGGAACTTGCCTTGAGACTCAACGATCTTGCTCCAGATTTGGCGGTTTTCGTCGATGCTGACCGGGTACGTCAGGTTTTGCTAAATCTTGTCGGAAATGCCGTGAAATTCACGCCGTCAGGCGGGGTGACCCTGTCGGTCCATCATGACGGTGTCCCTGGATCGCTGATGGTCGAAGTCTTCGACACTGGACCGGGCATCGCCCGCGATAAGGTCGACAGCCTCTTCAAACGCTTCTCGCAGATTGACGGCTCGCTGACCCGCGCCCACGGCGGAACCGGCCTGGGCTTGGCCATCTGCAAGGGCCTCGTTGAGGCCATGGGCGGCGAGATCGGGGTCAATAGCGTGCCGGGTCAGGGCAGTCGGTTCTGGTTCCGCATTCCGGCTCCGGTCGCTGAAGCACTTAAGGTCGCGTCTGTCGAAGTCGCGCAACCTCGCAGTGAGCAATCTGGACTACGCGTGCTGGTGGCCGATGACCATCCGGCTAACCGTGAATTGGCTGGCCTGTTCCTGGCCGGCATCGGTGCCGAAATCACCGAGGCTTGTGATGGTCAGGCGGCGGTGGACACCTGTGCCACCACAAGCTTCGACATCATTCTGATGGACCTACGCATGCCGGGCCTTGACGGTATTGGCGCGCTGCAAGCCATTCGCGCCGCCGGGGGGCCGAACAGCGAGATTCCGATCTTGGCGTTTACGGCCGATGCCAGTGAAGATCTGCTGAGCTATCTCACCGGGTTCGGGTTCAATGGGGTGGTGGCCAAGCCACTGTCTCCAGCTGCGCTGATCCAGGCCGTCAGCCAGGCCCTGAGCGTCGACGAGGTGGCAGAAACTTTGCGGGAGGTCGGGTAGGGCAGAGCCCTACCCGCCGTCAACTCAGCCCATTCGGTGTAGGGCGCAGATCTTGTTGCCGTCCGGATCGCGCAGATAAGCCAGATACATCGCCCCTGGACCCTCGCCGCGCACGCCGGGTGGGTCTTCGCAGGTAGTGCCGCCATTGGCCAAGCCGGCAGCGTGCCAGGCATCTCCTTGGACGCTTGACTCGCAGGCAAAACCGATGGTGCCGCCATTGCCAACGGTCGCGGGCTTTCCGTCGATAGGCAAGGAGACGGAAAAGGTGCCCGTCGGCGTGCGATAGAAAATCCGGTGACGATCCACAAACGCCGGTTTGACGCCAAGCGTGCCTAGCGCCGCGTCGTAGAACTTCTTGGCTCGCTCCAGGTCGTTGGTGCCGATCATGATGTGCGAGAACATTGTGGTCTTCCTTCCCAAGTTGATGGTTCTTGGGCTCGGTTCTTCCACGCAAAAGCGTCACGCGGCAAGTGATCTGCGTTGTGAGGCCCAGGTTTTTTTGGGAAAGGTCGTCCACCGGAATTATGGTGGGTGCAGTAGGATTCGAACCTACGACCCGCTGATTAAGAGTCAGCTGCTCTACCAACTGAGCTATGCACCCGCACTGGTTCGGAGGCCTTGGCCACCGGGCAGCGAGGGCGCGGAACATACTGCAAGCGGTTGCGAAAGCAAGGCTCCAGCTGAGGGAATAGCAATGGCGCGACGAGACCTTACCGGGGCGGTGGATTTTGACTATCTGGAGCGCTTCGCCGCCGGTGACTCCACCGTGATCGACGAGGTCCTGGCGCTGTTTCGCGAGCAAGCCCAGATGTGGTCAGTCCTGCTCGATCCGGGTTCCGAAGGCTGGCGTGATGCGGTCCACACCATCAAGGGCACGGCGCGCGGCATTGGCGCATTCCACCTGGGCGATGTCTGCGAGACCTGCGAGATTGAGGGTGTGGTCAAGATTGCCGCCGTGCGCGATGCCCTGGACCTTGCCCTGGCCGATGTGGCCGCCTACGCGCACGAACGGGCGCTGCAATCGTTGAAGGGCCTACCGCCACAACCACCGCAGTGAGTCTGCGAACACCGCTCCCCCATGCCGCAGATTGTGCGAACCCGTCCCGAACGCCAGCTTATGATCATAGCCCGCAAACTCCAGGGCCCGCGCCAGGGTCTTGTTGGCTAGCGGCCAATCGCCGATCACATTGGTGGCGTCATTGCTGCCGTCTTGCAGGTAGACCCGGATCGGCTTGGCGTCGGTCACCCCCACCAGATAGGCATAGTTGTGGCCGCCCAGGATGTTCACGAATGAGCCGCAGTGGCTCAGCACGCGGCGGAAACTGTCAGGATGAAACCAGGCCACGGTGAAGGCGCAGATGCCGCCGCTGCTGATGCCGCAGATGGTGCGATGCTCGGGATCGGTGGTGAAGGTTAGGCCCTCGCTTGCCTCCACAAACGGCAAGACCTCGTTAATCAGGAACCGCCCGAAGTCCGGCGTCACCGCGTCATATTCCATCCGACGCTGGGTCGCCGCCGCCTCATTGATCGCCGCCCGGCTAAGGCTGGGGTCGGTGGGCGCGTGGCCGGGGTTCACGAACACGGCCACGGTGGGCGCGATAACTCCTTTGGCATGCAGGCTATCCAACACAGCCGCGGCTCGCACCGCGCCCTTGGGGTCGAGATAGCTCGCCCCGTCATTGAACACGATTAGATTGGCCAGATTGGATCGGTCCAAACCGTGCGGCACATAGACGCTGATCACCCGCTGGGTGCCGGGATAAACCTTGTGGCTGGCCCAATCCGCATAGCGGCTGATCGTGCCCCTCGGCACATCCTCGTCCGGATAAGCCTCCGGGCAGGGGTGGTAGGCCGCGTCACCCTCATGGGCCAAATAGTTCGCGAAGTCCGAGGGCTTATGGCCATTGGCAAACATGTTGGGCGGCAGATGTAGGCTTAGTGCCTGATAGTCATCCAGATTCATCGGCATGAGACATCCTCGTCGGTTGAGCTTCGACGAGGATGTCTAATGGTCTCTATCAGATCGCGACAGAGCCTCGCCGGCGTCGCCGCAATTCAAACCCGACAATGCCAAAGCCTGCAAGCATCAAGGCCCAGACGCTGGGCTCAGGCACGGCCCCACCGACATTGGCCGAAACGTGAATGCCGCTTTCGGGTATGACGAAGGTCTTGTCTGCGCCGCCAAAGCTATCCAGAATCAAGGAAAATCTCAGGACGCCAAAAGATCCAGCCGTGGCCAGTGCGGTCGCATAGTCAGAATAAAACGGCCCGCCGAGATCCCCCAGGTCATAGCGACCCAGGTCGTTCATGGTGATGAAGTTGCCGGTGTTGCTGGCGCCCAGGGTCGGGTCGGCGAACGATCCGGCCGGACCAAACAGGATCGAGAAATCTCCGTCAGCAATCCCGTCATGATCAGCATCCGTGACGACCACCAAACGCGGCGCACCGCCACCAATACCGCCTAGAAGAGCAGTGTAGTCGATATTGATGTTCGTAACGTCTGAGAAATTGAATGTCTCGTTATTGATCGCCCGCAAGACACTGTAGGTGCTGTCGGTCGAGGTCAGTGTATAGGGACCAGAACCAGAGCCGGTTGTAAAGCCGCCAACCGTATAGGTGAAAGTCACCGGTGCTGCCAAAGCTGACCCGGATAAGAGACTCAAGGCGGCGATTGTCGCCCCCATCATAGCAAATCGACTCATAGCAAACCCCTTCAATGATTACGCCGCGGCAACTGATAACCCCAAATTGGGTAACGTCAACGACATTCTATCCATGGGGGAACGGCGGCCGGGCCAATGACCCTCGAGGTAATTGCCCGAGCGCAGGGAGCGAGGCAGAGTAACGGTCAAGGCACGGCGGGTGCCGCAGATTCGCGAGAGCAGGATGTCAGGGTTTTGGCGCAACTGGTTCATGATCTGGGTCATATCCATCGGGCTGTTCGGCGCGGTCTTGGCCGGCGGGGCGCTTGAGGCGACCAGCGGCCCTGTCCGCCTTGTCCTGGCCAACCTGCATGGCCCCAGCCCGGCGCTGTTCGACCCGCCGCTGCGATTTAGCCTCGGCGTCATGGGCGGGGTCTCCATTGGCTGGGCAGCGACGCTTTGGGTCTTGGTGCGGGCGGCCTGCCAGGGCGGGGCGGGCGCGCGGACCATGTGGAACGCCATTACGGCGGGTCTCGTCGCTTGGTTCGTCGTCGATAGCTGCCTCTCGGTTGCCACCGGCTTTGGGCTGAACGTTGTGCCAAACCTGCTCTTGTCCGGCATGTACCTCGTCGGCCTGCTGGGCAGCGGCGCGCTCAGGAACACGGCATGAGCCGCTACATGACCCACGCATTCCACAAGCGCTGGCTGAAGGTCGCCGCCTTCGTTGTCGGCGCCTTCGGGCCGGTCTTCTTTCTCGGCTCGATGATCCCGACCTTGGAGCCCGCCCGCCTAACCCTGGATATCCTGAGCTGGCCCATCGACGGGGCAACCACCTTCGCCTCGCCCGACACCCGGTTCATGTCGGCCATCACCGGCGGGTTCCTGCTGGGCTGGGGGGTGATGATCTGGGGCTTGTCAGGATCGGTCTATGATGCGGCTCCGGAGGGCGTGCGCCGCACGGTTGTGACTGGGCTCGTCGCTTGGTTCTGCCTGGATAGCGCGGGCTCCATCGCCTCAGGCAATGGGTCCAATGCGGTGTTTAATGTGCTGGTTCTGCTGCTGGCGGTGGGACCGCTGTGGCGACCGGCGCAGGGCTAGCCGGCGGGGTGACAGCTGCCGCCTTGGCCTTCCCGCGCCCCATCACAAAGGTCCATTCCGACAGAGACATGACACCGTCATGGTTGGTGTCGAAGAAGGTCTTGAAGACATAGGCGTGGTAACCCAGAAACTCGCGCTGGGCCAGTTTGCCGCGCGGTTTCTCGCTGTCGAACATCTCAAAGCTGCGTTCAGCGTTCTGCTTGGCCGACACACCCACCAGGGATTCCTTGAATTCCTTGTAGTTCAACATGCCGTCCTGATCGGCATCGAACTTGGCCAGGTTCGGCAGTTGGCGATTGAGGAAGTCATTGAGATCGACCTGCCCGTTTGCGTCGGCATCCAAATAGGCCAGGATGACTTCAGGGGGGTAGTCCTGGGCTCGACCGAGGGGTGCAGCTGTCAAGGCTAGGATGACGCAGGCTGCAACAATTAACAGATCGCGGCTCACAACGAATTCCTCCAAATGCTCCCGTCAGCAAGAGAAAACCAGAATTGGAGATTGCGCTCAAGCGGGCACCGTGACCGGCGGAAACCCTAATCCGATAAAATCTTCTGCAGTCACTGTTTTGGGCCTTCTCGTCCGCTTTCAATCGCCTGGGCGATTTTGGCTCGGCGATGTGGCGATAACAGCAAGATAAAGAGAATAAAGCCTGCGAGGATCAGGCAAATCAAGTTGGAGATGATCAGGGCCCAATTCGATAGAACTAACCCATAGGTCAACCACAATCCGAACGTGGCCACTGTCAGACAATACATTGACTTGGAAACACCACTTACATCGCGTGTGATGATGATCTTCCACGCCTGCGGCGCAAAGCTGGCAATCGACGTCACTGCGGCAGCAGCGCCCAATAATGTTGCTGCTTGGAAATGGTTCATGTGCTCAACGCCTCAAAGGCAGAACCATCAAGGACGTGATCCGTTCCACCATTAGGCGGATGGGGTGGGCACGATGCCGTCGGTGTATGAAATTGCGACGCTGCGAGTTACGCATGCTCGCACGCCATGAACCTTGCTTACTCGCACATCCCTAACCCAACTCGCAGGATATTCCCCATCGCTTTCCCCTTGGTGAGCTCATCGATGAGTTGATCGAGGAGGCCGACTTCCCGCGTGATGGGGTCTTCAATATCCTCAATCAACACGCTGCAGACCATGCCGGCGTTCAACACGCGCGGGGTTCATCTTCGGAGCGTGAGCGAAAAAGCCCTCAAAATTCGCACCCTTCGCCAACTGCTCAGCCAGCTTCACAGCGCTGACCACGCCCGTCACCGACGACGACTTCGAGCTAAATCCCCGCTCCGTTATCCTGCGCCGCCAGCGCCGCCTCGTGCGCTGCCGCCTCGGCTGTGATCCAGCTGAGGAACGCTTTCACCTGCGGCAACCGTCCCTTTGCCTTCGGGTGAACCGCGTAATAGGCGAAGTCGAC
>JANLPK010000197.1:0-2637 GCA_031367205.1 Alphaproteobacteria bacterium
AGGTTGGGCGGCAGGTCGCCGGGCACGGCGTCGGGCCGTTCACCGGCCTCACCGGCCAGCCGGTAGCGTTCATCACAGGCATTTTCAGGCGGCATTTCACCTTCGCGCACCGCGCGTTGGACCAATAGCCAGGAGGCGACCTGCATCAGACGGGTGGTGAGGCGCATGCTTTCGGCGGCGTAGCTCAGCGCCGTGCCTCGCGAGAGTTGCTTGGATTCCTGCCGGCCGGACCCATCCAGATAACCGGCGGTCTCCTCGACTAAGTCCATGCCTTCTTGGAAAGTGCGTTCGAAGAGTTCCGAGCGGGTGAAGTCGGCAACGACTGCGGCGCGGCGGGATGCGGGCGTCTCAATCATACTTTGGTCCTCAAACTCATCCGCGCACAGAGCGACCGATACTGCGGCCCAGTGTGCAACCCCCGTGCCATTGTCACATATAGGTTAGGATTTGTTTCCGAATAGGGCATCGGCGGCGGCGCGGCTGGAGGACTTGCGGGATAACTGGGCTTCGCAGCGGGCAATTTCGCCCTTCAGGATATCGATGCGCTCGGCAAGTTCGACCGCGCCGTAGAGTTCCAGGTCCTCTTTGACCACTTCGGCCAAGCGTTGGCCACGTCCGATCCGGGCGCTGACGGGTTCATCCATATTGCGGGCCTCTCTTTCATGGCGCTGCGGTTGGCCCTATCTCACTCTGCCTAGCGACATCGCGCAAGACCGGGAAACCAGACCATGAGCAACGATATGATGAACGCCATCGCTATCGAGGGCGGGCGCGGCGGGGCTGAGGCCCTAAAGCTGGTGCAGATTGCGCGACCGGTGCGGGGGCCTGGCCAGATCCTAATCAAGGTCGAGGCAGCCGGAATCAATCGTCCTGATATTGCCCAGCGCATGGGTTTCTATCCTCCGCCCCCCGGTGCGCCCGAGACCATGGGCCTGGAAGTGGCAGGCGAGGTTGTGGCGGCGGCGGGCCGCTGGAAGGTCGGCGACCGCGTTGCGGCTCTGTTGGGCGGTGGCGGTTATGCGCAATATGCGGTGGCAGATGCGCGTCACGCCTTGCCCTTGCCGGCTGGGATGAGTGCCATTGAGGCGGCGGGTCTGCCGGAAACCGTGTTCACGGTATTCGCCAATGTGTTCGAGCATGGGAGCTTGAAAGCCGGCGAGACCCTGCTGGTCCACGGGGCGACCTCGGGCATCGGCACTACCGCGATCATGATGGCCAAGGCCGCCGGCGCCAAGGTCATTGCGACGGCGCGCGGGGCCGATAAGGCCGCTCAGGCTCTAAAGCTGGGGGCTGACATTGCGGTCGACGCCACATCCGAGGACTTCGCCGAAGTGGCCAAGGCGCAGGGCGGTGTGGATGTGGTGCTCGACATGGTCGGCGGCGACTATGTGCTTAAGGACATTGATGCGCTGAAGACCGGGGGCCGGATTGTGTTTATCGCCGCCCAGGCTGGCGGTGACGCCAATTTCCCGATCTTTCGCTTGATGCAGAAGCGCGCCGTCATCACCGGTTCGACCCTTCGGCCCCGAGATGCCGACGAGAAGGCGCGCTTGACCACCGCCGTCGAGGCCACGGTCTGGCCGTGGATTGCCGCAGGCGAGGTCAGACCGCTCATCGACAAGACCTTCCCGCTCGCAGAGGCGGCTGCGGCCCATGCTTGGCTGGAGGGCGGCACGCACCTTGGGAAGATCGTATTGGTGGTTTAGCTGGTCTGCCCCGCCTCAAAGGCCGCCCGGCGCTCCTCCATCATTCGCATGCGTTCAGCCCGCAGCTCGGGGTCCCAGGCGTTCCGCGGGCCGGTGAACATGCCGCCGTCCACAAGCATGTGGACGCCGGTGACGAAGGCGCTCTCGTCGCTGGCGAAGAATAGAGCCGCATTGGCGATGTCGGCGGGCAGGCCCGGCTTGGCGATGGGCTGTGCCTCGGATGCGGTCTGAGCCATGTTGGCCTTGATGATGTCGGCCAATCCGGCGGGCACGCTCTCAGCGGGGGTGAAGATGTTGGTCAGGATGAGACCCGGGCAGATGGCATTGACCCGCACCCCATCGCGCGCCAACTCTGCCGCTGCTACCCGGGTTAAGTGGATCACCCCGGCCTTGGCCACCGAATAGGCGATGGGGCCGGCCCCCGCCTGCATCCCGGCAATGGAGGCGGTATTGACGATGGCCCCGCCGCCATGCGCCTTCATATGAGGCAAGGCATAGCGCATGCCGAGTGCCACAGAGCGCAGCAGCAGGTCTTGGCTGCGGTCCCAAGCCTCGCCGGTCATGTCTTCCAGTCGATTGGGAGAACCCCCGGCACCGGCATTGTTAAATAGAATGTCCAGCCCACCGAACCGGGAAACAGCAAATGCCATGAGCGCCTCGATCTGGCGCTCATCAGTCACATCGCAGGACTGATAGGCAAGGTTCCCGTCATAGCGCGCGGCCAGCGCGGCTCCGGCAGCGTCATCGATATCTCCGATCACCACCTGCGCGCCCTCGGCCACGAACCGTTCAGCGGTGGCCAGACCAATCCCCGAGCAGCCTCCGGTGATTACCGCGATCTTGTTCTGCAATCGTCCCATATTTGGCACTCTTCCTTCCCAGTGGTGTCTCTGTCAGAGCCAGGGTGCCGCGCGGCCGACCAGAGTGCAAA
>JANLPK010000206.1:0-6739 GCA_031367205.1 Alphaproteobacteria bacterium
CAGCTCGCGCATAGCCCCAGGCCACCGCGTCGTGCCGCGCCGTCCCGCCGCGCGGCTGGTTCAAGCCACCTTGGATCGGGAACCGCGCGTCAGGCGACATGTCCAATACAGGAATGAGTTTGGCTACCTGGTCGCGGCTCAGAAGCTCAGCGTCGAGGCCCCTCACAACCATAGCGTCGCCGCGCTCGGCCAACTTGGTCATGTCGCTGTCGGAATGACCTAGGAACACGGCGCCGCGCTGGCTGAACATCACATTGTAGTTCAGCTCATCGGTCATGGTCTCCCAGAGCTTGAGGGAGAACTCCATCAGGTCCTGCATCTGCGGCAGCCGGTAGTTGGAGCGCACGATTGTGGTGTTACGCCCGGTATTGCCGCCGCCGATCCAACCTTTTTCCAGTACCGCAATACTGCGCAAACCATGTCGCTTGGCCAGATTATAGGCTGTGGCCAAGCCGTGCCCGCCTCCACCGATGATCACGATATCGTAGCGCGCCTTAGGTGTCGGATCGCGCCAGGCGCGCGGCCATGACTTGTGGCCGGTCAAGCCGGCCGCCAACAAACCTAGGCTGGAATATCGCTTCATGCCACTCTGGGATATGCCGCGTGCGCGGGACCCGCTAGGGCTAAAAACAGATCGTTCGCCGACAAAATTCGATTGGCTAACTTGCGTCTGCTAGAGACTTCTGGCCGTGGGCAAACCGCCCTTGAATGCGTGAGACCCTAAGTGCCGACCGAACCGCGATATATTCTGATCCTCAAGTGCCCGGACCGAAAGGGTGTCGTTGCCGCGGTGTCGGGGTTTCTGGCCGATAACGATGCCTCGATTGTCGAGTCTCACCACTTCAATGACCCTCTGGCGGGCCAGTTCTATATGCGCACGGTGTTCCGCCCTGACGGGGCAATGCCGCCGGTGGCCGCGCTGGAGCAGGGTTTTGGCCTGATCGCCAAACGCTTCGGGATGACCTGGTCGCTGCATGATGCCCATGCCAAACCGCGTGTGCTGATCGCGGTCTCCAAATTCGGCCACTGCCTCTATGACCTGCTGCATCGCTGGAAAGCGGGTCTGCTGCCGGCCGAGATCGTCGGCGTGGTTTCCAATCACGATGATCTGCGCTCCTTCGTGGAATGGAGCGGGCTGCCCTATCACCACCTCCCGGTCACCGCCGCCACCAAGGCCGACCAAGAGGCCGCGCTCCTCGGTCTCGTCGACAGCGAGCGCGTCGATCTGGTGGTGCTCGCCCGTTATATGCAGATCCTCTCGCCCGACCTGTGCGAGCGCCTATCTGGGCGTTGCATCAATATCCACCACTCGTTCCTGCCGGGCTTCAAGGGGGCCAAGCCCTATCACCAGGCCTATGCGCGCGGCGTCAAGATCATCGGCGCGACCGCCCACTACGTCACCACTGACCTCGACGAGGGCCCGATTATCGAGCAGGGCGTCCAGCGGGTTGACCACAGCCACAGCCCCGATGAACTGGTCCAACTGGGGCGTGACGTCGAATGCACCGTCCTGGCCCGCGCCGTGGGCTGGCATGTGGAACACCGCATCCTGATCGAGGGCGGCAAGACCATCGTGTTTGACTAGGGCGGCACCCTAGCCCTAGTCTTGGTTGAGATGATCCAAGCGACCAACTTCGATGACGGGCAGGGACGCACCATCCTGCTGGTGGTCGCCCATGCCGATGACCCGGCCCTGTTCCTTGGCGGCACGATTTTGCGCTGGACAGATGCCGGTTGGCGGGTGGTCTGTGTGCGGGTCACCGACGACCGCTGGGATTCCGTGGGCCTAACAGAAGCCGAAACCATCGCGGCCAATGCCGAACAGTTTCGGGCCGCCGCGACAGCCCTGGGCATCGCCGAAATCGTCGAGCTGAACTACCCGACCGATACCCTAGGCGATGCCAGTGAGGTCGCCCTGCGCGAACAGATCATCCGTCAGGTGCGCACCCACCGCCCCTATGCCCTGGTGACTTTCGATCCGTATGCGCAGCCCGGGGAAGACAACCAGGATCACATTAAGGTCGCCCAAGCCGTCGATGAAGCCTTCTGGACCAGCCAGTTCACGCTTCATCACCCGGAACACTTGGCGCAGGGCCTGGAAGTCCACGGCTGCTATGAGCGCTGGTACTTTGGACGCTCAGTTGTCGAGGTCACCGATGTTGTGGATATCGCAAGCGTCTTAGATCGCAAGATCGAGGCCGCGCTTCACCAACAGACCATGCTGCGCAATTTCGCCAGTCAGCTCCGGCTCCAGGCTGGGACCGGCGGTTGGCAGGTGACTATGCTCGATGAAATCGCTGAGGGCGGCGAGCTTAAACCGCTCATGGACCTGCTGCTACGCGGCGGCGCGCGCCAGGTGGGCAAGCCGCACGGCCTGGAGGCTGCTGAGGAATTTCGGGTCGTGCGGTTTGGCGGGCTGGAAGGCTTTCTTGAGCGGCACGGCGTGCGGACTTAAGCAAGATTTGCCACCGCCAAAACCTGCACTTCAGCGCCGGCCAACATCGCCACATCGCCAACCACCTTGCCCAACAGGGCCCGCGCCAAGGGTGAGACGTAGGACACCGCCCCCTTTGCCGGATCAGCTTCGTCTTCGCCCACGATGCGATAGGTCTGGGTTCGTCCGTCTTCCCGCTCAAAGGTCACCGACCCGCCGAACACCACCTTGTCCGGGGCCTCCGGCGTCTCGACCAGTTGCGCACTCCCACGTCGGGCGGAGAAATAGCGTAGGTCCCGCGTCGCCCGCGCCATAGCTGTGCGATCGGTGCTGATCTCACCGCCCGCCCGCGCCGCCGCATAGGCCGCTTGCGCCACTGCCAGCTCTGCCTCCAACTGTGCCAATCCTGCCGCCGTCACTAGATTGGCATGGGTCGAGATCGGTCGGTCCGGCAGGTTGGCCGCCTGCGATTCCGCGTCCTCTTCCTTGGTGAAGGCGACGCTCATGGGGGCCCGTCTAAGAACGTGAAACTCACCGCCCCGTCAAACAAACGCACATGGGCGGCCTGAACCACCTCGACCGGCATCAGCCGTGCATTCACCCCCATGCGCAGTTCCGTGGGCGACACATCGACCCAATGGGTGATGCAGGCACAGATCGTGCAATGATGAAGGGTCAGCATCGGGCCGTCTTGCTCCTCAATATCGTGGCGTTGATATCCGAGCGTCTCGCCGGTGATCTTCACGTCCTCGGGGCGATAATAGGCCCATAGCGTGCCAAGTTTGCTACAGGCCTTGCAGTTGCAGGACGTCAACTGCATCGGTGCCGTCGGCACCTCAAAACTCACTGCGCCGCAGAGGCAAGTCCCCGAAATCATTGATCTACTCCATCGCCCTGCGCGTCGTGGCCTCCACGGCCGCACGCGGGATCAAGCGGATGGTCGAGCTGGCCTTGGCGATCACGTCGCCCGCCGCGTTCAGCAACCGCCCCTCGGCGAAACAAGTGGAACGCCCAGCCTTCTCGATCCAGCCTTCGGCGATCACCAGCCCAGGTCGGGCCGGGGCGAAGAAGCTGACGTTCAGGTCCAGCGACATCGGCGTCATTTCCGGGCTCTGCGAGATCGAGGCGTGCGCCATGGCCGCATCGATCCAGCCACAGACGAAGCCGCCCTGCGCCACCCCGCCGGAATGGCACATGTGCATGCCGACCATATATTCGATCACCGCGCGGCCGCTATCATTGCTGACCACGCGGACCTGGCCCAAGGCCGATTGCAGAGTGGGGGCATCAGTCATCGTCTTGGCTCCAATAATGCTAGGGCCTCATGCCATGCCTGGGCAAGGAACAGCAACAGTCCTGCCGACTTGCCATAGCCCCGCTTGGCGTGTCTTCTCGACGTCCTGCCAAGCCGAGATATCCCCGATGACCGACCTAGCGTCCGCAGAAGCCAGTCCCGCGGCGACCGCACCTCCGACCTATTCCAAGGCCTATGTGCGCTACGCTATGTGGTTGTTGCTCGGCATCTATATCGTCAATTTCGTCGACCGTTCGGTGATCAACATCCTGGCCGAGCCGATCAAGCAGGACCTCAACCTCGCCGACTGGCAGCTGGGCCTGATGAGTGGCCTAGCCTTTGCCATCCTATACACCTTCCTGGGGATCCCCATCGCCCGACTGGCCGAATATAGCCACCGGCCCCGGATTATCAGCCTGGCCGCGGCCACCTGGAGCGGCTTCACCATCGCCTGTGCCTTTGCCGGCAACTTCTGGCAACTGCTGCTATTCCGGGTTGGTGTGGGCGTCGGGGAGGCCGGCTGCACCCCGCCTGCGCACTCCCTAATCGTCGACTATCACCCGTTGGAGAAACGCGCCTCGGCGATCTCGTTCTATTCCCTGGGTGGGGCCATCGGAACCTTGCTCGGCCTCGTCATCGGCGGATTGGTCTACGACGCCTACGGTTGGCGGGTGGGCTTCCTGGTGGCAGGGTCGCCGGGTCTGTTCTTCGCGATATTGGCCTTCTTCACCCTGCGCGAGCCGCGCCGCATCTTGGCGCGCCACGCCGCTGCGGCAGCGGGAGCCGCCGCCACCTTTGGCCAGACCCTGACCTACTTAGCCAAGACTCCTACGTTTTGGTTCATCGCCGCCGGTGCCACGATCTTCAATTTCGGCGGGGGCACGACCTTCACGGCCTCGTTCTTCCTGCGAAACCACACGATTGAGGTGGCACAAATGGCCGCTGACTTGGGGCTCAAGTCCGTGGGTTTTCTGGGCCTCGCCATCGGCCTGACCAACGCTGCCGGGGCTCTGGGCATCTGGATGGGCGGCTGGATCACAGATCGGTACGGCGCGCGCGATCTGCGCAACTATGTTGTGGCACCGGCGGTGGCGGCCATCCTCTCCATGCCCGTCCGTATTGGACTCTACACGGTCGACTCAACCACGGTTGCCATGCTCTTGCTTGCTGTCGTCACCTTCCTTGGCGGGTTCTGGTGGGGCCCGGTGTTCAGTGTGGGCCAGTCGGTGGTGCCGCCCCACATGCGTGCCACCAGTGCGGCGATCCTGCTCTTCACCATCAATCTTTTGGGAGCCGGGATGGGACCGTTCGTCCTGGGCATCGTCTCAGACTATTTCAACCATGATCTCGGCATGGGCCCTGCTGAGGGGGTCCGGTGGGCTCTGCTTGTCGTCACTGGCTTGGGCTTTGCCACCTTTGCCGTATTTTGGATGGCCCGGCGAACGATCCGGCGGGATTTCTTGAGCTAGTCGAGCGATAACCTTCCTATGAAACCACCGAAAACCCCCATGGGCTTTAGCCAGTCGCTCATGAAGGGCGACACCCTGGAGGTGAGAGTCCTAGGCCGCAGGCCGACCGGGTTCGGTGATCTCTATCACGGCCTCATTCGGATGAGCTGGGCCAAGTTCTTTGCCGGCTTCATCGCGGCATTCCTGTTGTTCAATGTCGTATTTGCAGGTCTCTTCGCCTTGGAGCCTGCCGGCCTTAGCTTAGACCCCAGCGAGCACTTCTCGCCCTTTTGGCACGCCTTCTTCTTTAGCATCCACACCGTTGCCACCATCGGCTACGGCAACAGCTATCCGATCAGCCTCTATACCAATGTCCTGGTCGTCATCGAAACCACCATCGGCCTCCTCTTCTTCGCCGTCACGTCGGGCATCATGTTCGCCCGGTTTTCGCAGCCGTCGGCGCGGATCCTGTTCTCCGACAAGATGGTCATCCGCACCTTCCAAGGCGTGCCCACCCTGATGTTTCGCGCCATGAATGACCGACGCAATTTCATCCTGGAGGCCAGCATGAACGTCGCGGTCCTGCGCTCGGAGGTCATCGACGGCAAGTCCATGCGCCGCTTCTATGACCTGCCGTTGATCCGTCGCTCCAACCCGGTCTTCGCGCTCAGCTGGACGGCCATGCATCCCATCGACGAGCACAGCCCCCTGGCCGGGCTGGATGCCCAATCCTTCTTGCAAACCGCCGATGAGATCGTGGTCATCCTCACCGGCACAGACGCCAGCGTGGCCCAACCGTTACACGCCCGCCACGCCTACAGCCCGGGCCAAGTCTATTTCGACCACGACTTCGTCGACGTCATGTCGGTGGATGAGCGGGGCCGCCGGGTCATCGACCGGCGCAGGTTTCATGATGTGGTGGCGATGGGGGAGGGGTAGATACTTCGATAATCAATCTATCGTTTCAAGGTCGGTCCGGCGAAACTCGTCATCGGTCGCGAGGATCGGCACGCCGTAATGCTTGGCGCAGGCATAGTGCAAGCAGTCGCATATATTGAGACCATGGCGACCCCGGCGGTAAGCGGCTGCCGCTGCAGCCGAATAGCGCGCCAGATCGGCGGCGGGCGGCAGATCGCATAGCTCAATGCCGCGTTCATTGAGGAACGCCATAACCAGCGGTTCAACCTGCCCAACAGGACTATCGAACTTGTCAGCACGCGCGAGCGCAAGCACCGCTTCGAGCATGGCGAGGGGTGATGTTATAGCCTGTTTTGCCCCATTGAGTGCTGAGGCCACGCGTTCGGCCTCGCGCTCGCCCGACATTAACGCGACGATCGCCGACGCATCGACAAACATCAGCGCCCACGCTCGTCAGAAACACTGTTGTCGGCAACATCGCCGAAGCCATCGCCGGACATTTCATCATAGACGCGTTTGGGCAGAGTCTCGCGCATCTTGTCGGTCAGAACGATGCCATATTGTGCCCGCAACCGCGCGGCGGTTTCCAGCGGTGTCTCGGCCTGCCGCCGCCGGGCCAGGGCCTCTTTCATGGCGATGACGATG
>JANLPK010000211.1:0-1994 GCA_031367205.1 Alphaproteobacteria bacterium
CACCCATTCGACCAGCTCGATCATCAATCGCGGCGTGTCGAAGGTTGTCGCCGTCTCGAACACGACGCCGATTTCCTTGCCGTCAACGTCGAAGGCGCTGACATGGTTGGTGTTGGTCTTGTAGCTGCCGCGATGCCGCGCATCCTTGCTGCTGTGAACCAGCAAGTCGCGGTGCAGTTGCTTGATGTGGTTCTCGGTCGGCGCAATCGCGTCGAACGACGCGAAAATGGTTTCCATGACTTCGGCGTAGCCCGCCACTTCCTGCTCGTCGCGGGTGTCGAAGTGGCGGATTTCGATGTTAGATAGCAGCCGCTCAACGTCGCTGTCCGACAGCTTGCTCCCCTCGATCCGCGTTGAAGAGCCGATGCTTTCAATCGTCGCCACGCGCCGCAGCGCCGACAAGCGATCAGGCGCAAGCGTTCCCAAGGCGCGCCACGCGCCTTTGAACTCGTCGATCTCGGCGATCAGCGAGAGCATTTGCGGTGTGATCGTCAGCGAGGCGGTATTGATGGGCATATCCATATATATACCCATAAATATCCATAAATGGAAATTGATCCGTAAAATGACCCATAAATACCCATAACGCTTCGGGTGTTGCGGTGATGGTGCATTTAACTAGCCAAGTGGTAGCCGATCCTCCGCGGGCGGCGACGACACCTAAGCACCCTATCGCCACCCATCGGTGCGGATTAGCTTGCGGCCATGAGCCGTTTGATTGCCCTTTGCCTGTTGCTGATGCTGGGGGCCTGCTCGCCGATGATGGTGCAGCAGGCGGCGCGGCCGGACCTCACCTTCCAAGGCCCGCGTTTAGAGCGCGACGGCTTTGTGAGTTTCGACGGCGCGCGGCTGGGCCTCACCACTTGGGAGGCGAGCGGTGAACCCTGGGCGGTGATCATCGGCGTCCACGGCATGAACGACTATGCCAACGCTTTTCACTTGGCCGCGCCGTGGTGGGCTGGTCAGGGCGTGACCACCGTCGCCTATGATCAACGGGGGTTTGGGCGCTCACCGGGACGGGGTATCTGGGGCGGTGAAGACCTGATGGTAGAGGACTTGCGCACCATGGTCGCCGTGGTGCGGGCCAAGTATCCCAAGGTGGTGATCGCGGTGGCCGGTGAGAGCATGGGCGGGGCGGTGGCTATCGCGGCCTTCACCTCTGACAGACCCCCGGCAGCCGATCGTTTGGTGTTGCTGTCGCCGGCGGTTTGGGGATGGTCGAGTCAGCCTTTGCCCAACAAGACTGCCCTGTGGTTAGCGGCGCACGTCACGGGGTCCAAGATCTATGAGCCGCCCCGCTGGCTGACCAAGCGGGTGTCACCCACCGACAATCGTGAGGAACTGCGCGCCATGGGCCGCGACCCATTGATGGTTTGGGGTGCGAGGTCAGACACGCTCTATGGTCTCGTGCGGTTGATGCAGCATGCTTGGGATCGGGTGGAGAAGCTGGGGCCGCCGACCATTTACTTCTATGGCGCGCACGATCAGATCATCCCGAAGGTTGCGGCATTTACGGCGGCCAAGCGGCTGAAACCGGGGGTGCGGACGGCCTATTACCCGGACGGCTGGCATTTGATGACTCGGGACTTACAGGGCCCGAAGGCTTGGGCGGACATACTGAGTTTTGTGCGCGATCCCGCGGCGGCTTTGCCGTCGGGGGCTGGGGCGATGCCTAAGTCCACCACACCTGGGGGAGGGGTTCCGAAATCCCAGCTTCCCCAAGACGGTGCGGATATTTCTTCTCGCTCTAGGTCGCCTGCCGCCGCGCCAGCCTCGGTTCCTTCACCATGACGATCAGCAGCAAGAGGCTGGCCAACAGGAAGCCTATCGAGATGCCGAAGACGATATTGTAGCCCATGTGGTCGGCGATCAGGCCACCGGCCAGGGGCCCGAGCGTGCCCATGATGCCCTCCGCCGTGGAAGACAGCGCGATGCGCATGGGCATTTCTTCTCGGGTGCCGAACTCCAGGATCATAGTGTTGGACGCCATCATA
>JANLPK010000280.1:0-1791 GCA_031367205.1 Alphaproteobacteria bacterium
CAGTATCTCGGGCGGCTCGGCCGGCGGCGAGCTGATGGGCGCGGTGATGAATTCGGACCCCGCACTATGGGGCGCGGTGGTGGCGCATGTGCCGTTCGTCGATGTGCTCAATACCATGCTCGATGCGAGCCTGCCGCTGACCCCGGGCGAGTGGCCCGAATGGGGCAATCCGATCGAGGACAAGGCGGCATTCGAACTGATCCGCTCTTACTCGCCTTACGATCAAGTCACCGCGCAGGCCTACCCGCCACTGCTGGTTACCGCCGGGCTCAACGATCCGCGGGTAACCTACTGGGAACCCGCCAAATGGGTCGCCAGGCTGCGCGAACTCAAGACCGATGACCACGAGCTGCTGCTCAAGACCAACATGGGCGCGGGCCACGGCGGCAAATCGGGGCGGTTCGAAAGCCTGAAGGAGACGGCGGAGGAATTTGCATTTATCTTGTGGCAACTGGGTGTGGAAGGATGAGCAAGATCAATCCTGATTGGGTTGCTACACTGAGTTTGATCTGCCTTATTGCGACGCTTGGTCTTTCATTGTCCAACTTTGGCGCAGGTTTCATTCTTGGTTGGCCGGTCCCAATCATCGGCCTCGTTCTTGCCGTCGTTGCGCTGAAACGGCAGTGGCGTTGGTGGCTGGCAATTTGTTGGCTGATGGTCCTTGTACCGATGATCGCGTTCGTGGCCGGTTCGATGGTATGACAAACCGCCACCAGCTCACCTTCACTGCGCTCGCCTCGCACATCGACGAGCTGGGCCACGTCAACAACGCCGTGTGGGTTGACTGGATCCAGCAGATCGCCACCAGCCACTGGGCCGCGGTCGCCAGTCCCGAGCACCAAACGCAATACATCTGGGTCGTCACCCGGCACGAGATCGACTACCGCGGTAACATCGGCCTGGGCGAGACCGTGACCGCCGAAACCTTCATCCCCGCTCCCCCCAAAGGCGCGCAGTTCGATCGCCGGGTCGATTTCCGCGATGCCGCCGGCAGGGTCATCGTCAGCGCGAACACCACCTGGGCTTTGATCGATCGAGCGACCGGGCGGTTGCTCCGGGTCCGCGAGGAAATCGCCGCGCCGTTCCGCCCGTTTGCGAGTGAGAGCTAAAAACCTGACCAGCTCCAAAATCCGTTCGTCCTGAGGAGCGGCTGAGCTCTTGCGAAGACGCGTCTCGAAGGACCATGCGCGGCGCGGAGGTGGTTCGAGACGGGCCTTCGCAAGAGCTCAGTCCCTCCTCACCGCGAACGGGAAGGGGAGGTTGCGACGCTAATTTAGCACCTCTGCCACCGGCGTATAGTCATACCCCAGATCGCGCGCGACCGCCTCGTAAGTGATCTTGCCCTCATGCACATTGAGCCCCGCCGCCAGATGCGGATTGCCCGCCAAGGCCGCCTTCCACCCCAGATCCGCGATCCGCAGCGCAAGCGGCAGGGTCACGTTGTTGAGCGCATAGGTCGAAGTCCGCGCCACCGCGCCGGGCATGTTGGCCACGCAGTAATGCACCACCCCATCGACCACATAAGTCGGGTCGGCGTGAGTCGTCGCATGGCTGGTTTCAAAGCACCCGCCCTGATCGATCGCCACGTCGACCAGCACCGCGCCGGGCTTCATGCAGCCGAGCATTTCGCGAGTCACCAGCTTCGGCGCGGCGGCGCCGGGGACCAGCACCGCGCCGATCACCAGATCGGCCTCGCACAGCATTTGCTGAATATTCGCGCGGCTTGAAAACAGCGTCTTGGCGCGGCTTTCGAAATGGATGCCGAGCTTTTCCAGCACTTCGGGATCGCGG
>JANLPK010000315.1:0-14728 GCA_031367205.1 Alphaproteobacteria bacterium
CCGTGTATATCGGCACCAATAACTTTGCAACGAACGCAGGCGGCGGGTACGACTTTAAGGGTACATCCCTAAACGTTATACCGCTTTCAAACCTGTTCAACGGTGTTGCGCCTTCGACTTCTGGTTTGGTTCGTTTTGACACAGCCTGCTGCGATGCGGGATTTGATCAAACCCACGGTTTTGCGATCCAGGGGGTCAATAGCGGTGTTTCGCGACCCGACGGCCTGATTGTTGCATCGTCGATCGCCTCAAATAACCTTTCGGTTTACAGCATTAAAGATGCGGGCACCGCGGGGGCCACACGCACAGCCGGAACATTTGTTGGCGGGAACTACCAAACAAACGGAGCGGCGCGGCAACCTGGCTTCCGCGACATTGACGCGTTGGATGATCGGACCAGCAGCAGCATATGGGAGCAAAACGGCAGGATCTATAGCGTTCACACGATTACGAAGTTGGGTGATAACTTTACGTCGATCCGGTACGACGTCATCGACTCCGCGACCTTCGCCCTACTAGATGAAGGCGACATCGGCGGGGGCGGTTTTGACTACTACCAAGGTTCCTTGGCGGTAAACAGCGACGGCCAAGTGGTTATCGCCTACAATAGGTCGGGGAATGCCGCAGCAGACGGCAATATCAGCTTCCGGGCCCGGACGTTTGATACAAACGGACTGGGACAACTTCTTCAGACTGGCAGCGAATTAATTCTGCAATCCAGTGCCAACACCTATCATTTGGGTGGGGCTCCGCACCGCTGGGGCGACTATAGTTCGGTGACGATTGACCCCTTAAACTCCCACAGCTTCTGGGCCATCGGGGAATACTCGCAGGTCGGCCCGGGACGGTCCAGCTGGTCAACTTGGATTTCCCAAATCAATGTTCCAGGCATTGGTGGTGCGGTCCCTGAGCCTGCAACCTGGGCCATGATGATCTTGGGCTTTGGTTTGGTCGGTGTGGCAGCACGTCGCCGTCGCGTGACCCAAGCCTAAGGACCATCGCCTTAGAAATGACTTGGACGGGCGGGACCAATGGTTCCGCCCGTTTTTGTTTGCGCAGCCGCGCGATTGGTGTCGGGAGTGAGGTCAGACGATGTGGAAATATCTGTTGATGACCATGGCCGTCGCTGCCCCGATTGATACGGCGCAGGCCGGTTCGCGCGAACTCGCCGGGGTTTGGGGTGGTGATCGCACCATCGTGACCTTCAGCAAAGCCGGGGCGCAGGTGCAGTCTGACTGTTCACAGGGGGATATCGCCGGGCCTCTGCGCCTAGACACCGCAGGTAAGTTCAAGGCGAAGGGAACCTACCAGGCCTTCTCCGGCGGACCACAGCGTGCCGACGAGGCCATTCCAACAGCGATCTTCAGCGGCCATGTCAGCGGCAAGACCATGGTGCTGACCATCAAGCCGCTAGGTGGGCTTGCGCACGCGGTGACGCTGCGTGAAGGCGTTCGGCCCAAGCTCGTCCGCTGCCTTTAGCCGACAGTCTCCGGCTCACGCACAAATCCCTTCCATCCCGCCATATAGTTAATGAAGGCCGGGCCGAGACCCTCAACCTGCAAATGTTCACGTGTGACCGGAAGGCTCACCGGGACAAACCCTGCATCGGCCGCATATCGCTGCGGATAGTCGTGGTGCAGGATGGCAGCACGACCCAGTAGAACAAAGTCGACCCCAACCTCCAGGCAATGGCGAACATCGGCGGCGCTCATCACCTTGCCCGCGACGCCTAGCCGCACATCGCCGCGATCCAGCTCGGTAAAGTAAGACATCAGACTGCGGCCTTGGAACTCCGGCTCGACCGGCTCCTTGAAGACGTCCCAGAGCGACATGTCGAGATAATCGATCTTACCCTCGGTCATCAGCTCTTGGGCGAGCTGGGTGATCTCGGCGAGCTTCAAGCCGAACCGCTCTGGCGATAGCCGTAGGCCTAGGTTGAAGTCAGGACGGCAGCGCGCTCGGATCCCATCAACGATCTCGCGGACGATCCGGGCCCGGTTTTCCAAGCTACCGCCATAGCGATCGGTACGTTGATTGATCTCATCGCTGAGGAACTGGCAGAGGATATAACCGTGGGCACCGTGCAGCTCGACACCGTCGAAGCCCGCCTGCTCTGAGCGCACCGCCGCAGCGATGAAATCTTCGATCAGTTGCGCGACTTCGGCCTGCGTGAGGGCGCGGGCGCTGAACTCTGCATTATCAGAGGGGCATACCGGCGAGCCGCCGATGAGCTCAGAGGGTGATCGCATTCCGGCATGGTGGAGTTGCACGACGGCAACGCTGTCCTCAGCCTTGATCGTTTCGGCCAACCGCGTGAGGCCGGGCAGGTGTTCATCGCCGAACACGCCCAACTGGCCGGGGAACCCCTGACCCACCGCCTGGACGTGGGCCGCGCAGGTCATGGTTAGGCCAAAGCCGCCCTCGGCGCGTTTGGTCAGCCAATGGAATTCATCCTCGGACAGTTTACCGTCCGGATGGCTCTGCGAGTTGGTCAGCGGAGCCAGCATGAACCGGTTCTTCATGGCCGGGCCACGCTTGAAGGTGAGCGGGGCGAATGCGTCGATCATAGTTTGGCTCCTGATTGGTTTTGGTCATAGCGGGACAGGGCGCGACAACACAAGAATTTGCTGCGGTTCACCAGGCGCTAAGCCTAGGGCTCTAGACTGCGTCACATGGCGACTGACCCACAAACACAAGCCGGATTTGGCCGCCGCGCCGGACCACCGAGCGTGACAGTCCCGCCGCCTGTGGTCGAGACCAAGCGACCTAAGCGGGTCAAGAAGGATCCCGATCCCGAACTCGTTGCCTGGGCTCAGGCGCGGGCCGGCAAGCGACGCATGACCTGGCTATTTTGCGGCTTGCTGGTGTTGGGTGGTCCGCTGAGCTTGTTCCTGCCGGAAGGCATGGCCCAGATCGGCGGTTTCGGGTTGCTTGGCTTTGGCGGACTTGGCCTCTTGGGCCGTATACGCAAGACCAAGAGGGATGAATTATAGTTAATCTTACAAATCTCGCACGATCTCTGCGCTAACCAAGCCTTACCGCGAATTAATTGGCTCCTTCGCCGGATGACACGCATGTTCCCGCCGCGAGGAGCATCCGATGTCGTTGGCTTTGGCCACCCTGATCTATGAGTGGCGTCGTTACATGGCGGCCGTGATCGCCTTGGCATTTTCGGGCCTGTTGATCCTGGCTCAAGTGGGAATGTTTTCGGGCATTGTGAAGGGTGCCACCGCGACCATCGACCGAAGCCGCGCCGATATCATCATCCTGCCGGCAAAGTTGGAGAGCCTGATGGGCTCCGGCAGTGCGTCCCTGCCTGGTCGCCTTCAGCCGCAGATATACCTCCATCCCGAAGTCATTGAGGTCGCCTCGTGGGACAGTGACGGCGGCCGCTGGATCAACCAGCCCAAGACCGGTCAGAAGGCCGTCACCACCTATGTCAATGTCAACATGGTCGACACGCGGGCCGGCGCGGTGAACCTGCCCGTCGATTTCAGTGAGGCCACCCGCGTGGCGCTCATGGAGCCGTATGCTGTGGCCATCGACGAGAGCCAACTCGCCCGTCTGGGTGTAAAGCTAGGGGACGATGCCACGCTGAACGGCAAGACTGTCCGCGTCCGCGCCATCCTGCAGGGCTACCCCGACATCAACAACGCCTCGGTCACCACCTCGCGCGATAGCTTGCGGCTGATGGGCATGGCGGTAAAGAACGGCAAGGTCGGGCCGCTTATGGTGCGGGTCAGGGACCCGGCGCGAACACTTGAGGTCCGCGACCAGCTAAACGTCACGGCCAAGGGCAGCTACCGCGCCTGGGCGCGCGACGAACTGGCCAAGGCCAATGAGAGCGCCCTCCTCAAGGAGCAGATCATTGGCGTTGTCCTTGGATTCTCAGTCTTCCTGGGTTTCTTGATTGGGATTGGCATCACATCACAAACCCTTCGCGGGGCCATATTGGCCAATATCAAAGAGTTCGCCAGCCTCCGAGCCCTAGGGGTCTCGATGGGCTCCCTTCGCCTGATTGTCATCGAGCTGTCGATCTGGGTCGGGATCGTCGGATTGTTGACCTCAGCCCTCTTCACCTGGGCGGTCTACCTCCTGGGAAAGAGCACCGGTTTGCCGATGGGCTTCCCGATGTGGGCCATTGTCGGGGTGTCCATCCTCTTGATGACCATCTCGATCCTGTCGGGACTCATGTCTATGGGCATCCTGAAACGTAGCCAGCCTGCGGATCTCCTGCGATGAGCACGCCACGCCTTGCCCTTCAAGCCACCGGGCTATCCAAACGCTTCAAGACCGGCCGCACCTTTATCGAGGTCCTCAAACAGGTGGATTTCGACGCGCGGCACGGCGATGTGACCATGGTCATGGGGCCTTCAGGTTCAGGGAAGTCGACCCTGATTGCCACGCTGTCAGGACTGCTGAAGCCTGACCAAGGCCAAGTCACAGCCATGGGCGAAGACCTATGGGAACTGAAACCCGGGCGTATCGACAAGTTCAGGCTCGACCACTGTGGATTCATTTTCCAAGGCTTCAATCTCTTCTCGGCGCTCACCGCGATCCAGCAGGTGACGACGGTACTGAAATATACAGGCCTAACACCCACCGAGGCGCGAGAGCGGGCCGAGACGGCACTCAACGAGGTGGGCCTCGGCCCGCGCATGAACCAACGACCGAGCGAACTCTCTGGCGGCGAGAAGCAGCGTGTGGCTATTGCCCGCGCCTTGGCCAAGCGACCCCAACTGCTGTTCGCCGACGAACCAACCTCTGCGCTGGACGGTGAAAACGGTCAGATCGTCATCCAACTTCTACAGCGGGCCGCCAAGCAGCACGACGCGGCGGTGATTTGCGTGACCCATGACCCGCGGTTGGAAGCCTATGCTGACCGCATCATCCACATCGAAGACGGCAGGATCTTGGATGATCGGCGCACCGCGCCACAGACCAAGCCTGTCCGCGAGCTTATTGGAGTCTGACCATGCTGGCCCTGTTTCGTCGCCCGCTGACCTGGATCGTTCTGGCAGTTGTTATCGCCGCCGGCGGCGGCCTTTATCTGCAAGGTCAGGCCAAGGCCAAGAAGGCGGAGGCATCGAAGGTGTCTGCGGCGACCGCGCCAAAGAGCCCCTACGTCGCCATCGCCAACGGCAAGGCCGATGTCGAGGGCGGCATGATCCAGGTCGCCGCTCGCCGGGGCGGAATTGTCCGTGACGTGCTGGTTCATGAGGGTGATCAAGTTGTGAAGGGCCAAGTCCTGGCCCGCCAAGAAGACGACGAGCCTCGATTGGCCGCCGCTCAAGCTGCCGCGACCGTGCGCCAAGCACAGGCCCAAATGGCCTTATTGCAGGTTCAGCTCTCAACGGCCCAGCGGGAACGCGCGCGCCTGGAGGGCTTGGTCTCCACCAACTTCGTCGCGGCTCAACGCATAGATCAGGCGGTCGACTCCATTCGGCAAGCCCAGGCCAATCTGCAGGCGCAACAAGCCGCGATATCCACGGCGGAGGCGACGGCGGCCCAAGCGCGATACAATCTCGAACTCACCATCATTCGGGCACCCGCTGACGGACGGATTGCAAGGCGCTACGCCAATCCTGGGGCGGGAGCGTCTACACTAAACGTGTCAACGATGTTCGATCTGGAGCCGGCGACAGAACGCATCATTCGTGCCGAGGTGGCTGAGGGTGCGCTGCCCTATGTCAAGGTCGGTCAGCGGGTTCAGATTGCCAGCGAATCAGAACCGACCAAGTCCTTTTCGGGCATCGTCATCCGGCAGGCCGCTGTCTTCGGCGCACGCAAGCTTCAGTCTGACGACCCGACTGAGCGCACCGACGATCGCGTGGTCGAGGTGGTGGTCTCGGCCAGCAGCGCACCGTTCCTGATCGGTCAAAGGGTCTTGGTAAAGTTCCTACGCGATCTCGGCTGACCAGGGCGCTTGACGCCTTGGCCTCGCACCTCCACAACGCGCGCCGCGAATTGGAACTGAATTGGAGACTCCCATGGCTGACGTCCGCTTCGACGGCAAAGTCGCAATTGTCACGGGTGCCGGTGGCGGCCTTGGTCGCCAACACGCCCTAGAATTGGCCCGGCGTGGAGCCAAGGTGGTGGTCAACGACCTGGGTGGGTCAATGGACGGGACCGGCGGCTCTTCGGCAGCAGCCGAGGCTGTCGTCGCTGAGATCAAGACCTTAGGGGGTGAAGCTGTCGCCAATGGCAGTTCGGTGACCGATGACGCCGGCGTCGCCCTGATGGTCCAGCACGCCATGGAGGCTTGGGGCCGGATCGACATCTTGATCGCCAATGCCGGCATACTGCGCGACAAGTCGTTCTCCAAAATGGAGATCGCCGATTTCGAACTGGTGATGAATGTTCACCTGATGGGAACGGTGAAGCCCACCAAGGCGGTTTGGGAAATCATGCGAGCCCAGAACTATGGCCGCATCGTCGTGACCACCTCCTCCTCGGGCATGTACGGCAATTTCGGCCAGTCCAACTATGGCGCGGCCAAGATGGCCATCCTGGGCTTCATGAACACCATCAAGCTGGAAGGTCAGAAGAACAACATTCATATCAATGCGGTCAGCCCAGTGGCGGGCACGCGGATGACCGAAAGCCTGATGCCACCGGAGATCTTGGAGAAATTGAAGCCGGAATACGTCACCCCCGGCGTGGTCTATCTGGCGTCAGAGGAAGCACCCTCGGGCATGATACTAACGGCTGGCGGCGGTGCCTTCGCCATGGCTCGCATTTTTGAGACCGAGGGCGTCTATCTCGGCGAAGGCGGTTTGTCCGTAGAAGAGGTTCGCGACAATTGGGCCACCATCTCTGAGACCGCCGGCCAGCAAGCCTATGTCAACGGCGGCGAACAGGGCGGGAAGTTTTTCCGCAAGATGGGCGGGGGCTAGACCGGCCCCAATCCGAGCTGATGCAATTCTCCGCTTGCCCCAAGGGGTGAGTTCGCGGCTAACTTGGGGTGTTGAAAGGCGCCCCACAGAAGCGCTGAGTGCAAACGGAGGATACCTTGACTCACGCCTCGACGGCGAACGGCACCAAGCCGCTTTCGCTCGCCGCCATTCTTGCATTTGCCGGAACCAGCTTGCCGGTTGCAGGCCTTTCCGTCGCGATCTCGGTTCAGTTGCCTCGCTATTTCGCCAGTCACCTCGGCGTTAGCTTGGCCGTCATTGCGGCGGCCTTCGGCACGGTTCGGGCTATCGATATCTGGCTAGACCCGATGTTGGGCTTGGCTATGGACCGCACCCGAACCCGGTTCGGACGATACCGGGTCTGGATGATTGCCGGGGCTCCGATCCTGATGTTCGCGCTCTACAAACTGTTCAACGCCCCGGCGGGAGCCGATCAGTTCTACCTGATCGGTTGGCTGTTGATCATGTATCTGGGACTCTCGATCCTGACGTTGTCGCACTCGGCTTGGGCGTCAATCTTGGCCACATCTTATGAACAACGGTCTCGGATCTTTGGGATATTGGCAGCTGTTGGTGTGGCTGGGGCAATGACGGTCTTGGCAATCCCCATTGTGATGGCACAGCGTGGCCAGACCGACGCACAAGGTGTGCATGCCATGGGCACGTTCATCATCGGATTGATCCCCGTCGGCGTATTGATGGTAGTGGCGCGGACCCCGGAGCGGATCACCAGGGACCAGGACGGCGGCCATTTTCAGCTGAAAGACTATGGCAAGCTCTTCACTCGGCCCAACGTGCTGCGCATCCTTGCTGCAGACCTGTGCGTGACGCTTGGGCCCGGCTGGATGGCGGCGGTCTATCTGTTCTTCTTCAAGGACTCCCGGGGCTTCACCACCACGGCCGCCAACCTACTGTTGATGATCTATATCCTGACGGGCTTTGTTGGGGCACCGGCCACCGCCTGGCTGGCCAATAAGATCAGCAAGCACCGCGCCCTGATGGCCACAACCACGCTCTACTCCCTGGGGCTCACTTCGCTGATGTTTTTGCCGAAGGGTAACTTCCTGCTGGCAGTGATCCCGATGGCGATCCTGGGGGCGTTTGCAGCCGGGTTCGGGGTGATGATCCGGGCAATCACAGCCGACATCGGTGATGAGATCCGACTGGAGGGTGGCAAGGAGCAGATCGGTCTGCTCTACGCGCTGACCAACGCCACCACCAAGGTGGCCGGGGCTTTCTCGATTTTCCTTACCTTCAATGTGCTCGCCGCAGTGGGCTACAATGCGAAAGAGGGCGCGGTGAATACGGCTGCACAAATCCACGGATTGGAGTTGGCTTACCTGATCGGTCCAGTGATCTTCGTCATGTTGGGCGGAGCCTGCTTCATTGGCTACAAGCTGGACTCTGCCGCCCACAGCGAAATCCGCCGGAGGCTGGAGGAACGCGACGCCCTTTATGACGAAGCCGCTGTCCTTGCGGGGCTAACCGGCGAGCCCGGACAAACAGAGCCCCGAACGATCACCTGACGCTGCCCTCGTAATAGCACTTGCACATCCTCACCGGTCGAGCTTTCCTATGAGGATTGATGCCCCATAGAGGGCAGCCAGTAATATTGTGAGGAGACGCCAGTTTTGGCACAGACAAACACGGGATCCGGCATTGGCCGGCTCTCCACCGCCCGCATTTGGGCCTTCGCGGCGACCGGCATCCCAGGCGCTGCCTTGTTGCTGGCAACTGGCACCTACCTTCCACCCTTCTATACGGGTTTTGTCGGGATCAGCTTGGTCGCCTACAGCCTCACCACCACGGTCGTGCGGATCGTCGATTTGATCTTTGATCCGCTCCTAGGCTGGATGATGGATCGGACTTTCACCAAGTGGGGCCGTTTCCGACCATGGTACCTCGTTGGCCTGCCGATCTCGATGATGGGTGCATACCAGCTGCTAAACCCACCGGTTGGTGCAGACATTATCTATCTCGGCCTTTGGTACCTGGTCCTATGGATTGGATTGTCCATCACCAGCTTGAGTCATGCCTCTTGGGCGGCGGCCCTAGCCGTCAACTATCATGAGCGTTCAAGAATCTATGGGTGGATGACGGCCTTGGCCCCAATCGGCTCAGTGCTCCTCCTGCTCCTTCCCCTTCTGACGGATCACAAACTCACCCTTGGAGACCCGAAGAGTTTCCACGCTATCAGCCTCATCTTGATGGTGGCCTTGCCCTTAGGGGCCCTGATGATGTTCCTGTTCACGCCGGAACGGCCCAAGCCCATCACCGTGCATCACCGCTTTGGCTTCATGGATTATGTCACCATGATGCGCCGCCCAACCATGGCGCGGCTGATATTGGCCGATTTGGCCTATACGCTAGGACCAGGGGTCACCGGACCGCTCTACGCCTTCTTCTTCGGTCAGATCAAAGGCTTCGACCGGGCTGAGATCGGCTACCTCCTGATCTTCTATATCGGCGCCGCGCTGGCCGGCGGCATTGCTTGGCCTCAGATCGCCAAGCGCATCGGCAAACACCGCGCCATTCAACTGGCCTCGGTGCTCTATGCTGTCGCTCAAACCTCGCTTATGGCCACCCCGAGAGAGCTCTTCTGGCCCACGGCCATCGGCATGGTTGCGGTCGGAGCCTGCGCCAGCTCGTTCATTCTGCTGATCCGCGCCATGGTCGCCGACTTCTCCGACGAGATGCTACTCGAGCAGGGCCGCGAGCGGGCCGGCGTGCTCTATGCCATGGTCACGACAACCCAGAAGCTCGGCCAGTCCATCAACCTGCTGATCGTCTTCCCGATCCTGCAAATGATCTTCCACTTCGACCCCAAGAAGCCGGTCAACGACGTCTTTGCGTTGCAGGGATTGCAGCTCTGCTACCTCTTTGCGCCCATCATCTTCGTGCTCATCGGGGCGGCTCTGTTCTTCGGTTACAAGCTCGACGAGGCCCGCCATAGCGAGATCCGTGCGGCTCTGGACGCCCGAGATGCGATGGACGGCTAAGCCAATAGCTTGGCCATCGAGGTGAAGGCTTGAGCCGCGAGACTCTCCGGTGCCGCGGCCACCACCGGCTTGCCGTCGTCGCAGGCCTGACGCAGCGCCATGTCGATGGGAATTTCGCCAAGTAGTGGCACACCCAGTGTCACAGCTTCGGCCTTGGCACCCCCATCCCCGAAGATCGGGATACGTGCGCCGGTCGTCGGGTCTGGGAAATAGGCCATATTCTCGACAACGCCCAAGATCGGCACGCCCGTCTTGGCAAACATCGCTGCAGCACGGCGGGCATCGATCAGGGCGATCTCTTGAGGTGTCGACACGATAATCGCGCCGTCGAGTTTGAATTTCTGGATCAAGGTCAGCTGGATATCGCCGGTGCCTGGCGGCATGTCGATGACCATAATGTCCAGCGGCTCAGCCTGCGAGCCCCACGCCACATCATTCATCATCTGACGCACAGCCGATGAGGCCATTGGACCCCGCCAGATCATCGGCGAGCCCTCCCCCACCATGAAACCGATGGACATGACCTTCAGGCCCCAGGCTTCCAGCGGGATAAGCTTCTTCTCGGGGCCAAACACCGGCTCAGAGTTCACCCCCAACATGCGAGGCGCGGAAGGGCCATAGACATCGGCATCCAACAGCCCGACCCGCAGACCCTGAGCGGCCAATGCCGCGGCCAAATTGACCGAGACCGTCGACTTGCCGACGCCTCCCTTGCCGCTCGCCACGGCGATCACACGTTTCACATGGGCCGGGCGAACCGCCTCAGCTGAGGGTTTGAGCGTGGCCTGAGGGTCCTCCGACAACCGCGCGCCCCGGCCCGAAGGGCGAGGCGGCGGTGCCGACGGCTGAGAGGGTCCCTCAGCCGTCAGGACGACCTGAGCGCGCTGCACCCCTGGCAAGGTTGCGATCATCGCTTCGGCAGCATCTCGAACCGTTCCGTAGAGTGCAATGTCGGCCGCTGGGACCTCCAGCATGAACCCCGCGCGTCCGGGTGCCAGGATCAGGCCGCGCACCAAGCCCGCCTCTGCTAGACCCTTGCCGGACCTTGGGTCGATGATGGTGTCGAGCGCTGCCAGCAAGGTCGCGCGGTCGAGGGTTGGTGTGGTGGTCATGGGGGCTTTTGGCGACTGGGACAGAAGGATGCTTCATATCCGGTGGCGGACGCCGGTTTACAAGTCGAACCGGTCGATTATCGCGGAAATCGACCGATCAAAGCCAAGCTCGCACCTGGTGCAGGTCCCGCGCCACAGCGGTGCAGAGGCTCCGGATTTCATCGGTTGCTTCCAATAGGTCCGGCACCATCACAGTCATCATCCCGGCTGAGGACGCCGCGCGGACGCCGTTGTGGCTGTCTTCCAGAGCTAGACAGCTTTGCGGCGCTACGCCTAGGCGCTGAGCGGCGCGCAGGAAAGGGTCGGGACTGGGCTTACCGCTGACATAGTCGCCCCGGGCAATTACCGCATGGAAGCGCGGCAAAATCCCCGACTTACCCAAATGTGCCTCAACCGATCGATGGCTTGAGGACGTGGCGATAGCGCGCGGCAAGTCCAGCCCGTCCAAATGATCCAGGATTTCAACAACGCCGGTCTTTAGCGCAATACCCACCTCGCAAGCCTCAACCACCAACTCCGACACACGCCTATCGAACTCTGCAAACGGGAAGCCGTCCCCGTAGTGATCTACGATCTTCTGATCGGCCGTGGTGCTCGGCAGTCCGACCAGGCTGAGAAACAAAGGCATCGGCATCTCACGGCCCCGCTCAGCGGCGGCCGCCGTCATTGCGTCGCGATACACGACTTCGGTATCGCAGAGCAGGCCGTCCATATCGAAGATCACGGCTTGGGGCATACGCGGCAGGGTCATGTCGGCGACCTAGCCCTGTTCGCACGGGTGACGAAATCAATCCCGACTTCAGTCCGTAACGAACTCAGCTTGGCTATACCCTTGAAAATAGAGGCCGGTGGTGAGGTCCGTGTGGTCGATCTTGGCGTCGGCGTCAGCGGCGACGATGGGCTTGGCGCGGTAAGCAAGGCCCAGACCGGCGGCCCCGATCATGGCCAGATCATTGGCCCCATCGCCGATGGCTAAGGTGTCTGCCAGTGGCAGGCTCAATTTTCCGGCCTCAGCGATCAGGTTCGCCAGCTTGGCCTCGCGACCCAGGATCGGATTGCCGACCGTGCCGTCTAGCTGATCGTCGGCAATGCCCAGGCTATTGGCTCGGTTCTCATGGAAGCCGGCGGCATCTGCAACCCGGCTGGTGAAGAATGAGAAGCCGCCAGAGACCAACAAGCAGCGTGCGCCGTGAACCGCCATGGTCCTTACGAAGGTGCGCGCGCCGGGATTGAGCCTAACCCTTTGATCATAGGCGCGCTGGAGGTCAGCGACCGGCAACCCCTTCAGCATCGCCACCCGCTCGCGCAGGGCCGCGTCAAAATCCAGTTCGCCGCGCATGGCGCGTTCGGTGATCGCGGAAACTTGGACCCTTACCCCTGCGAAATCAGCCAGTTCGTCGATGCACTCGCAGTTGATGATGGTGGAATCCATGTCGGCGATCAGCAGCTGCTTTCTGCGCCCGTTCCAGGGCTGGACGCAGTGATCAATCGCTTGATCAGCCAAGGCGGCATTAGCGACAGCGCGGACGCTTGCGACGTCCTCACCCTCAACCAGTAGGTCCACGGCACCGGGTCCCAATGGCCGAGGCTCCTTGACGCGGGCCCGAACGGCTGCGAGCGCTGGAGCGATCTTGCCGACGGCGGCAGTGACGAGGTCGGCATCGAGGCCGACAAGGGTGAGAGCAAGCTGCATGACGCCCCGCATCTGGCTGATCGCCGGTCCAACCGCAAGCGGCAAGTCGGCCCTTGCCCTGCGCTTGGCTCAGGCGACCGGGGCCGAGATCGTTGGTGCGGACGCCCTACAGATCTACAGCGATCTGCCCATACTCACCGCTCGAGCGACGCCGGAAGAGGCCGCCCTGGTTCGCCATCATCTGGTGGGAGCGGTGGATGGGGCGGAGGGTTGGTCGGTAGGGCGATGGTTTGAGGGTGCAAAGGCGGCGATAGAGGGGGTGATTGCCGGGGGCAGACCGGTGGTGGTGGTCGGGGGAACCGGCCTCTACTTCCGAGCCCTGACAAAGGGTCTCGCAGACATCCCGATGGTGAACACAAATGTTCGAGCTCAGGCTGCGGCCGAATTTGCGGAACACGGCGAGGAGGCGTTTCGGACCCGACTGGCCAAGGTTGATCCCGCAGCTGAGGCGCGGATATCCGTTGGCGACGGACAGCGTCTGGGTCGAGCCTGGGAGGTGTGGCTGGCCACCGGACGCTCGCTAAGCGACTGGCAGAACACCAATGCGGGTGCGCTGCCAATCGGGTCCTGGTCGGCGGTCTCGATCATGCCCGATCGCGCGACCCTTTATGATCGCTGTGACCAGCGACTGGCCGCAATGCTGGAGCGCGGGGTCTTGGCGGAAGTTGCAGCCTTGACCGAACGTAACCTCAACCCTGCCCTGCCGATCATGAAGGCCGTCGGCTATCCGCAACTGGCCGCCCACCTCCGGGGTGAAGTGAGCCGGGACCGAGCCCTAGAGGCCGCCCAGCGCGAGACCCGGCGCTACGCCAAGCGCCAAACCACCTGGATGCGTGGGCAAATGTCTGACTGGCCCCGGATCGAAGCGCTCGACCCTGAAGCTCAATGGAGAGCGTTTCGTGCGCTCCACCCCGACTTGACGCTCTGAGGGGAGCATGGCAAGAACGCTGCCTCGACATTTCGGAGCAAGCCCTTGCGCCACGACCTCGTACTTGGAAGGCGACCCGCCGCGGACTGACTTTGTCAGCCGTGAAAGGTCGCTTGCACCCGGACCCCCAGAGGGTCCTTTTTTATGTCCCAAACCTAGGCCCACCCCATGACCGCCCACCAAACCATCCAGGCCGACCCGCTCAGCCAAGACGCCGAAATCCTGACGGGTGCCGAGATCGTGGTCCGCGCCCTGATCGACCAGGGAGTCGAGGTGCTGTTCGGCTATCCCGGCGGGGCGGTCCTGCCGATCTATGACGCGCTTTTCGAAGAGGACCGGCTGCGCCACATTCTAGTGCGCCATGAGCAGGGCGCGACCCATGCGGCAGAAGGCTATGCCCGCTCGACCGGCAAGCCCGGCGTGGTGTTGGTCACATCCGGACCGGGGGCCACCAATGCGATCACCGGGATCGTTGATGCCCTGATGGACTCGATCCCCCTGGTGGTGATCACCGGCCAGGTGGCGACCCACCTGATCGGTACCGACGCCTTTCAAGAGTGCGACACCGTGGGCATCACCCGCTCGATCACCAAGCACAACTATCTGGTCAAGGACGTGGCAGACCTGCCCGGCATCATGCATGAGGCATTCCTTATCGCCACATCAGGCCGCCCGGGGCCGGTGGTCATCGACATTCCCAAGGACGTTCAGTTCGCCAAAGCCGCCTATCACGGCCCCAAGGTCGCCGCCTATCCGCACGCCTATCGGCCGCGCACCAAGGGCGATCCAGCCAAGATCGCCGAAGCTGTTGAAATGCTGGCCAAGGCCCGTAAGCCGATCTTCTATACCGGCGGTGGGGTGATCAATGCCGGGCCGCGCGCTAGCGCTCTGCTGCGCGAGCTGGCGTCGCTGACCGGCGCGCCGGTCACCTCAACCCTGATGGGTCTGGGCGCCTTCCCGGCCTCCAGCCCGCAATGGCTCGGCATGCTGGGCATGCACGGCAGCTTCGAAGCCAACAACGCCATGCACGACTGCGACGTGATGATCGCGCTGGGCTCCCGCTTCGATGACCGGGTGACCGG
>JANLPK010000293.1:0-15214 GCA_031367205.1 Alphaproteobacteria bacterium
AGTGGCAAGTTTGTTGTCCGGCCTCGCCTAAGCCCCCGCCCGCTGCGCATATTTCCACGCGCTCTCGGCCAGCAAGGGAACTCGCGCCTCCATGGCCGCCGCATTGGGACTGTTGGCGGTGCCGTCTCTGACCCGACCGACGATGCCTTGGCAAATGCCGGCCAAGCGGAACATGTTGTAGGCGAAGAACCAGTCCAGATGCTCCAAGCCTGAGCGCCCCGTGCGTTCGCAATAGGCGGCGACAGCCTCATCGATCGTCGGGATACCGTGCGCTTTGAAGTCGGGGAGAGTCGCGATGGTGCCGTTGACCCAGTTCATCAGCAGATAGGTGAAATCGGCCAGCGGGTCGCCCAGGGTTCCCAACTCCCAATCCAACACGGCGATGACGCGAGACTCGGTGGGGTGGATGACCATGTTGTCCAGTCGATAGTCACCATGCACAACGCTGGTGCGATCCTGAGCCGGCAGCGAGGCTGGGAGCCACTCAATCAGTCGCTCCATATCCGGAAGATGGGTGGTCTCAGACGCCTTATATTGCTTGGTCCAGCGGTCGACCTGTCGGCCCATATAGTTGCCGGGCTTACCGTAGTCACCAAGGCCGATGGCCTCGTGGTCGGTATTGTGCAAGTCGGCCAAGGTCCGGATTTTGGCCAGATAGATGGCGTTGCGCTCTGCCGGTTCGTACTGCGGCAGGGTCTGATCCCAGAGGATGCGACCCTCGACCATGTCCATCACATAGAACCAGGTGCCGATGACGGCGTCGTCCACGCAGAGGCCGTAGGACCGCGCCACTGGGAAGCCAGTGGGATAAAGTGCGGTGATGACCTTATATTCTCGGTCAACGGCGTGGGCCGAGGGCAGCAGCTTGCCCGGCGGCTTGCGGCGCAGGACGTACTTCTTGTTGGGCGTAATCAGCTGGTAGGTGGGATTGGATTGTCCCCCCTTGAACTGCCGCACTTCCAAAGGGCCAACATAACCCTCGACATTGGCGCTCATCCAAGCCGCCAGCTTGGCCTCGTCGAACCGGTGGCTTTCGGCGACCTCTTTGGTGCCGCTGTTCAGCGCTTCGCGCTCTTGTTCAGCTGTATCGACCATTGATCGCTCCCGTCGTCCTTTTGGTAGTCGCCCAGCACCTTACCGAGCCTGACCCTAGGGCGGCAAGGGATGACTCTAGGCCGCGACCAGCGCCAGATAAGCCTGGAACGCCGCAAAGAGTTTTCGCATAGCCGGTTTCTTATAAGGATAGAGCTCGGCGCTATCCATGGCGTGAATGAGCATCGCCACATCGGCCTCAAACAGTAGCAGCTTGCCGTCTGTGGTCTCCGCGCAGTCGATGGCGAAATAGTCCAAACCGATGTTGGTGGTCAGTTCGACGAAAGCTGCGGCGTGTCGAACAGCGAAGGCGCTATCGAAGGTTTCCATGAATTCCGCCTCCTCGACCCGTCGCTCAGCCCGGATCGCCATGTCGGCACTGAGGTAGTGCACCATCCAATGATCGGAGATCGCCATGTGGCTGGCGAACGGCTGGCCGTTGATGAAGGCTATGCGTTGCTTGCGGAATAATCCGTCTGGGTCGGAATAATCAACAAAGGCCGACAGAAAGAACTCTGACTCGGTGCGACCGAAGAGATAGGCGACTAGGCCATCGGGGTCGTCTATCTTTTCAAGCGCCTGACCAGCATGAGAATCCACCGGGCGGATGATGATCGGATAGCCGGTTCCTGGGAGGTGGTCGGACAACACTGCCGGTCCGTGGGATATGTCGGAGACTACCGACACCGACAGGCGAGCTGTCGCCGGCGACACGAGGTTTTCACTGACAGCGAACAGCGCGCTCACGCCGTCCCGAGTCAGGGCACTTATCTGGGCCGGAGCCCCGTTCACAATCTTAGGCAGGGTGTTGATTTGATTGGCTGCCAATTGGTTCAGGGTCGGCCGATTGGCGTCGCTCTCGCCCACCGCGAGCAAGACGACGTCATGGCCGGGGAGTTCCATCAAGGCCGGAACATCGGAGCCCACATAGAGGGTCAGCAATTCGCAGTTTGAACCCTCCAGCAGAAAATCAACAGGGGTGTTGGCCATGAACCCACCAGGGGCCATCAGAGCCAGGACCCGAAGCCCCGAGCCGTCCCCATGGATGCGCCGGAAGATCGGACTGTTGGCCAGGGCTTGTGCCTGAATCTCAAGCCCTTGTTCGACCTGATCCTTCAATTGCAGGATGATCGAGATATCGAGCATGGCACCCGGATCGCCAGGGTCCGCTGAGGCTGCAGCGATCAAGCGATCCCAGATCTCCGTCAGGTCGGCATCATCATGAACCTGTTGCGCGAGATAGGACAGACCCAAGGTCTGGGGCATTTCGGCCATGAAAGGGATTCCTAAGCCGGACAGAGGATTGCCCTAGCCAAGCTCCCCTTCGACTGATTGGCCGAGTCGATCAACGGCCTAGCGCGTCATGGCCCGCCAACCGATGTCAGTTCTGTGGAAGCCCTGCGGCCAGTCGATCTTGGCAACGGCGGCGTAGGCGCGGGCGCGGGCGTCTTCGAAGGTCGCGCCTCGCGCACAGACATTCAGCACCCGCCCTCCCGCTGCACGAAGGGTGCCCGTTGAGTCCCGCGTTGTGCCAGCGTGAAACACGGTGACATCTGGACCAAAGTCTTGCTCAGCACCCTTAATCTCTGTCCCGGACAATGGCGCGTCCGGATAGCCCTTAGCGGCCAGCACAACACACACAGCGGCCTCATCGCGCCACACCGGCGGGGACATCAGGTCCAAAGTGCCGGTGGCGCAGGCCATCAGGTAAGGGACCAAGTCGCTTTCAAGACGCAGCATCAAGACTTGGCACTCCGGGTCGCCAAATCGGACGTTGAATTCCACCAATTTGGGGCCCTCCGCCGTTGCCATCAGCTCAACAAAGAGGATGCCGCGATAGGGGGCACCCTCAGCAGCAATTCCCGCAAAGGCGGGCTCGGCAAGCTGAGTACGCACCTGTTCGATCAGCTGTGGTGTGAAGACCGGGGCCGGCGAATAGGTGCCCATGCCGCCGGTATTGGGGCCTTGTTCGCCATCATAGGCGCGTTTGTGATCTTGAGCTTCACCAAACAGCATCGAGGTCTTGCCGTCGCAGATCGCGAAGAGGGAGCCGATCTCGCCGTCCAAGAATTCCTCGATCACGACGCGCGCACCAGCCGTGCCGAAGCGACCGCCAAGACAGTCGTCGATGGCGGTTTCGGCGGTCGGCATATCTTGCGCAATGACAACACCCTTGCCGGCGGCCAAGCCATCGGCCTTGATCACATAAGGTGGGTTGAACCGCACCAAGGCTGCCTTCGCGGCGGTGGCCTCGTCGAAAACCGCGTAAGCACCGGTGGGCAATCCATGGCGATCACAGAAGGCCTTGGTGAAGGCCTTGGAGCTCTCCAATTGCCCGGCCTGGGCGACGGGACCAAAGCAAGGAATGCCGACAATGGCCAAGGCATCGGCGAGACCAGCCTCTACCGTGGCATCGGGACCGATGACGACCAAGTCCGCAGCAATCTCCTGCGCCAAGGCGACCAGCGCCGGAACATCTGTAGGCGCAACGGCGCGGAGCTCACCATGGGTCGCCATTCCCGGATTGCCGGGCGCCATCACCAGGCGGCTGAGCAAGGGTGAGGATGCGATCTTCCAGGCCAGCGCGTGTTCGCGGCCACCGGAGCCTACCAGGAGGATGTTCATGGGATGGGATTTGGCTTGCTCCCCGCTTGGGGTCAAGCCGTCGCAAACGGGATCGTTGGCCCGACACTTGCCGCTAGAAGGCCTAGGGCAATTGGCTCTGTCGTGGTTTGAGACAGGGACCGGTGCGAATCAGACAGTGTCCGAACATCAATTGAGGCGATCTATGTCGAAGAAGCTGAGTGAAGTTCTGGGGGCCAGCGGCGTGGACCGAAGCCTGACCGAGATCGTCGCGGTGGTTGCCGAAGCCTGCAGCGAAATAAGCGGCTTGGTGCGGCGTGGGGCGCTGAGTGAGGTGCTCGGCGCGCTGGAGAGCGAGAACGTTCAAGGTGAGGTCCAGAAGAAGCTGGACGTGATTTCCAACGATATCATGTTGGCCCGATGCGCCGCCGCGCAGGGTGTCGTCGCGATGGCATCTGAGGAAATGGATACGATCCATCCGGTCCGCAGCGCGGGACCGAAGGGCGGCTACTTGCTGTTGTTCGATCCCCTGGACGGCTCCAGCAATATCGACGTCAATGTCTCGATTGGAACCATTTTCTCGGTCTTGCCCGTGCCGAAGACGGCAATAGGTCGGGCGGCCATCGAGGCGGACTTCATGCAAGCCGGCCGCAATCAAGTCTGCGCGGGTTATGTGGTCTACGGCCCTCAGACCACTATGGTTTTGACCTTTGGAGATGGCGTGTCGGCCTTCACCCTGGACCCGGAGAGCGGTGCCTGGATTCAGACAGCGACCGCCATAAAGGTGCCCAAGGAAACCAAAGAATTCGCTATCAACGCCTCGAACATGCGCCACTGGGCACCGGCTGTGCGGGGGTATGTCGAGGCCTGCCTGGCCGGTGAGAGCGGCCCGCGCGGCAAAAATTTCAACATGCGTTGGATCGCCTCAATGGTGGCCGATGTCCACCGCATCATGATGCGCGGCGGGGTCTTCCTCTATCCTTGGGACGTGCGGGAGCCGGACCGCGCGGGTAAGCTGCGGCTGATGTATGAGGCCAATCCGATGTCATTGATCATCGAGCAAGCCGGGGGCGCAGCCTTTGACGGATTTGGCGATATTCTGGATGCCCAGCCGACCGGCCTGCATCAACGCATCTCGGTCATGCTGGGGTCAGCGGACGAAGTCGCCCACATAGCCGCACTCCATAAATAGGCGACTCAGGCTTCGCTATCGAGGGAATATCCGGCTGAGCGAACCGTTCGGATCGGGTCCCTTTGCACGCCGGCCGGATTGATCGCTTTGCGCAGTCGGCCCACATGCACATCGACAGTGCGGGCCTCCACATAGACGTCGGAGCCCCAAACACCGTCCAACAGTTGTTCGCGTGAGAACACGCGGCCGGGGTGTTGCATGAGATAGTCGAGTAGACGGAACTCAGTTGGACCCAGGTGAATTTCAGCGCCCGCGCGCTTCACCCGGTGAGCAACCCTGTCGATCACCAGATCTCCGCAGCGAACCTTATCCTCAGTGAGTCCCGGTCGAATGCGGCGCAATACCGCTCGGATTCGGGCGGAGAGTTCGCTCATAGCGAAGGGTTTGACGATGTAGTCATCTGCTCCGGTATCGAGGCCGCGAATACGGTCGGTCTCTTCACTTTTGGCCGTCAGCATAATGATCGGCACGTTGCGACTCTCGGTTCGCTGGCGCAGGCGGCGACAGACCTCAATGCCCGACACCTTGGGCAGCATCCAATCTAGGATGATGAGGTCCGGCAGGTGCTCCGAAACTAGGGTGAGGGCTTCTTCACCATCGGCGGCCAGGACGACGTCGTAGCCTTCTTTGTCGAGATTGTAGTGCAGCAGGGTAGAGAGCGCGTCCTCGTCCTCGACCACTAAGATTTGCGGAATCACGTTTTGTCTCCCACCGTCGGCAGGGCATCGGTGCGAGGACGATCCGCAGCGATCATTTCATCGCCGGTGATTTCGTAGTGGATGATCTCGGCGATGTTGGTGGCGTGATCACCGATCCGCTCCAGGTTCTTGGCCACGAACAAGAGGTGGGCGCAGGCAGTGATCGTCCGGGGATCGGCCATCATGTAGGTCAGGAGTTCGCGGAATAGGCTGTTATAGTGCTCGTCAACCTCAGCATCCCGCGTCCAGACGCTGACCGCCTGGCCGTCATTGGAGCTGGTATAGGCATCTAGGACTTCCTTCAGGCGGCCGACGACCAGACGTCCCATCCGCTCGATAGAGCGCGTCAGTGGGGTCATAGACTCAGCTGAAACCAAGATGATGGTGCGTTTGGCGATGCTCTTGGCCAGATCACCGCAGCGTTCCAAGTTGGTGGCAATCTTCATGGCTGCGACAGTGCGGCGCAGGTCATTGGCCATGGGTTGGCGCAGAGCGATTAGGCGGATGGCTTTGCGCTCAATGTCGGCCTGTAGGACGTCCAGCTTCTCATCGCGGGCAATGACCTGCTCGGCCAGGGCCTGATCGCGCTTGATGACCGCGTCGAGACCGTCGGCCACTTGAGCCTCGGTGAGCCCGCCCATCCGCGCGCACTCGGCGGTGAGGGTGTTGAGCTCATCTTCGTAGGATTTGACGATGTGTTCGTTCATGGCAATGTCCTCAGCCGAACCGGCCGGTGATGTAATCTTGGGTGCGGGTGTCGCGGGGGTTGGTGAAGATCTCGCCGGTGGGTCCGGCCTCCACAAGTTTCCCCATATGAAAGAAGGCAGTCTTTTGGCTGACCCGCGCGGCCTGGGCCATCGAGTGAGTGACAATGACAATGCAGTATTGGGTGCGGAGTTCGTCGATCAACTCCTCAATCCGCGCGGTGGCGATGGGGTCCAAGGCCGAGCAGGGTTCGTCCATGAGGATGACTTCGGGGCTAACGGCGATGGCGCGGGCAATAACCAAACGTTGTTGCTGGCCGCCGGAAAGGCTGGTTCCGGGTTGATGCAAGCGCTCGGAGACTTCCTTCCAGAGACCCGCTCGTTTCAGCGAACGTTCGACGATGGCCTCCAGCTCCGCCTTGCCTGATGCAATGCCGTGGATACGCGGACCGTAGGCGACGTTCTCGAAGATGGTCTTTGGGAATGGATTGGGTTTCTGAAACACCATGCCGACCCGAGCGCGCAGTACGACGGGGTCGATGGACTTGTCATTGACGTCCTCACCGTCCAGCTCGATCCGGCCTTCGACGCGAGCCCCTGGAATGGTGTCGTTCATCCGGTTGATGCAGCGCAGGAAGGTGGATTTTCCGCAGCCGGAGGGCCCAATCAGGGCGGTGACCGCGCGCTCGGGCACATCGAGACCGACATCGAACAGCGCTTGTTTCTCGCCGTAGAAGACATTGATGTCGCGCAGTTTGATCTTGATCGCTGGATCCGCGTTTGTACCGTGCCCGCGATCAAGCGCAGGCTTGGGGCTTGGGGCAAGCGCCACAGCGTCGTCGCGCTGTCGGGTCATGATGGGCCTCAAGAAGTGTCTAGGGGTCATTGGGTCACCAGCGTCGCTCGAAGCGACGTCGCACAAGGATCGCCGCCAGATTCATGACAATCATGAAGGCGAGCAGCACCATGATCGCCCCAGCGGTCCGCTCGTGGAAGCCGCGTTCAGAGGCGTTCTCCCAGATGAACACCTGCACAGGCAGGACCGTCGCTGATCCGGTCAAGCTCTCAGGCACACCTGGGACAAATGAGATCATGCCGATCATCAACAGCGGTGCGGTTTCGCCCAAGGCGTGAGCCAGGGAGAGGATCGCACCGGTCATCACGCCGGGCATGGCCAAGGGCAGGACATGATGGAACACGGTCTGGGTGGGCGATGCGCCGACACCCAATGCGGCCTCACGGATGGAAGGCGGCACCGCCCTTAGCGCCGAGCGGGTGGCGATGATCACGGTGGGCAGAGCCATCAGAGCCAGGACCAATCCGCCCAACAGCGGTGAGGATCTGGGGACGTGCAGCCAATTGATGAACACCGCCAAGCCCAGCAGGCCGTAGACGATCGACGGCACCGCAGCGAGGTTGTTGATGTTGACCTCTACGAAGTCTGTCCAGCGGTTCTTGGCCCCGAATTCCTCGAGATAGGTGGCGGCCAGGACGCCAATGGGAACGGCCAGTAGGGCGGTGACGAAGAGCATCATCGCTGAACCGACCACTGCACCCAAGACCCCGGCCTGCTCCGGCTCCGTCGAGTCAGAGTGGGTGAAGAAGCCCGTGTTGAATTGTCGGTTGATCAGACCTTTGGCGCGCATAGCGTCCAACCAACCCAGTTGTTCATTGTCCAGCTTGCGTTCGCCCTCAGGCGAGGATCGCTTGATCTCGCCTTTGAAATAGAGTGCACCGTCAGAGCGCACCGGCCCTTTAAGCATCACTGATTTTCCGATCAGCGACGGGTCAGCCTTGACCTTGGCCAATAGCTGATAGCCCAGATCATTGGACAGCAGTTCCATGATCTTGCCGGACTTGGTGCCATAGTCGTCATCCTTGACGCCAAGTCTGACCAACATCTGGTCGGCGATCATTAGGTCAAGGTTTGCACCGGCGATGTCCTGACGATCAACCCGCGCCGGATCCACATAGACCGAGGTGGTCAGCTGGTAATCGATGAAGGTCGAGTAGCCTTGGCTGATGATGCGCCCAAGCAAAATGGCGAGGAAAGCCAAGGCGATGAAGATGGCGGCGCGGCCGTAGTTTCGGAACCGCGCCTCCTTGGCATGGCGACCCTTTAGTCGGGCTTCGACAAGCTGGCGCAACGCCGTCTGGGTGGGTTGAGGGGCGAGTTCAGTCATACTGTTCCCGGTATTTCTGAACGATGCGTAGAGCGATGATGTTGAGCCCCAGGGTCACGACGAAGAGGGTGAGACCCAGGCCGAACGCTGCGAGTGTTTTGGGGCTGTCGAACTCTTGGTCTCCGGTCAGTAGCGTGACGATTTGAACGGTGACGGTGGTGACAGTATCGAGGGGATTGATTGTGGTCTTGGCCTGGAGGCCGGCGGCCATGGTGACAATCATCGTCTCACCAACGGCCCGGGACACGGCGAGCAATAGGGCGGCCATGATCCCGGGAAGGGCGGCCGGCAGAACGATCTGTTTGACGGTCTCTGACCGGGTCGCGCCCATGGCCAGACTGCCATCCCTTAGGGACTGGGGCACGGCATTGATGATGTCGTCGGAAAGCGATGATACGAAGGGGATCAGCATGATCCCCATCACCGCACCGGCCACCAGAGCCATCTGGTTCTGCACGCCGCCGAGATAGAGCCCGAGCCCGTTCAAGGGTCCACCGAGCATCATCGCGCCAAGACCGTTGAAAAATGACCGGAAGAGCGGGCCGACGGTCAGGGCGGCAAAGAAGCCGTAGACCACAGTGGGAACCCCAGCCAAGATTTCCAGCATCGGTTTGACCACGGCTCGGGTCCAGCCACCGGCATATTCGGAGAGATAGATTGCTGAGAAGAGGCCGATGGGTGCGGCGACCAGCATGGCGATCATCATGATCAGGAAGGTGCCGGCAAACAAGGGGATCGCCCCAAATGCGCCCTGAGACCCGTATTGGTCGGCGCGCATAGCGATCTGCGGATCCCATTCAAGTCCGAACAGAAATTCGATCGGCGACACCGATTGGAAGAAGCGCCAACTCTCCCAGACAAGAGAAGATACAATCCCGACGGTGGTCAGGATCGCGGTCACCGAGCAGGCGATGAATAGGCCAGCGATCCAGCCTTCCACCCGATTGCGCGCGCGGAAGTCCGGCCGGACCTTGGGATAGGCGATGAACAGGCCAAGCAAGGCCAACACGATCGCCGCAGACATGGCCGCCGTCGCGATGAGCCGACTCGTCGACTTTGCCCGCGCGACGGTCTGGTCCAGAGCCGCCTTCTGAGCGCTCTCGTAAACAGTCTGGCTGGGCTGGCTGGACTTGGCGATGGCTAGAGCGTCGTCGAAGAATACGTTCCGTTGCTCGGCGTCTAAGCCGGCGATAGCTGCCGGCGGGTCGCTGCGTAGGACTGCCGACTCAATGCGATCGCCCAACGACGCGGCCGCCAAGACGACCAGTGTCGCCGGAACGCCAACCCATAGGGCAACGAAACTCCCATAGTACCCAGGCAGGGAGTGCAGAGCCGCCGCACGCCCACCCGCCGCAGTCAGCGCCTTGCGCCGAGCGGCGAAATAGCCGGCTCCTGAGAACAGCGCCAAGGCCAGGAGGGCAACCCAGGTGAGCATGCGGTTTTGCGGTTTCCGGTCAGATTGTTACCGCCGTGGCGGCTGGGCTTGGAAGTCTGCAGCTGTCTCTACACGCCGACCGTCAGGGTTCTACGACACTTTTAGGACAGTTTTGTAACATCACCCGAGTCGCCGGACAAAGCCCGCTGATTGGCTGGATTTAGGGGGAAGTAGACGGTGAAGGTGGTGCCGTGCCCCTCGATGCTCTCCACCATCATGCCGCCGCGATGGCGGTTGACGATGTGTTTGACAATGGCCAAGCCGAGACCCGTGCCGGATTTCTCACCACTCTTCTGGCCCTCGACGCGATAGAACCGTTCAGTCAACCGCGGCAGGTTTTCCCGGGCCAAGCCCAGGCCGCTGTCGGTAACCTGGAAAGCAGCATAGCGAGCTTGGCTGTGATCGGGGGTCAGCAAGGATAGGCGCGCCGCCGACGGGTCTTTGGCGCTGGCCGCCGACTGCGCGGTAAGACCCGTTGTCAAACTGACTGAGATGTTGCTGCCGCGCGGAGCATACTTTAGGGCATTGTCCGCGAGGTTCTGAACAACCTGGACCAATTGATCGCGGTCGCCGAGGCACAGGGCTTGGCCCGCAGGACAGAGCACCTCCTCAAACTGAACTGACCTTTCGCGAGCCAGGGGTGCCAAGCCATCCATCACCTCCTTCACAACCACGGCAATATCGACCTCGTCGTCGGGCGCAATATGCTCATTCAATTCGATCCGGCTTAGCGAGAGTAGGTCGTCGATCAACCGGCTCATGCGTTCGGCCTGAGATTGCATGATGGCCAAGAACTTTTCGCGGGCAGCCTCATCGGTGCGGGCATGGCCGCGTAGGGTCTCAATGAACCCGCTCAAGGAGGCCAGAGGGGTGCGCAGCTCATGGCTGGCGTTGGCCAGGAAGTCGGCGCGGGTGCGCTCGGCGCTCCGAATGTCGGTTTCGTCGCGCAAGACCAGCATTGCCAAGTGAGCGCCGGGCACCCGCCCGAGCAACGGTTTGGCGATGGCTCGAAGGACACGGGCCTGGGTTCCGCCGATCTCATAGATTGCCTCTGAGACTACGGCTCCAAACAGGGCTTCGTCGACGGCTTCAAGGACCATGGGGTCGCGGATGGCGGTGACCAAGAGGCCCTCATTGCCCTGAATTCTTAACAAATCGCGCGCTGCGGCATTGGTCAGGATGAATTTCGGTCCGACCGGATCTTCGGCGTAGGCCGCCGAGATCACCAACAGCGGATCGGGCAGCGCGTCCAACAGGCTGGCATAGGGCGGCGAGCCTTCATGGGTCACGCCGTTTGGCGCTATCAGTCCGTGTGATGCCGGGTCGTCTTGCGCCGCGATCCACCATCCGATGAGGGATGCCGAGGCGACCATGATGATCACCCCCGCAACCCCGGCCGCAGGGGCCAGTCCCGCAAATATGATCAGTCCCAGAACGACCAACGATCCGCAACCTGCAGCGCTGAGCGCAGCGTGTATCGGAGCGTCGCGTTTGCGGACCTGAATCAAGGCGAATCTCCAAACGACCATCTTGCCCACGGGCAGTGTCCATCATGTGACACCTGTTTTCCAACTGTCGGTTGGCACCGCCCCTCCATCTGACTAGATTGCCCGATCCAAAGGAACAGGAAAACTCGATGCCTCTGACGCGGTTCGCCCAAGCCGAAGCAGCTTTCTCGGCTGGTCGCCGCGATGAGGGCTTAGCCCTGACGATGGAACAGCTGAACCTCGACCCGGTCGCGCCAGCATCGGTTTACCGCAACCTCTCTGCGATCTTGATCCGCGACAAGGACTATGAGGCCGGTGAAATCTGGGCCCGCAAAGGCGCGGAGATCTACGTCAAAGACTTCGATCTCTGGAACAATCTTGGCGTCGCCTTACGCCGCCTGAAGCGGTTTGATGAGGCCCTGAAGGCGCTCGATCGCTGCGAAAAACTCAACCCCAAGAGCATCGCGCCGCTGATCAACAAGGGCAATATCTACAACGACCGGCGCGACGGCCCGTCGGCCATCGCCACCTGGACCAAGTTGGTCCGGGTAACCCCGACCAATGCCGAATTCCAACGTGGACTGGGTCGCGGCTATTGGCATGCCGGTGACCTGGAAAAGGCCGAGATGCGGATGCGCTTGGCGACGCGACAGAAGCCCGATTTCATCGATGCCTGGTTGGATTTGATGTCGGTGGTGGCCGAACGGGGGGAGGCCCTGGACGCCTTGCCGATCTATGACGCCGCCTTCGCCGCCATGCCCGACAACCAGAAGATCCGGGAATCCAAGGCCACCATGCTACGCCGGGCCGGCCGCATGAAGGAGGCCGAGACGTTCCTCACCTCCCTCTTGTGGCAATTCGGTGATGTGGGCTGGTTACACTTTCAGATCGGCACGACGGTGGCCGAGGACAATCGCCAGCTGGCCCACATCCATATGCGTAAGGCCATCGAGCTGGAGCCGGAGAACAGCGAATACCGCATGGCGCTCGCCGAGAGCCTTGGTCGCACGCGCACGGACAAGGAGTCTGACATGCTGGAGCAGGCCTACGGCGTGCTGCAGGACGCTAAAGACATGATCGAGCTGACTCCGAGCCACCTGAAGATCGCCTCGGAGATCTTCACCCGGCTGGCTGACTATGATGCCTCGGACGCCCTGTCGCCGTTTGCCGAGATGGGCAGGCTCTATGCCAACAGCGGCAAACACACGGCTCTCTTGGCGCACTTGGCCCGGGTGAAGACCCCCGAGGACCGTGACGAGCTGATGGAGCATCACCGCATCTGGGGCGACCTCGTGCTTTCGCGGACCAAGCTTCGGCCGATCCATCATCCCAAACCCCGCGCACGCGACGGCAAGATTCGTCTGGGCTTTATGTCATCGGACCTGCGAGCCCACCCGGTGGCCTATTTCGCCCTGCCCCTCTTCGAACACTATGACCGCAGCCGGTTCGAGATCTACTGCTACTCCTTTTACCTGCACGGCGAAGACACATTGCAAGCGCGAATTCGCGGCATGGTCGATCACTTCCGCTGGGAAAAGGAGATCACTGACCCGGCTGCGGCGCAATTGATCGCCAATGATCAGCTGGACATGCTGATCGAGCTGGGCGGGTCGACCCATATGAACAAGATCGGCGTCATGGCCTATAAGCCGGCGCGTTTGCAGGCCAGTTGGTTAGGCTATCCGCACTCGGCGGGACTTTCGAATATCGACCACTTTATCCTCGATCCCTATGTGGTGCCGCCGCGCCGGGAGTTGGTGATGGAGGTGCCGCTGCTGATGCCCAAGAGCTGGATCGCCATGGGCGAACTGGCCTTCCCGCCGCGGCCGATCAATCCGGTGATCCCGCAAACCCGCAACGGTTTCCTGACCTTCGGCACCGCCAACAACCCTTACAAATATTCCAAAGCTATGGTGCAGGCCTGGGCACGGGTGACCGCCGCTGTGCCCGACGCGCGGTTCATGTTTGTGCGCCCCGAAGGCGGGGCACCGACCTTCCGAAAGAACATCGAGGCGATCTTTGCCGCTGAGGGCGTGCCGGTTGAGCGGATCCGGTTCGAGGATGTGCGCGGAGCTCACATGCCCTTCTATAACGACATCGACATCTCCCTCGACACCTTCCCCCAGACCGGCGGCACCACCACCTGCGAGGCGCTGTTCATGGGCGTGCCGGTGATCAGTCTGGTGGGCGAGGCGGTGTTTGAGCGGCTGAGCTATTCGATCCTTAGCAATGCCGGACTGGGCGATCTCTGTGCGTTCAACGAGGAGGATTTCCTGGCCCACGCCGTGAAACTGGCTGGCGATCCAGCGCGCAGGCAAACTCTGCGCACTGAGCTGCGCGGCATGCTGAAGGCCAGCCCGCTGGGCCAGACCAAGCAGTTTGCGGCAGATTTCTACGCGATGATCGAGGGTGCCGTGGCGGCGAAGGGATTGGTGGCGGCTTAGGACGAGGAATGACCCATGTGCCGCAACATCAAGACCCTGCACAATTTCGAGCCTCCGGCGACGCAGGCTGAGATCCGAGCGGCGGCGCTGCAATTTGTGCGCAAACTGAGCGGATTCAATGCGCCGTCCAAGGCCAATGCTGCGGCGTTTGAGATGGCCATCGATGAGGTGTTCGCGGCGGGGCAGCGGCTGTTGGGAAGTTTGGAGAGTCATACGCCGCGTCGGGATCGCGAGATCGAGGCGATGAAGGCCAAGGCGCGGAATGCGGAGCGGTTTGGGATGCGGCCAGGTTGATGGACTCATTCGCGTGGCGACTTTCAAGAATTTATCATATTCACTTGAATTAATATTCATTATGACGCATATTAAGTGACGGCTTGGTCGGTTCAATTCCATCCGGAGTTCGCCAAAGAGGCTGATGATCTATCTGCCCCTGTCCGCGCAGAGCTTGTAGCGAGCATTCGGCTGCTGGCACATGCGGGGCCAAGTCTTGGTCGGCCAAACGTTGATACATTGGGCGGCTCTAAGCATGCGAATATGAAGGAGCTGCGGTTTCGCGCCGACGGCGGTGTTTGGCGCTTAGCCTTTGCCTTTGATCCACAACGCCAAGCCATCTTGTTGGTTGGTGGCGACAAATCTGGGGTCAGTTCGAACCGATTTTATAAGGGACTCATCATGCGGGCCGATGCTCGGTTTGATCAACATCTGGAGGCGCTCAAATGACATATCGTACCGTGGATGGCAACGATTGGATCGCCCGCCAACCCGACGCTGTTCGGGAAGCCGGAGAGGCTCGCGGAGAAGAACTGATCGCCGAATACACCCTGCGCCAAGTCCGAGAGGCGGTGAAGCGCACTCAGGTCGAGGTCGCCGCCGCAACCGGGACGTCACAAGATCGCATCTCGAAGCTGGAACACGGCGAGGATGCGCTGGTTTCAACCTTGCGCCGACATGTCCGGGCGCTCGGCGGGGAACTGAGGTTGATGGTCGAGTTTCCAGACCGACCGCCCATGGCGATTGACCTGCATGGCGGCAAGGCGGTGGTGAAGAGTGTGCGGGCGGTTTGAGGCAGTGCGAAGCAGGCTAAGGGACGAGCCGCGAGCGGGAAAAGACTTCCGGGTAGGGTATTGGCGCGGTCGGGGGCTCGGATGAGTCGGTTAAGCCCAACCGCCACCACCCGACATCCCACCAGGCTCCAAGCTTGAAGCCAGCTTGCTTATAGACCCCGGCTGGTTCGAAGCCCATTGCCTCGTGCAGTGCAACACTCGGGGCATTGGGGAGTGCAATACCCGCGAAGATCGACCTAAGCCCCTGTTGGCCAAGTAGGCTCAAGAGCTCTTGATAGAGAAGTCGACCGACACCTCGTCTGCGGGCATCGTCGCTTACATAGACCGAC
>JANLPK010000296.1:0-9511 GCA_031367205.1 Alphaproteobacteria bacterium
TGCGCCAGATCAAGGTCACGAAACCGGAAAGGTCGCCGGCTTCAACCACGCCCTGCAAGGCGCCGGGAATGCGGGCTAGGGTGTCGGCGTCAAAGGTGGCGTGACCGGGTGTCGGGGCGTCCATGGGCGTGTTCCTCGTAAACTTAAGGAACATTGCGTCGGTTGACGCGGGTTTCGTCAAGGGGTGGTTGTGAACTTGGTCGCCGGAGCTTAGCTGAAGAGGATGAACTCAATGCGCGTGATGTTCGGCCTTGGGGCCATATTGGTGATGCTGAGCGGCTGCGCGCCGCCTCTGCCAGGTGGGGTGACGAAGGCGGGGTTAGACGCGGCGATAACCCAGGCGATCGGTGATCCCAATACCTGTGTGCTGATCGCTCAGGGGGGCAAGGTGTCGTACCGCTATGGAACCAATGTGGTCTGCGGCAGGGCTTGGCCCAGTTGCCAAGTTGCGGCGACACGGAAGGTCGATGATCTGCTGGAAGCGGCCAAGACGCCCGCCACAGCCAGCTGTCATTCCAGCCCGGACGGTTCGCGCGGCGTGAGCTGGGCCTCAGGTCCGGTCGCCGGCCATCCTGATCTTGCCTATGCGGCCGTGATGGAGGGCAAGACCGTGCCACCAGGCATCGTGATGGTCGATAAGCTGGCCGAGGCGTTTAGGGGCGCGGGGCTTTAGGGACTGGTCCACGAACGACACCAACACCACGAACGGACTCAGGATCGACCCTGCGCTCGGCATTGGATCATCGAAGGATGACATCCCGCAATCCAGCGTATATGCTATAGGTATATTGGTATATTTCAAGAGGCTATAACCATGCCACTTTACGTAAAAGATGCAGAGGTTGATCGGCTAGCGGACCGCTTGGCTGAATTGAGGCGGTTGACCAAGACCGAGGTTGTGCGTCAGGCGCTGCGCCACGAGTTGGAGCGGGAGCAAATCAAGCCGTCATTGGTTGAGATTGGCGTTGAGTTTGCTCGCAGACTTAGGCTGAAGGCCGGTCCGGCCGCAACAGACCCTATGACCAAGGCGGACATCGACGCGCTTTATGAGGACAACTGATGTTCGTCGATGCGTCAGCGTTGACGTCGATGATCACCGGCGAGGCAGATGCCACAGAACTGCTCGCCCGACTGGGTAATCATGGCGCGAGGGAGACTTCACCCCTGGCGGTTTGGGAGACGGTTGTCGCCGTGTCACGAATCCTCGACCTGTCAGTGACGGATGGTCAGGCGGAAGTGGAGGCTTTTATGAGGGCCCTGGAGATTGAGGTGAGAGAAGTGTCGGCAGAGTCGCGAGCCTTGGCGATCTCTGCCTTCGACCGATATGGCAAAGGGCGACATCCGGCGGCGCTCAATTTCGGGGATTGCTTTGCCTATGCCTGCGCGCAAGAAGCCGGTGGCATCATGCTCTACAAGGGCGATGATTTTCCATTGACCGACATCAGGGCAGCCTGAGGAACGGAGCCCCCGGAGGGGCTCCGTCTGTTAGCGCCCTACTTCGCCAATTCAAACGCCGCATTGACGTCGATGCGGATGCTCATTTCACCGCCGGAGACGGGGGTGGAGTCGCTCATTTTTTCCGCACGCGCCATGGCATACATCGGCACCGGTTGGGGCGGGGTATAGCCGCCGCCCTCGCTGAGCGTGACCAAGCGAGAGACCTTGTAGCCGGTGGCTGTGGCATAGAGATTGGCCTTGGCCATAAGGGCCTTGATGGCTTTCTGGCGGGCGGCGTCTTCGGCGGCGGACGGGTCTGAGATGCCGAAGCTGATGCCGTTGACCTGATTGATCCCAGCCCTGACCGTCGCATCGACGGCTGGACCGAGCTTGGTGAGATCTTTGACCACCACGGTCACCTGATTGGTGGCCTGATAGCCGCGCAGTTTCGGTGGCTCGTTCTGCACATAGTCATATTGCGCAGTGAGGTTCAGGCCCGAGGTCTGGATGTATTTCTGCTCGATCCCGGCCTTCTTCAGCTCGGCGAACACCTTGGTCATTTGGGCGGCATTGGCTTGCAGAGCGCCAGCAGCGGTGGGGGCCTCGGTGTTTACGCCAAGATTGATCGACGCCATGTCGGGTGCCATGCGCACCTCGCCAAAGGCATTGAGGCTAAGCGTCGTTGGGGTGGGCATGCGTTCGGCTCCGGCGGTTCCAGACTGGGCGATGGCGGCCGGGACGACCGAGGCGGTGGCCAGCAACAGACCAAGCAGGCTGGCGCGGATGAGGGACTTCATGGAGAGCTCCAAGTCAGAGGACAGGGCGGAGACTAAGCGCAACAATTGTGTTTCACCCATGACCCGAATGGGTCAAGTGCGCCATGTTCGCAAGTTGAACATGAACGCAGGCTTTAAGCGACGCTCCGCCCGTGGTAACCGACCGCTCCGCGCGCCTGCGTCGGGCCTGTAGCTCAATGGTTAGAGCCGACCGCTCATAACGGTCTGGTTGTAGGTTCGAGTCCTACCGGGCCCACCAGATGCTGAACTGTATCGGCGACGGGCCGCAGGTCGTAAAAGAATCCCATGGCCCTTCCTCTCTCTGACCCTGATGCCGACCAACCGTTGCGCCTCTGGTGGCGGTTTGTGGAGTTCCGGATTGGGATCATTCCGGCACCGGTGTTTCTGCTGTTGGCGGCCCTGACGGCGGGGTTCGTGGCGGTGGGAAAGGTGCCTTCCGACATCTTGATGAATATCGCCATGCTGAGCCTTGGCGGGTTTGGCTGTGCGGAGTTGGGCAAACGGATTCCGTTCCTTGGCCAGATGGGTGCCGCAGCGATATTTGCGACCTTCATTCCTTCATACTTGGTCTATGCGCACCTTCTGCCATTGAGCGTTGTGGACTCGATCAAGAGCTTCACCAAGGCCAGCAATTTTCTCTATCTGTTTATCGCCGCGATCATTGTCGGCTCGATCTTCAGCATGGACCGGCGGGTATTGGTCTCGGGGTTTTTGAAGATCTTTGCGCCGCTCGCACTAGGGTCCGTTGTGGCTGGGGTGGTGGGCATGGGGGTCGGCACGGCGCTGGGCCTGGATCCCAAGCACACCCTCTTCTTCATTGTGGTGCCGATCATGGCGGGCGGTGTGGGGGAAGGGGCGATCCCGCTGTCGGTGGGGTATGGGCAGATCATGGGGTTGGAGTCCGGCGGCCTGTTGGCGGAATTGTTGCCGGCAGTGATGTTCGGCAGCTTGACGGCGATCCTGCTCTCCGGGGCGCTTAATCTGCTGGGCAAGCGCCTGCCGCATCTGACCGGGGAGGGGCGGTTGTCGCCAGGCGAAGTCGCGTTGGATGTGGCGGCGGTGAAACAGAGTCCCGCCGTCTCGGCATCGACCCTGGCCGCAGCTGGGGTGACCGCCGTGAGCCTCTACCTGACCGGGGCCTTGGCGCAGAAACTGTTCGGCTGGCCGGGGCCGGTGACGATGCTGTTCTTGGCGGTGGTGCTGAAGCTGGCGCGGGCCGCGCCACCGTCGCTGGAAGCCGGGGCGGCGTCGCTTTACGAATTCTTCCGCACGGCGGTGACCTATCCGTTGCTGTTCGCCATCGGGGTATCCCTGACGCCCTGGGAGAAGCTGATGGCGGCGATCAGCCCGGCCAATGTGATCACCATTGTGGCCACGGTTGCGGCCCTGATGACCACCGGATTTTTCACCGCGCGGTTCATCGGCATGTATCCCATCGACGTGGCCATCGTGACGGCTTGCCACTCGGGCCAAGGCGGGACGGGGGACGTGGCGATCCTGACAGCGGCCAACCGGATGCAACTGATGCCCTTTGCCCAGATCGCCACCCGGATCGGCGGGGCCATCACCGTGACCTTGGCCTTGGTGGCCTTGGCGCATTTGGTCTAGAGATCGCCTATGGCCGAAGCGTTCAATAACCTGACCCTGCCGGGCGAGAAGGCGGCACGCTATGCGGCGGTTGCAGAAGAGATCGCGTCGGTCTTGGACGGCGAGCCCAATCTGACGGCCCGGATGGCCACGGTGGCCTCAATGCTGGCGGGCAGTTTTGAGCATTATTTCTGGACCGGGTTCTATGTGGTCGATCCTGATCGCCCTCAGGAACTGGTGGTGGGGCCTTATCAGGGGAGTTTGGGGTGTTTGCGGATCGCCTTTGGTCGCGGGGTCTGCGGCGCAGCGGCAGCCACGGGGCTGACCCAGTTGGTGCCGGACGTGCATGCCTTTCCGGACCACATCGCCTGCGACAGTCGCTCGGCCAGTGAGATCGTGGTGCCGGTGTTTGATGCGGCGGGCGTGCTGATCGCGGTGTTTGATGTCGATGCCGTGGAGCAAGCGGCCTTCGATGCGGTGGATGCCGCCGGTCTTGAGGCTATTTTGGCGGCGTCGTTCGGCCGATCCACCATTCCCTAACCTGCCATCGCTAGAGTGCGGGCAATGTCTGAGCCCAACCGCCTTGTCAGCGTAGTCATTCCGACCCAGCGGCGACCGCAGGGCCTGGACACGGCTGTGCGTTCGGTGATCGCGCAGGTTGGGGTCAACAACCTCGAGCTGGTGGTGGTTGACAATGACCAGAGACCCTCTGCCCAGGCGGCGGTCTTGGCTCTGGCGAAGCTCGCGGTATTTCCGGTCCGTTATGTGCATGAGCCCGCCGCCGGTGTGGCCAATGCCCGCAATGCGGCGATGGGTGAGGCCAAGGGGGAGCTGATCGCCTTTCTGGATGATGACGAAGAGGCACCGGAGGGTTGGTTGGCCGCTCTGCTGGCCGCGCAAACGCGCTATCAAGCTGACGTGGTGTTTGGCCCGGTGCGCGGGCGTGCGCCCGCGGTGACGGGGCCGCACCGGGCCTATCTCGAATGGTTTTTCTCACGTCTTGGGCCGAGTGAGCCGGGGGTGATCGCAGACTATTACGGCTGCGGCGACAGTCTGATTGTCCGCGCCAGCCTGCCTGATCCTGCCCAACCGTTCTCGACATTACGCAATCACACCGGGGGCGAGGACGACCTATTGTTCGGCCAGATGAAGGCACGGGGGGCCAAGTTCGCGTGGGAGCCTGCGGCCTGGGTCTGGGAGGATCCGCTGCCGCAGCGCCTGACCCTGGGCTACACGATCCGTCGCGCCTTCGGCTACGGTCAGGGTCCGACCGAGGCCTGCGCCGCCCAATCGCCGCCGGACAGGGTCGGCATTGCCCGCTGGATGCTGGTGGGTGTGGTGCAAGCTGGGCTCTATGGCCTGCTGGCGGGTGCGCGACGGCTGGTCGGATCACCGCGCTATGCCTTTGCCCTCGACCGGGCCGCGCGGGGTCTTGGTAAGGTCCTGTGGTGGAGCCGGTTCAAGATCGCCTTCTACGGCCAAAGCGCGCCGGTCTAGCCGCTTCTTCTTGGTCGCGCGTTTCATCCGAAAACCGGTCCCCACTTTTCGGAACGCGCTCCAGACTTGGCTTCCCCTGGGTCGCGGGACTATGTTTGCCCCTGACGCGCGATCTCCGCGCTAGAGCACAGGAGCAAGACCATGGCTGAAGCCTATATCGTCGCGGCAACGCGCACCGCCGGTGGCCGCAAGGGCGGCAAACTGAAGGGTTGGCACCCTGCCGATTTGGCCGGCAATGTCTTGAACGATCTGGTCGACCGCACCGGCTGCGATCCGGCCCTGATTGAAGACGTGATCATGGGCTGCGTGATGCAGGTGGGCGAGCAATCGACCAATGTGGCGCGCAATGCCGTCTTGGCCTCCAAGCTTCCCGAAAGCGTGCCCGGCACCAGCGTCGATCGCCAGTGCGGATCCTCGCAACAGGCGTTGCAGTTCGCGGCCCAGGCCGTGATGAGCGGCACCATGGACATCGTCATCGCCGCCGGCGTCGAGAGCATGACCCGGGTGCCCATGGGCCTGTCGGTCGCCCTGCCTGCCCAGAACGGCTTTGGTCTACCCAAGAGCCCCAACCAAGAAGCTCGCTATCCCAACATTCAGTTCAGCCAGTTTGTCGGGGCCGAGATGGTCGCTGAGAAGTACGGCCTGACCAAGGATGACCTGGACCAGTTCAGCTATGAGAGCCATCAGCGCGCCATAGCGGCCACCCAAGCCGGGGCCTTCAAGAACGAGATCGTCGGCATCGAAGTGACCGACGCTGACGGCAATGTGACCCTCCACAATGTCGACGAAGGCATCCGGTTCGACGCCAGCCTCGACGGCATTCGCGGCGTGAAGCTGCTGCGCGAGGGCGGCGTGATCACGGCGGCCTCGTCCAGCCAGATCTGCGACGGCGCGTCTGGCGTGATGGTGGTTTCCGAAGCCGGCCTTAAGCAACTGGGCGTCAAGCCGCTGGCCCGCATCCATCACATGACCCTGATCGGCCACGATCCGGTGATCATGCTGGAAGCCCCGCTGCCCGCCACAGCGCGCGCCTTGAAGAAGGCCGGCATGACGGTCGACGATATTGACCTGTTCGAAGTCAACGAGGCCTTCGCCTCGGTGCCGGTGGCTTACATGAAACATCTGGGCGTCGATCACGCCAAGCTCAACGTCAATGGCGGGGCGATTGCGCTGGGCCATCCGCTCGGCGCCTCGGGCACCAAGCTGATGGCGACCTTGCTCAATGCGCTAGAAGCCCGTGGCGGTCGCTATGGCTTGCAGACCATGTGTGAAGGCGGCGGCTTGGCCAATGTCACCATCGTCGAGCGTCTGTAAGCGAAATGCCCGGGCGCGTCGTTGTCATCACCGGCGCGTTCGGGGTCCTCGGATCGGCCGTGGCGAAAGCTGCGGCCGGGCAGGGCAACCGGGTGGCGCTGATCGATTTCGCACCCGTGCCTGCTGGCGTTGGCGACTTTGCGCTGGGCTCGGTTGACTTGGCCGATGCTGTGGCGGCAGGCGCGGCCATCGACAAGGTGGCTGACCATTTCGGTGGCATTGACGCCCTGCTCAACATCGCTGGGGGGTTCCGGTGGGAGACGGTAGGCCAGGGGGCCACGGCCACCTGGTACGATCTCTTCCAGATGAACGTCCAGACCGCGACCAATGCCTGCCGTGCCGCCATCCCGCATTTGAAGCGCTCAGCGGCGGGCCGGATCGTCAATGTCGGCGCCAATGCGGCGATCAAGGCCGCGCTGGGCATGGGCCCCTATGCGGCCTCCAAGGCCGGGGTCCACAGCCTGACCCAGTCGCTTGCCGAAGAACTCAAGGCCGACGGCGTGACCGTCAACGCCGTGCTCCCCTCCATCCTCGACACGCCAACCAACCGCGCCGACATGCCCAAGGCCGACTTCTCTAGCTGGGTCGCGCCGGATGATCTGGCGAGCGTGATGCTGTTCCTGGCGTCGGAAGAGGCGCGGGCGGTGACCGGGGCGCTGGTGCCGGTGACGGGACGGGTTTGAGGGCGAAGGCGACTAGGCCGCCTTCAAGCGCTCAATTTCTTGAGCAAACTCAAATCGCAACTGGGTCGCTTCAGTCTCCGGTAGCCAGTTGGCCATTTGCGGAAAGACGGTCTGCCACATGCGTGCATCGCGGTCTGGCCAAGGCATGACGTGAGCTTCTCGAGCGGTAGACAACAGTGCGTGCAGACGGCTACGCACGTCGTCCGGGTCTGGCAAAATCTTGGCGATGGGAGGTTGCATCCGGTCTTCGCCCGCGCCAAACAGGCTGAGCTGATCCGAACCAGCGGACTCTCCGAACAGACTTGTGGGCTCCACCATCTCAGAACCGTTCCTAGATGCACACTCGCCGCAGAGGCTTGCTGATTCGCAGGCCACTTGGGAAGAGTATGATCTTACCTCGTCCACAGAAGAGTTGATGCCATCCCCGTGACTGACATCAGTGCCGAGAAACTAGCGGAGGCGATCTCCCAATTCGGCGTGTCGGCGAAGGCGACGCTGAACAACCCTGCGATCACCGGTCAGCCCGAGGACCAGTTGCGAACGCCGCTGGTGGCCTTGGTGAAAGCCTTGGCGGCCATGACCGGCATCGCGGGGAATGACACCGAGTTGGTCGGCGAAACCCGGCTCTCCGACTTAATGATCCGACCCGATTTTGCGGTGACCCGCAAAGGCGCGTTGATCGGGTTTATCGAGGTGAAGGCGCCGGGCAAGGGCTGTGATCCGACCAAGTTCAAGGACAAGCACGACAAAGCCCAATGGGAGAAGCTGAAAGCCCTGCCGAACTTGATCTATACGGACGGGAATGGGTTCAGCCTTTGGCGTGACGGCAAGCTGGAAATGCCCATTGTCAGGCTGAGCGGCGATATCGAGAGTTCCGGCAAGGCCTTGATTGCACCGTCGGAACTGATGGCCTTGTTCTCAGCCTTCTACAGTTGGAATCCTCTGCCGCCGCGCACGCCAAAGCAGTTGGCGGAGACGACGGCGCGGCTTTGTCGCTTGTTGCGCGATGAGGTCACTGAGCAATTGGCCCGAAAAGCGACGGGCTTGACCAGCCTTGCCGAGGATTGGCGCAAGCTGCTGTTTCCGGCAGCGACGGACGAGGAGTTCGCCGACGGCTACGCCCAGGCGGTCACCTTTGGTCTGTTGATGGCGCGCGCTCGCAAGATATCCTTGGCCCACGGCATAGACGAGGCGGCTAAGGCCTTGCGGCAGTCCAACTCTCTGATCGGGTCGGCCCTGCGATTGCTGACCGAGGAGATGGGGGAGCAGCACACGCTCGACACCTCGCTCAAGACCTTGACCGCCGTTTTGGATGTGGTCGATTGGGATAAGCTGAGCAAGGGCGAGCCGGAGGCTTGGCTCTATTTCTACGAACTGTTCCTACAGCAGTATGACAACAGTGCCCGCAAGCGGACGGGTTCATATTACACGCCGCCGGAAGTGGTCACCGCCATGGTGCGGTTGGTGGACGAGGCCCTGCGCGCGCCGTCTCGCTTCAATCTGGTCGATGGATTGGCGTCGACGCAGGTTAGTCTGGCCGATCCGGCGGTGGGCACGGGCACCTTCTTGCTCGGCGTGTTGCAATCCATCCGCGCGACGGTGGAGGCGCGCGAGGGGGCCGGGTCCGTTCCGGGGGCGATCACGGCGGCGCTGTCACGGTTGATCGGGTTTGAATTGCAGTTCGGGCCATTCGCAGTGGCGCAGCTGCGCATTCTCGCTGAGTTGATCGAACTCGTCACCCTGGGCAAGCCTGAGGCGGAAGCCTCCGATGACCTGCGCAAAGCACTCAGCACGGAGCTTCGGCTCTATATCACAGACACCCTGGCTGACCCCGATGAGGAGACGGCCTGGATTCCGTCCAGCTTGGCCGGGGTCGCGGAGTCGCGTCGGGCCGCCAACCACATCAAACGCCATGAACCGATTACGGTGGTCATCGGCAACCCGCCCTACAAGGACAAAGCCAAGGGCCACGGCGGCTGGGTGGAAGATCGCGGGAAGGGGTTGCGAGCTCCTCTGGATGATTGGCAACCGCCGGTCGCCTGGGGCGTCGGCGCGCACGCCAAGCATCTGCGTAATCTCTATATCTACTTTTGGCGCTGGGCGGCGTGGAAGGTATTCGGCGGCGATCCCTATCGCAGTGGAACGGACGCGACCGAGACGCCGGACTGGACGCGCAAACAGGGCATTGTCTGCTTC